>NZ_JBLWNV010000002.1:0-388992 GCF_048452805.1 Pantoea sp. K16 | reverse complement strand
TCCTGGCAGACTCATTCTGTTCAGCGCTGCGGATTGCCTGCCCCTGCCCGGCACCAGCCTGCTCTGAAACTTCAGTGTGTATTGTTAAGAAGGGCACGAGAGTGGAGGCCTGAGCGCCTCTGCTGCTGAAAGGGCTATCCGCAGCGCTGAGGCGTGACGGTGGGCCAGAAGTCCACGCCGGGAAGCGTGGACAGTTCGGGGCCGGCCAGGGAGGGCCGATCCCCGAACGGTTCGTCGGCACGACGTCAAAGCCGAAGGTACCGCGTGAGCGGCGCGAGGACGGCCCGGCAGCAGCAGAGGTGCGCTGGCCCGCACTGCGGCTCGCCCGCCCGGAAAAAAGGCTGCCACGTTTGACCGTGGCAGCCTTTACAAATCTAATCTTAACTGATCAGCATTACCCACCAGGCGGGATTTTTTTCGCTACTTTCCGGTTCAGGCTTTGCGACTTAACGTCGCCTGGCCTTTACCCATCCCATCCGGGCCGTAAAAGGCCTGGGTCTGATGCGGCTTCAGCACGTCAAGCGCATCCTGGGTGTAGCGGATCTGGTGTTGCAGCAGCAGGCCGTTATGAACATTGGCATCCTGCAGACGACGGCTGTGCTGCTGGATAGTGTCCCAGCGGCGCGCCATGTCGTTCTGACCACGATAAGGTGCCGATGTCGCCTGACTCTGCTCAGCGGTGCGGCGCATCTCATCCAGATAGTTCAGCGTACTGAGCAGCGCGCTTTTATCTTCGGTAATACGCTGCAACAGATTGCTATTAATGTTTCCGGCTGCCAGCTGCTGCTGCTCTTCTTCCAGCACGGCTGAGAGCGAGGCCAGCACGTCCTGCATCTTATCTAAGGTGGTCTGCAAATTACTCATGGGAACTAATTACCCTCTAAATACGCCTTGGTGTCGGCAATCAGCGCATCGGCGATTTTGCCGGTATCCATCTTCAGTTCGCCATTACGAATGGCGGTTTTCAGTTGTTCAACGCGCTCGACGTTAATATCTTTGCTGCTCGGCTGCATCAGCTGCGACTGCGCGCTGCTCAGGCTGACCTGGGCTGCTGCAGGGGTCGTGGCTGCTGCCACCGGGCTGGCGCTCTGGCGCACTTTGCTGCTGCCGGACTCACTGCTATCGCGGCTCTGTACGGTGCTGGCGGGTTTCAGAGGTTGCGTTCTGTCAATGCTCATGTTCGGGCTCCTGTACGGTCAGGGGAAGTCTGCCACCTGAATCAGAATAGCGTTATCGCTTCGTTGATTCTTCTATCGGCAGCACTACTGGCTTCTTTAACACTTTACAGCGTTATAAGAATATTCCCATCCTCGCGTACCTTACCGCTGACAATCTGGCCATTTCCCATCCTGACCCGGACCGACTGCGATCGGGCAGCGTTATTCAGCGCCTTGCCCTCACCGCTGGCATCAAAGCCGTCACCGCTGGCAATCACCATCACATTCTGACCCGCTTTGACACGCCACGGCTGACGCAGCGTGGAGGGATTAATCGGCTGTCCTGGCTGGATATCGCGCAGCACCACAGCATCTGCGACCGAGTCCGCATTCAGCAGGGCGCGGGCAGGCAGAGTATCAAGGCGGCCGGTCTGCAGAGTGAAATCACTCTCGCTCACGCTACTGCCCTGGCTCAGCAGCCGGTTCGCCACCAGATAGGAACCGGTGACCTGCACCTGTACCTGAATATAACGGCGGTTCTCACCACAGTTTGCCGCCACGCTCATATTCCCCCACAACCGGCTGTTGCCGGGCAGGGTGAACTGTGGCGCCTCACAGGCTGGCCACTGTTCCTGCGGCGTGCGTACCACCACAACCATGCCATCAGCATGCTGGGCGTCACGCGCTTTAAAAAATTGATTCAGTTGTGCATTGAGATCCCCGGCGGAAACCGGCAGGGCGATCGCGACCAGCAGGCTGGTCAGCAGGGTCAGATATCGACGCATTGTGCATTTCCTCACTGATGATGGCGACGAGTGTACCCCTTAAGAAAAATCCTTAATTGTCAAAATAGCGGTCATTTGAGGCCTTATTCAGACGATGACCCCTTGCATTTTCAAATTAAGCTGCGAGCTCGAAATTCTCATACGCGGAGGAAACATGCTCGACAAACTGGATGCGGCGCTGAAATTTGGTACGGAGGCCCTCAACCTGCGTGCTCAACGTCAGGAGATCCTGGCGTCAAATATTGCCAACGCCGATACCCCTGGTTATCAGGCCCGGGATATCGACTTTGCCAGCGAGCTGAGTCGGGTGATGTCCAATGGTCGTGCGGAAGGCAGCAGCATGGCGTTAAAAGTCACGTCAGCTCGCCACATTGAAGCACAGACAAACGGCGTGCCATCGATGGATATGCTTTATCGCATTCCTGACCAGCCTTCTGCCGACGGCAACACCGTAGATATGGACCGTGAGCGTACGCAGTTCGCGGATAACAGCCTGAAATATCAAACCGACCTCACCCTCATCAGTAGCCAGATCAAAGGCATGATGAGCGTGTTACAAGGACAATAATTATGGCCTTGCTGAATATTTTTGACATTGCCGGTTCAGCGATGACCGCGCAATCACAGCGATTAAACGTCAGTGCCAGTAACCTGGCGAACGCCGACAGCGTCACCGGCCCCGATGGCAAGCCTTACGTGGCAAAGCAGGTGGTTTTCCAGACCGATGCAGCACCAGGCTCAGCCACCGGCGGCGTGAAAGTGGCAAGAGTCGTGGATGACCCTACACCTGCCAAGCTGGTCTATGACCCGGGCAATCCGATGGCAGATGCCAAAGGCTACGTGAAGATGCCGAACGTGGATGTGGTCTCTGAAAGCGTCAACACCATGTCGGCGTCACGCAGCTACCAGGCCAACGTCGAAGTGCTCAACACCGTGAAGTCGATGATGATGAAAACCCTGACGATCGGGCAATAACGGAGAAAAATTATGGCTATCGCGGTAGGCGTTAACGAAAGACTGGACCCCACGGTCCTTAGCTCCTCTAACACCAGTGGCACCGGCAACAATGCGCAGGATCTGCAGAATCAGTTCCTGACCATGCTGGTGACGCAGTTAAAGAACCAGGATCCCACCAATCCAATGGATAACAGTCAGCTCACCACGCAGCTGGCACAGATCAATACCCTGAGCGGCATTGAAAAACTGAATACCACGCTGGGATCGATCTCCGGCCAGATCAGCACCAGCCAGTCGCTGCAGAGCTCCACGCTGATTGGGCATGGCGTAATGGTTAATGGCGGACAGGTTCTGGTAGGCAACGGCACCACAACGCCATTTGGCGTTGAGCTGGCCTCCGCCTCAACCGGCACATCGGCCACCATTAAAGATGCCAGTGGCACGGTGATCGACACCGTCGATCTGGGCGCGCTGAGCGCTGGCGTGCACACCTTCTCGTGGGACGGCAAGCTGACAGATGGCTCTGTCGCCCCGGATGGTAAATACAGCGTTGCGATTGCCGCAAGCAATGGCAACACACAACTGGTGGCACAACCGCTTAACTACGCCTACGTCAATGGGGTGAGTACTGCGAACAACACCACAAAACTGGATCTCGGCACCATGGGCTCCGCCACCCTTGACGACGTACGTCAGATTCTCTGATTAACCTGTAGACAGGAAACAAACACATGTCATTTTCCCAAGCGGTCAGCGGCCTTGGTGCTGCTTCAAGTAACCTTGATGTCATCGGTAACAACATTGCCAACTCCGCCACTGCGGGCTTTAAATCGAGCACCATCGCGTTTGCCGATATGTTTGCCGGTTCTAACGTCGGCCTCGGTACCAAAGTTGCTGCGGTAATCCAGAACTTTAACGACGGCGCGACCACCACCACCAGCCGTGGCCTGGACGTTGCACTGAGCGGTAACGGTTTCTTCCGTATGACCGACAGCAGCGGCGGC
The DNA here is from genome assembly GCF_048452805.1 of Pantoea sp. K16. Taxonomy (NCBI): domain Bacteria; kingdom Pseudomonadati; phylum Pseudomonadota; class Gammaproteobacteria; order Enterobacterales; family Erwiniaceae; genus Pantoea; species Pantoea sp. K16. Next base: position 385,089 of record NZ_JBLWNV010000002.1, on the reverse strand, counting down.
GTCTTCTATTCACGCAATGGTCAGTTAACGCTGGATGCCAACCGTAACCTGGTCAACACCCAGGGTCTGAACGTGACCGGCTATCCGGCCAGCGGTTCACCGGCCACTATCCAGGCAGGTGCTAACCCGGTGGCGCTGCGTATTCCTACCGAGCAGATGTCAGCCCGTGCGACCACTACCGCCGGTCTGGTTGCCAACCTGAACTCAACGGACAAAACGCCATCTGTGGCCACCTTCTCGACGGCGAACGCAGACAGCTACAACAAGAAAACCACGGCAACCGTGTTCGACTCGCAGGGTAATGACCACGCGCTCGACATGTATTTCGTGAAAGATACCACCAGCAACAGCTGGACCGTGCGTACCATTGATGGCAACACCGGCAGTTCAGCGGGTGACTTCAGAATGGCGTTTGACACCAGCGGTAAGCTGACCAGCGTTTCTAAGCTGGATGCCAGCGGCGCGGTTGTCAGCACCACGACGGATGGCACCGTCGGCCTGACGCTGAACGTGGGCGGCGCCAATGGCGCAGTAGCCAATCAGCCCATCAACCTGAGCATGCTGGGCAGCCTGCAGCAGAACACCGGCGCCACCAACTTTGGCAGCCCGACCCAGGATGGTTATGCACCTGGCGATCTGACCAGCTACGCGATCAATAATGACGGCACCATCACTGGCAGCTACTCAAACCAGAAAACCCAGCTGCTGGGTCAGATTGTCCTGTCGAGCTTCTCTAACCCGGAAGGCCTGCAGTCTAAAGGCGACAACGTCTGGCAGGCTTCGAGCGCATCCGGTCAGGCAGCAACTGGTCTGGCTAACACCGGTACCTTTGGTTCACTGACCGCCGGCGCACTGGAATCGTCCAACGTCGACATGAGTAAAGAGCTGGTGAATATGATCGTCGCGCAGCGTAACTATCAGGCGAATGCGCAGACCATCAAAACTCAGGACCAGATTCTCAACACGCTGGTTAACTTACGTTAATTCTCTAACAGGATTGCCATATGGATCACGCGATATATACCGCGATGGGCGCGGCCAGCCAGACGCTGGATCAGCAGGCGGTTACCGCCAGCAACCTCGCCAACGCCTCTACACCGGGTTTTCGTGCGCAGCTGAATGCGCTGCGCGCCGTGCCGGTGAGTGGCTGGTCACTGCCAACCCGTACGCTGGTCGCCGCCTCGACACCGGGCGCCGACATGAGCCAGGGCGCGATGGACTACACCGAGCGTCCGCTCGATGTAGCGGTACAGCAGGATGGCTGGCTGGCGGTGCGTACCGCTGACGGCAGCGAAGCCTATACCCGCAACGGCAATATGCAAATCAGTCCGACCGGTACGTTGACGGTTCAGGGCAATCCTGTGATGGGCGATGGCGGTCCGATTGTGATCCCGCAGGGCACTGAAATCACCATTGCAGCCGACGGCTCGATCACCGGGCTGAATGCCGGTGATTCGCCGAACGCCACGGTTCAGCTGGGCAAACTGAAGCTGGTCAGGGCAACCGGGCAGGAGCTGCAGCGCAGTGATGACGGCATGTTCCGGCCTACTGCGTCGACGCAGACAACCCGCGGTGCCGCGCTGCAGGCCGATCCCACCATGCAGGTGATGCCTGGCGTGCTGGAAGGCAGCAACGTCAAACCGGTAGAAACCATGGTCGATATGATCGCCAACGCCCGACGTTTTGAGATGCAGATGAAAGTCATCACCAACGTCGACGAAAATGAACAAAAAGCCAACCAGCTCCTGAGCATGGGCTAAGGCACGAGGATAACAACATGATTCGTTCTTTATGGATCGCTAAGACCGGTCTTGATGCGCAGCAGATGAACATGGACGTCATTGCCAACAACCTGGCAAACGTCAGCACCAACGGCTTTAAGCGTTCACGTGCCGTGTTCGAAGATCTGATGTACCAGACCATGCGCCAGCCGGGCACACAGTCATCAGAGCAGACAACGCTGCCATCCGGTTTGCAGATCGGTACCGGTGTTCGTCCGGTGACCACTGAGCGTCTGCATACGCAGGGCAACCTGTCGCAGACCAGTAACTCAAAAGATATCGCCATTAACGGCCAGGGCTATTTTCAGATTCAGATGCCGGATGGCACCTCTGCTTATACCCGTGACGGCGCGTTTCAGGTTGATCAGAACGGCCAGCTGGTGACCAACTCCGGTTTCCCGGTGCAGCCAGGCATCACCATTCCGGCCAACGCCACCAGCATTACCGTGTCGCGTGACGGTGTGGTCAGCGTGACGCAGCAGGGTCAGGCTCAGGCCGCGCAGGTGGGGCAGTTAACCCTGAGCACCTTTATGAATGACGCCGGTCTCGATAGCGTGGGTGAAAACCTCTACAAGGAAACTCAGGCATCGGGCGCACCGACAGACAGCACGCCAGGCCAGAACGGCGCAGGTCTGCTCTATCAGGGCTACACCGAAACCTCGAACGTTAACGTGGCGGAAGAGCTGGTCACCATGATCCAGACGCAGCGCGCCTACGAAATCAACAGCAAGGCGATCAGCACCTCTGATCAGATGCTGGCGAAATTAACACAGCTTTAATCCCGAACAGGGCCAGCCCGTGCTGGCCTGAATGACAGACATTAATAAGGTCGTGACGCCGTGGCGAAGCAACAGATTCTCAAGCCTGGACATTGGTTAGTTGCCTCGTTGCTGCTAACTCTTAACGGATGTGCCCTGGTCCCGCGTACCCCGCTGGTCGAAGGTGCAACCACAGCGCAACCCATGCCGTCTGCGCCACCGGTGGTCAACGGCTCTATATTCCAGGGCGTCGCGCCGCTTAACTACGGCTATCAGCCGCTGTTTGAAGATCGTCGTCCACGCAACATTGGCGATACCCTGACCATTACGCTGCAGGAAAACGTCAGCGCCAGCAAAAGCTCCTCAGCCAATGCCAGCCGCGATGGCAGCAGCAGCTTTGGCGTGAGCGCGGTGCCGACCGGACTGGCAGGCCTGGTGGGTGCAGGTGGTGAAAAAGCCAACATCGACGCGACAGGCAAAAACGATTTCGCAGGTAAAGGCGGCGCATCTGCCAATAACACCTTTACCGGCACCATTACCGTCACCGTGGATCAGGTGTTGTCAAACGGCAACCTGCACGTGGTCGGTGAAAAACAGATTGCCATTAATCAGGGCACGGAGTTCATTCGCTTCTCGGGCGTGGTCAACCCACGCACCATTAGCGCCAGCAACGCCGTGTTATCTACTGCTGTCGCCGATGCACGTATTGAGTACGTCGGAAATGGTTACATCAATGAGGCGCAGACCATGGGTTGGTTCCAGCGTTTCTTCCTGAACATCTCGCCGATGTAAGAGGTTTCAATGAAAAAGTTAACGCTGTTACGCGCCGGGCTGGCGCTGCTGCTGGGCGTCAGCCTGCTGGCAAAAGCCGATTTGATTCGTGATTTAACCACGGTACAGGGCGTACGTGATAACCAGCTGCTGGGCTACGGCCTGGTGGTGGGCCTGGATGGCACCGGTGACCAGACGACTCAGACGCCATTTACTACGCAGACCGTGAGCAACATGCTGTCACAGCTTGGCATTACCGTTCCGACCGGAACTAACATGCAGCTGAAAAACGTGGCGGCCGTTATGGTCACCGCGAAACTGCCATCGTTTGCCCGTCAGGGACAGACGCTGGATGTGGTGGTCTCATCGCTGGGTAACGCCAAAAGCCTGCGCGGCGGCACACTGTTAATGACGCCGATGAAAGGGGTAGATAACCAGGTCTATGCGCTGGCACAGGGTAACATCCTGGTCGGTGGTGCGGGTGCCTCAGCGGGCGGCAGCAGTGTTCAGGTTAACCAGCTGAACGGTGGCCGTATTACCAGTGGCGCCACCGTTGAGCGTGAACTGCAGAGCAACTTTGGTTCGCAGAACACCATTAACCTGCAGCTTAACAGCGAAGATTTTTCGATGGCGCAGCGTATTGCTGATGCAATCAACGCCCGTGGCGGTTACGGCGCGGCGCAGCCGCTGGATGCCCGTACCGTGCAGATCCGCGTGTCGCCTAATAATGGTGCGCAGGTGCGTCTGCTGGCTGAGATCCAGAATATTGATGTCTCGATTCCGGTTGAAGATGCGAAGGTGATCATCAACTCCCGTACCGGCTCAGTCGTCATGAACCGTGAAGTGACGCTGAATCAGTGTGCTGTGGCGCAGGGCAACCTGTCGGTGACGGTTAATCAGCAGCAGAACGTCAGTCAGCCTGATACCCCCCTGGCCGGTGGTCAGACGGTGGCGACGACGCAGACTCAGATCGATCTGCGCCAGACCGGCGGTGCGCTGCAACGCGTCAACGCCAGCGCCAACCTGAACAACGTGGTGCGTGCGCTGAATGCGCTGGGTGCGTCACCTATCGAACTGATGTCAATTCTGCAGTCGATGCAGAGTGCCGGCTGTCTGCGTGCCAAACTGGAAATTATCTGATGGCTGATATGCAATCTCTGACGAGTTCGGCTTTCGACAGCCGTTCCCTGAATGAACTGAAACGCCAGGCCAGCAACGATCCGAAAGGACAAGCGTTGCAGGTGGCGCGTCAGGTCGAAGGGATGTTTGTACAGATGATGCTGAAGAGTATGCGCGAGGCGTTGCCGCAGGACGGCATTATGGGCAACGAGCAGACCAAACTCTTTACCTCTATGTATGACCAGCAGATTGCACAGGAGATGGGGAAGCGCGGCCTCGGCCTGGCGGAAACCATCGTCAAACAGATGCAGCCCGCCACCGCGCCGGATGAAAAAGCCGGTACGGTGCCGATGAAGCTGGATAACAGCTTTATTCTCAGCACCAGCGGGGCAACACCACTGCCCGCGCAGCAGCTGGAGCAGATTGTGCGTAAGGCAATGCCGCGTCTGCCGCCGGTCGCTTCACCGACGGGTCTGCCCAGTGACAGCCGCGAGTTTATCGCCCAGCTGACGCAACCGGCGCAGGCTGCCAGCCAGCAGAGTGGCATTCCTCATCACCTGATTCTGGCGCAGGCTGCGCTGGAGTCGGGCTGGGGCCAGCGTCAGATCCTGACCCGCGACGGCAAACCGAGCTACAACGTGTTCGGGATTAAAGCCAGCGGCGACTGGAAAGGTGACACCACCGATATCATGACCACCGAATATGAGCAGGGCGAAGCGAAGAAAGTGCGTGCCAGCTTCCGCGTCTATAACTCCTATTTCGAGGCGCTGACCGACTACGTCAAACTCCTGACCAAAAACCCACGCTATGCGGCGGTGACGAACGCCTCAAGCGCAGAGCAGGGTGCGCAGGCCTTACAGGCGGCCGGTTATGCCACCGATCCAAAATATGCGCAAAAGCTGGTGGGAATGATTCAGCAATTCAAAAGTATGGGCGACAAAGTCGTCAAAGCTTACAGTCAGGATATGGGCGACCTGTTCTGATCATTGCGCCTCAAGTTTCACTTTAGCAAGCCGATAACATCCCTATAGCCAGAAGCGTTTTCGCCTGCTGGCGCCCACTTTGATGTCTGCCAGCCCGGTTGACGGGGAACGTAAGGAACCGAGATGTCCAGCATAATTAACTCCGCGATGAGCGGATTGAGTGCCGCGCAGGCCGCTCTGAGCACCACGAGTAACAACATTTCCAATTACACCGTGGCGGGCTATTCACGTCAGACCACGGTACTGGCGCAGGCGAACAGTACCCTGCAGGGCAATAGCTATTATGGTAACGGCGTGAATATCACCGGTGTACAACGTGAATATGATGCGTTTATTGCTACGCAGCTGCGCGGTTCTAGCGCGAACTACAGCGCGGTAAGCACCCAGCACAGCCAGATTTCTAACATTGACGATCTGCTGTCGACCTCGACTACCAGCCTGTCGACCTCGCTGCAGGGCTTCTTTACTAACCTGCAGAACGTGGTCAGCAACGCCAACGATCCGTCGGCGCGTCAGTCGATGCTCAGCAATGCGCAGGGGCTGGTCAGTCAGTTCCAGACGTCAGCGCAATACCTGAATAATATGCAGAACAGCGTCAACGCCGATGTCGATTCCAGCATCAAGCAGGTCAATACCATTACCAGCCAGATTGCCGATCTGAACAAACAGATTGGCAAACTGAGCACGGCAAACGGTGCCGCACCTAACGATCTGCTCGATAAGCGCGATCAGCTGGTGAATACCCTGAATAACGTGGTTGGTGTGACGGTATCGCAGCAGGATGGCGGTTACACGGTCGCGATGGCCAATGGCCTGACGCTGGTAAACGGCGACAAATCTCACGATCTGGTGGCGATGCCTTCCAGCAGCGATCCGACACGCACCACCATCGGCTATGTCGATAAGCAGGCGGGCAACGTCGAGATCCCGGAGAAGCTGATCACCACCGGTTCGCTGGGCGGTCTGCTGGCGTTCCGTACTCAGGATCTGGATCTGGCACAGAACCAGCTGGGTCAGTTAGCGGCGGCGTTTACCACCAGTTTCAACGATGTTCACAAGCAGGGCTTCGATAGCAAAGGCAATCAGGGCGTCGATTTCTTTAATATCGGCAGCCCGATCGTGGTGGGCAATAGTAAAAACAGCACCGCTGCGTCCGTCACCGCTGAGTGGACCGATACCAGTGCACTGAAAGCATCCAATTACACCGTGAGTTATGACGGCAATAACTGGACCGCAACCCGCGCCTCAGACAGTGCGGCTGTTACCATCACGCCAGGTACCGATGCCAGTGGCAACACCACGCTGAGCTTTGACGGTCTGAAACTGACCGTCGCCGGCACGCCTGCACCTGCTGCCAAAGACAGTTTCCTGGTGAAGCCGGTCCAGAACGCCATCAACGATATGTCAGTCGCGATCACCAGTGAATCGCAGGTGGCCGCCGCGGGTGCTGTCGGCGGTGAGAGTGATAACCGTAATGCGCAAAAACTGCTGAATCTGCAGGATGTGAAACTGGTCGGCGGCAACGCCACGCTGTCTCAGGCCTACGCCACCATCGTCAGCAGCGTGGGTAACAAAACCAGTTCACTGGAAACCACCAGCACCACTCAGAAAAGCGTGGTCAGTCAGCTGACCCAGCGCCAGCAATCGGTCTCTGGGGTAAACCTCGATGAGGAGTACGCCAACCTGACCAAATATCAGCAATATTACATGGCCAATGCGCAGGTGCTGCAGACTGCCAGCACCGTGTTTAATGCATTGATCAATATTCGCTAAGGGCAGGAGATAACATGCGAATCAGTACCAATATGATTTTTGAGCAGCAGGTGCGCGGCATCACTGACTCACAGGCCTCCTGGCTGAAATCAGGCCAGGAGCTCTCCAGCGGCCGCCGTGTGAATAATCCTTCGGACGATCCGATTGCCGCGTCTCGTGCTGTCGTGTTGTCACAAACCCAGCAGCAGGGCAAGCAGTATGCGCTGGCGCGTACCTTTGCCGAGCAGGGTCTGTCACTGGAAGAGAATACGCTGAAAGGCGTCACCGATGGGATCATTGCTGCGCAAGGGCTGATCGTCAACGGTTCAACCGGTACGCTGAGCGACGATGACCGTGGTTCGATTGCTACCCAGCTGGAGGGTATCCGTGCCCAGTTGCTGAACCAGGCAAACAGCCAGGATGCCAATGGCCGCTATATTTTTGCCGGTTATAAAACTGACAGTGCGCCATTTGTGGATGCGGCAGGCACCGGCGTCGGCTATGCAGGCGGCACCGAGGCGATCACTCAGAAGGTCGATACCAGCCGTACCATGACTGTGGGCCATACCGGTGACAATATCTTTATGGCGATCTCCGGCAATGCCACCAAAGAGCCGGATGGCAGCGCCAGCGAAACGAATGTGTTTAAGATGCTGGATAGCGCCATTGCTGCGCTGAAAGTGCCGCAGGATGATGCTGACGCCGCAACCAAACAGACCTTCCAGGCGGCGATGGATAAAACCAACCGTGGCCTGGGTAACTCGCTGAATAATGTCTTAACCGTGCGTTCTGAGATTGGTACCCAGCTTTCAGAGATCGATACGCTGAATGCCCAGGGCGATGACCGTAGTGTGATTTACAGCTCGCAGATGAGTGACCTGGTTAACGTGGATTTAACCGAAGCAGCTTCAAACTACACCATGCAGCAGACCGCATTACAGGCGTCCTATAAGACCTTTACGGACATGTCTAAGATGTCGCTGTTCCAGATGAACTCGTAGTCTGACCTGAAATTTTGAGCGTACTTTAACCGGATGCGCTTACTTTTTCCCACCCTCCCGCTAAAGGAGGGTGGGATTTTTTTGCCTGCGATTCAGCCGGTGGTGGGAACCATAGAAATTAAACCGGGTTGATTTACAGCGACAGGCTGCTCGCATGTCAGTCTTGCCTTCACGCCTTCACGCCTTCACGCCTTCACGCCTTCACGCCTTCACGCCTTCACGCCTTCACGCTTTCACGCTTTCAGGCACACACGCACACACGCACACACGCACACACGCACACACGCACACACTTTCCTGATTCCTGATAAGCGAGGAGGGGAGGTTAATTATCCTCTGTCCGCTGGCGGGCAGAATCGCAGGCATAAAAAAACCCCGGCTTGCAGGCCGGGGTTCAGTTCACAACAGTTTATGCGTTACGGCTTGGTCGCCGGGGCTGTGGCATGATGTGTGGCGCTATGACCACCCGCAGAACCGCGACCGTCGAACTCATACGGTGCACGCACCCAGTCACTGTGCGGTGCCGGTTCTGACTGCCAGACTGGCGCAGGCGCTTTAGTCATCGGCGCAGAGGCAAAATGCTTCCAGCGCGTACCATCATTCGGCACTGATGCCGTTGCAGGCACTGATGCAACAGGTTCGGCCGCAGTCACCGGTGCTGCAGGGGCGACATCGCGTGCGGCCACCGGAGCATGAGGTTCACGAACTGGCGCTGTTTCAGCTTCAGCAGCGACCGGCGCATTCAGAACTTCTTCAACTTCTGCTGCGATCGCTTCGCTGACGTCGGTAGCCGATTGCTCAGCAACCTCCACAGGCTGTGCTTCTTCTGCAACCGCTGCAGGCTGTGCAGTCTCAACCGCAGGTGTCACAACCGGCGATTCGGTGACAGGCTCAGCAGGCACGGCTTCGGCTGCTACCGCTTCCGCTTTTGCTTCATCTGCCGCCGGAACAACGGAAGGCTGCTCGTTAACCGGCGCGTCGATAGCACGGGTATCGTCAGTGTTCACGACCGGCACTGGCGTTTCTGCCTGCGGCTCGGCCTGTTGCACTGGCGCTTCCTGAGCAACAGATTCAACTGCGGCAGCAACGGGCAGCGCACTGGCGGCGTCTGCTGTCTCTTCGCGGTTGTACGCTGGCGTCTCGTGAGTCACATTCTGAACCTGCTCTTCGCTGGCCTGGCTCACCGGGTAACGGATCCAGACTTTACCGGATGCCATCTCTGGTGATGCAGCTGCAGCGGCCAGCGGCATTGCTGACTGAGTCGGATAACGCTCATCACGGTAACGACGACGACGCTGTCCGCTGACGCGCAGATGACGAGGCGAACGACGTGAACGACGCGGCATATTGGCGTTATCACGGTTGTCGTTGTCATCCTGCTCTTCACCCTGCGGTGCCTGGAACTCAGGCTGCGGCTGAGCCACGTCTGTCTGCTGAGGCTGACGCACTTCAGCCGGCTGGGCAAAGTCGCTGGCTTCGGCTGGCATAGGTGGACGGTTATCATCAACACGCACCTTCTGGTTCAGCTGACGCGGCTTGCGACGCGGCATAACCTGTACGCGCTCATCATCCTGCGGCTCGGTCACGTCCGGAACGTCGGCTACCACTACCGGCTGCTCAGCCACTTTGGCGGCTTCTTCACCGGCGCGTTTCTCTTCCTGACGACGACGCTGACGCTCAGCACGCTGTTCACGGCGCTGTTGCTGCTGCTCATCACGCTGCTGGCGCGCTTCTTCGCTCAGTGCCGGACGCTCTTCACGCACTTCACCAGCCTGGGACTGACGCTTGTTACGGCGATTATCGTTACCCTCGCGCGGCTCGCGATTTTCACGTGGCTCGCGACTTTCGCGCGGTTCACGACTTTCACGAGGTTCGCGGTTTTCACGAGGCTCACGGTTTTCGCGTGGTTCACGGCCTTCACGCGACTGCGCGTTATCTCCGTTGCGCGGCGTACGCTCACGACGATTATTGTTACGACGGTTGTTATTGTTGTTGCGGCGCTCGCCACGGCCGTTGCCGTTTTCCTGCTCGCTTTCAGGCGCTTTCTGCGGTTCTGCAACCTCAGTGGCCACGGGTGCGGCGGCAGGGGCTTCTTCGCCTGCGAACATTTTTTTCAGGCCACCAAGCAGACGGCCAAAGAAGCCGGTGCTGACGGTAGCAGGCGCAGCCACAGCAGGTGCTGCTTTTGCGGCTGGCTGGGCTTCAGCGCGCTGCGCTTCTGGCTCAACTTCTACCGGTGCCGGAGGCGCATCAGGCATCACAAACGCGGCCAGAGCAGGCTGCTCAGGACGACGACGTTCAGCATGTTCCTCTTCCGACGGCATCGCCATTTCGGCTTCATGCAGCTTCGGCAGATGATAGCTCAGGGTCTGCGTCTCTTCGCCTTTGCGCACGCGCAGCACGGAGTAGTGTGGGGTCTGCATCTTGTCATCAGGAACGATGATAGCCCGCACGCCACCCTGGCGTGTTTCAATAGCGTTAACCGCTTCACGTTTTTCATTCAGCAGGTAAGAGGCCACCTGAACCGGAACAATGGCGTGAACTTCTTTGGTGTTGTCTTTCAGCGCTTCTTCTTCAATCAGACGCAGGATCGACAGCGCCAGTGACTCGTTATCACGGATGGTGCCGGTGCCGCTACAGCGTGGGCAGACGTGATGACTGGATTCACCTAATGACGGGCTCAGACGCTGACGGGACATCTCCAGCAGGCCGAAACGTGAAATGTGGCTGATCTGAATGCGGGCGCGGTCCTGACGGACAGCTTCACGCAGACGATTCTCAACCGCGCGCTGATGGCGTACCGGCGTCATATCGATGTAATCGATAACGATCAGGCCGCCCAGGTCACGCAGACGCAGCTGACGAGCAATCTCATCGGCCGCTTCAAGGTTGGTGTTGAACGCCGTCTCTTCGATGTCACCGCCGCGCGTTGCACGTGCTGAGTTGATATCGATAGCGGTCAGCGCTTCGGTACTGTCGATCACAATCGAGCCACCGGAAGGCAGGCGGACTTCACGCTGGAAAGCGGATTCGATTTGCGATTCGATCTGATAGTGGCTGAACAGCGGGATTTCACCGGTGTAGAGCTTAATTTTGCTGCTGAAGTCCGGACGGCCCAGCGCAGCGATATGCTGACGCGCCAGTTCCAGTACTTTCGGGTTATCGATAAGGATCTCACCGATGTCCTGACGCAGATAGTCGCGGAAGGCACGCACAATCACGTTACTTTCCTGATGGATCAGGAACGGAGCAGGGCGGTTTTCAGCGGCTTTCTTGATCGCTTCCCAGTGTTTAAGACGGAAGCTTAAATCCCACTGCAGCGATTCGGCTGATTTACCGACGCCCGCAGTACGGACAATCAGGCCCATGCCTTCCGGCAGTTCCAGCGCCGACAGGGCTTCTTTCAGCTCGGTACGATCGTCACCTTCGATACGGCGAGAGATACCGCCTGCACGTGGGTTATTCGGCATCAGTACCAGATAGCTGCCCGCCAGAGAGATAAAGGTGGTCAGCGCAGCGCCTTTATTGCCGCGTTCTTCTTTATCGATCTGAACGATGACTTCCTGACCTTCACGCAGCACGTCTTTAATATTCGGACGACCATGCGCGTTGTAGCTGGAGGGGAAGTATTCGCGGGAGATTTCTTTTAACGGGAGGAAACCGTGACGCTCTGCGCCGTAATCGACAAACGCAGCTTCAAGGCTGGGTTCAATGCGAGTGATTTTACCTTTGTAAATGTTGGCTTTTTTCTGCTCGTGTCCAGGACTTTCAATATCCAGATCGTACAGACGCTGACCGTCAACCAGGGCAACGCGCAACTCCTCCTGCTGAGTTGCGTTTATTAACATTCTTTTCATCGTGACTTACTCGTTATTCTTTCATGAGTGATTACAGCTGCGGGCATAGTTACCCTGGACGAGTATCAACCGATGGCCCCGTGACTTAGTGCAATGTCGTCAACCTCACGGCTGTCGACCGCGCGAGGGGCGCAAATAACGTCGGTGGCCTGTTTTTCATAAGGGAAAACAGCACCAGATAGTGGAAATGCCTGAGAGAATAAAGAAAACCCGTGCATCCCATACTGTTGTCCAGGCCGCAACCCGCAGCCCGCTAAGTGCCTGATTTCGCATTACGTCTTACGCCATTGCTGCGTGTATGCTCAATCCGGCAAAATGACAATTTCGCTCTTTTTCTGCCCTGAAATGGTTCAGGTAAGAAACTCAAGCATTATTCCATTGCTAACCTTCATATAGCAAGGCGACTTTAGCCAGCTTGTGAAGTTTCTTTACATTTAAATCGCTAATGTGTCGGACAAAACAGCGCTTTGCTGAAAAAGCCAGCAGAGAGGCGACCTGCCGTCACATCAACTCCAGAGTTAAGCACAGAAAAAGGGGTGGCGCTATCAGGGGACACTATTTAGAATCGCCGCCATGAAAACAGAGAATCCCGGCGTACATTTTGTCGCCATCACGGCTGAAAATGCCGGACAACGCATTGATAACTTTTTGCGCACCCAGCTCAAGGGTGTGCCCAAAAGCATGATTTATCGCATCGTTCGCAAAGGCGAGGTGCGGGTGAATAAAAAGCGCGTCAAGCCAGAATATAAGCTGGAGGAGGGCGATGAGGTGCGCATTCCGCCGGTTCGGGTAGCGGAACGCGATGAAGATGCCGTTTCCCCCAAACTGGCGAAAGTGGCGTCACTGGCCGATGCCATCCTGTTTGAGGATGAGTCGCTGCTGGTGATGAATAAGCCTTCCGGCACAGCCGTGCATGGCGGTAGCGGACTCAGCTTCGGGGTGATTGAAGGGTTACGTGCCCTGCGACCGGAAGCGCGCTTTCTGGAGCTGGTGCATCGCCTGGATCGTGACACCTCCGGCATTCTGCTGGTCGCTAAAAAGCGTTCGGCGCTGCGTTCTCTTCATGAGCAACTGCGTGAAAAGGGGATGCAGAAAGACTATCTGGCCCTGGTGCGCGGCAACTGGCCGTCACACCTGAAGGTGGTTCAGGCGCCGCTGCTGAAAAACATCCTGCAAAGCGGTGAGCGCGTGGTGCGCGTCAGCAGCGAAGGCAAAGCCTCGGAAACCCGCTTTAAAGTAGAAGAGCGGTTTGAGTTTGCCACGCTGGTGAAAGCGAGCCCGGTCACCGGTCGTACCCATCAGATTCGCGTCCATACGCTGCATGCCGGGCATCCCATTGCCTTCGACGATCGCTACGGAGAACGTGAGTTTGACAGTCAGCTGGCGGCAACCGGTTTAAAACGCCTGTTCCTGCATGCTGCGGCGCTGACCTTTACGCATCCCGGCACCGGCGAAGTGATGCGGGTCGAAGCGCCACTGGATGATGGCCTGAAGCAATGCCTGCTTAAGCTGCGTCAGCTGAAAGCGTAATCTCTCCGGCATCAGTTCGTTAAAGGATTGATGCCGGCCTGCTGCAACATCTCATTGAGCGCGATCAACGGCAGCCCGACCAGCGTATTGGGATCGCGTCCCTCCAGCCGATCAAACAGACAAATCCCCAGACCTTCACTTTTAAAACTGCCCGCACACTGAAGCGGCTGCTCCTTTTCCACATAGCCGCTGATTTCAGCGTCAGTCAACGTGCGGAAATGAACCACAAAGGGCTCACAGCAGTGCAGCAGCGTGCCACTGACCGGATGAAATAGCGCCAGACCGGTATAAAAGGTAATGGCTTTTCCGCTGGCGGCACGCAGTTGCGCCCGCGCATTCTCAGCCGTGTGAGGCTTACCGGCGATAGCGCCATCCAGCACGCAAACCTGGTCGGAGCCGATTATCCAGTGGCTGGGATACGTTTTTGCCAGTGCCTGCGCTTTAGCTACGGCAAGACGGGTTACCAGCGCTTCAGCGGTTTCATCGGGCTGAGGTGACTCATCAACCTCAGGCGCGGCGGTAATAAAAGGCAGGCCCAGTTTATGCAGTAATGCCTGCCGAAAGGGCGAGGTTGAAGCTAAAAGAATCGATGGCGTCATTTTTTTTCAATAGTGATAGCGAATTGGTGACAGTCATTTTAAACTGTGCGCCGCACTGGATGCGAATAGTGGTTGAAAGATGCTGTTTAACGGCCTTTTTCTTTGACTCTATGACATTACAAAGTTAATATGCGCGCCCTATGCAAAAGGTAAAATTACCCCTAACGCTGGACCCTGTCCGCACTGCTCAGAAGCGCCTTGATTATCAGGGTGTCTACACATCTGTACAGGTGGAGCGTGTGGCCGAGTCGGTCGTTAGTGTGGACAGTGATGTGGATTGTGCCATGTCGTTTGCGGTTGATAACCAACGTCTGGCAGTACTGACGGGTACTGCTGAAGTACAAGTGACGTTGCGTTGCCAGCGCTGCAACCAGACCTTTCCTCATCACGTAAAAGTGAGTTACTGCTTCAGCCCTGTCTCTTCTGAAGAGCAGGCCGAGGCATTGCCGGAAGCGTACGAGCCGGTCGATGTCAACGAGTTTGGTGAGATCGATCTGCTGGCGGTTGTCGAGGATGAAATTATTCTCGCGCTGCCGGTCGTTCCGGTGCACGATTCTGAACACTGTGAAGTGTCCGAGGCGGACATGGTCTTTGGTAAACTGCCTGCAGAGGTGGAGAAACCAAATCCATTTGCCGTATTAGCCAGTTTAAAGCGTAAGTAATAGGAGTAAGGTCCATGGCCGTACAACAGAATAAACCCACCCGTTCTAAGCGTGGTATGCGTCGTTCGCACGATGCGCTGACCACTGCTGCTCTGTCAGTAGATAAAGTTTCTGGCGAAACTCATCTGCGTCACCACATCACTGCGGACGGTTACTACCGCGGTCGCAAGGTTATCGTTAAGTAAGTTTCTTGCTTAGCAAGGCGATACCTTGACACGTTTGACCCTGGCGATTGATGCCATGGGCGGGGACTTCGGTCCCTGCGTGACAGTGCCTGCAGCATTGCAGGCACTGGCCTCTCATTCGGAACTATTCCTTCTTCTGGTCGGACATCCCGACACTCTCATGCCATTGCTTGCCAAAGCGGATTCCTCCCTGATGGGGCGTTTGCAGGTCATCCCTGCCGAATCGGTTATTGCAAGTGATGCGCGGCCCGCTCAGGCCATCCGCAACAGTCGCGGCAGCTCAATGCGTGTGGCACTGGAGATGGTTAAAGAGGGACGTGCGCAGGCCTGCATCAGCGCCGGGAATACCGGTGCGCTGATGGGGCTGTCGACACTCTTATTAAAACCGCTGGATGGCATTAAACGTCCGGCGCTGATGTCCGTTTTACCGCACCAGCAACAGGGTAAAACCGTGGTGCTGGATCTGGGCGCAAATGTGGGCTCAGACAGTGCGATGCTGGTGCAGTTTGCTGTAATGGGGTCGGTAATGGCTGAGCATGTGCTTGGTATTGCACGGCCCCGTGTCGCGTTGCTCAATATTGGTCATGAAGAGACCAAAGGGCTGGAAACGATCCGCGACGCCGCGGCAGTGCTGCGAGAATCACCGCAAATCAACTATATTGGTTACCTTGAAGGTAACGAACTGCTCACCGGTAAAACGGATGTGATGGTCTGTGACGGTTTTGTCGGAAACGTCACGCTGAAGACTATGGAAGGCGTGGTAAGAATGTTTCTTTCTCTGCTGAAGTCATCAGGGGAAGGTAAAAAACGGTCATGGTGGCTTCAGTTGCTGGGACGCTGGATTCAGAAACGTCTGACGAAGCGCTTCGGGCATCTCCACCCTGACCAGTACAATGGCGCTTGTCTGTTAGGATTGCGCGGAACAGTGATCAAGAGTCACGGTGCGGCAAATCAACACGCCTTCGCTGTGGCGATAGAACAGGCAGAGCAGGCGGTGAGGCAGCAAATTCCCGAGCGAATTGCTGCGCGCCTTGATGCTGTATTAGCCAGGAGTGACAAAGCCTAGATGTATACCAAAATTATCGGTACGGGCAGTTATCTGCCAAGCCAGATCCGCACCAATGCCGATCTGGAAAAAATGGTGGAGACGTCGGACGAGTGGATTGTTACCCGTACCGGCATCCGCGAGCGTCGTATTGCTGCGCCTGACGAAACCGTCGCCACCATGGGATTCAGCGCGGCGCAACGCGCCCTTGAAATGGCAGGCATTGAAGCGAACGATGTTGGGCTGATTATTGTCGCCACAACCTCTTCCAGCCATGCCTTCCCCAGCTCTGCCTGCATGATCCAGCAAATGCTGGAAATCAAAGACTGCGCGGCGTTTGACCTCGCTGCCGCCTGTGCAGGTTTCACCTATGCACTGAGCGTGGCCGATCAATACATCAAAAATGGCGCGGTGAAACATGCGCTGGTGATTGGTGCGGATGTCCTGGCACGCGCACTTGATCCGGAAGATCGTGGCACCATCATCCTGTTTGGCGATGGTGCAGGCGCGGTCGTGCTGGGTCAGAGCGAAGAGCAGGGGATCATCTCTACCCATCTTCATGCTGATGGTCGCTATTCACAGCTGCTGACGCTGCCTTATCAGGATCGTGCGCATCAGGATCAGCCTGCTTATGTCACCATGTCAGGCAACGAAGTCTTCAAGGTTGCCGTCACCGAGCTGGCTCACATCGTTGATGAAACGCTGCAGGCCAATAATCTCGATCGTGAAATGCTGGACTGGCTGGTGCCGCATCAGGCGAACCTGCGCATTATCAGCGCCACCGCGAAAAAACTCGGCATGACCATGGATAAAGTGGTCGTCACACTGGATCGTCATGGCAATACCTCTGCCGCATCGGTGCCAAGCGCACTGGATGAAGCGGTCCGTGATGGCCGCATCAAACCCGGACACCTTATTCTGCTGGAAGCCTTTGGTGGTGGATTCACCTGGGGTTCTGCGCTGGTTCGCTTTTGATTGACAGGAACGAAAAATGACGCAATTTGCATTTGTTTTCCCCGGTCAGGGTTCACAGACCGTGGGCATGCTGACTGAATTAGCGGCAACGTATCCGCTGGTAGAAGAGACCTTCCGTGAAGCCTCTGACGCGCTGGGATATGATCTGTGGCAATTAGTAAGTCAGGGTCCGGCTGAAGAGCTGAATAAAACCTGGCAGACTCAGCCTGCACTGTTAGCCGCCTCCGTGGCAATCTACCGTGTCTGGCAGCAGCAGGGCGGTGAACAGCCAGCCCTGATGGCTGGTCACAGCCTGGGTGAATATTCAGCGCTGGTTTGCGCGGGTGTGCTTAACTTTGCGGATGCAGTCAAGCTGGTTGAACTGCGCGGCAAACTGATGCAGGAAGCGGTGCCTGAAGGCACTGGCGCGATGCAGGCGATTATTGGCCTGGATGACGCGGCTATCCGCAAAGCCTGTGAAGAGAGCGCGCAGGGTCAGGTTGTCTCACCGGTTAACTTTAACTCGCCGGGCCAGGTGGTTATTGCGGGTAACAAAGAAGCCGTTGAACGTGCGGGTGCCGCCTGTAAAGCAGCGGGCGCTAAGCGTGCCTTGCCACTGCCGGTCAGCGTTCCTTCTCACTGCGCACTGATGAAGCCTGCGGCCGATAAACTGGCGGTGGCGCTGGAGAGCATCACCTTTAACGCGCCTGCGGTACCGGTGATCAACAACGTCGATGTGAAAGCTGAAACCGATGCTGCGGCCATCCGCCATGCGCTGGTCCGTCAGCTCTACAGCCCGGTTCGCTGGACCGAGAGCGTGGAAGCGATGGCAGCACAGGGCGTGACGCAGCTCCTGGAGATGGGGCCAGGTAAAGTCCTGACCGGACTGACGAAACGTATTGTCGATAGCCTGACAGCGGCTGCCGTTAACGATACTGCATCCCTGACGGCTGCACTCGGTAAGGAATAAGAGGAAAATCATGAGCTTTGAAGGTAAAGTTGCGCTGGTTACCGGCGCGAGTCGCGGCATTGGTCGTGCGATTGCAGAAACACTGGCGGCACGCGGTGCTAAAGTGGTAGGAACTGCAACCAGCCAGAGTGGCGCCGACGCCATCAGTGCTTACCTTGGCGACAAGGGCAAAGGCCTGTTACTGAATGTGACTGACGCTGACTCAATCAGCACTGTTTTAGAGAATATTCGTGCTGAATTTGGCGAAGTGGATATTTTAGTCAATAATGCAGGCATTACGCGTGATAATCTTCTCATGCGCATGAAGGACGATGAGTGGGAGGATATCCTGGATACCAACCTCACATCGGTATTCCGCCTTTCCAAGGCGGTCCTGCGTGCCATGATGAAAAAGCGCGTGGGCCGTATCATCACCATTGGTTCCGTTGTTGGAACTATGGGTAATGCGGGCCAGGCAAACTATGCGGCAGCAAAAGCGGGTTTGATTGGCTTTAGCAAATCACTGGCGCGCGAAATCGCGTCACGTGGCATTACCGTCAACGTCGTGGCTCCAGGCTTTATTGAGACTGACATGACGCGGGCACTGAACGAAGATCAACGTTCCGGTATTTTGGCGGAAGTTCCTGCGGGTCGCTTAGGCGATGCTCAGGAAATCGCCAATGCTGTGGCATTTTTAGCCTCTGACGAAGCAGCCTACATCACAGGTGAAACGCTGCACGTCAATGGCGGAATGTACATGGTCTGATAAATCACGAAATGATTTGCTTTATTTGCGGTTAGAACCGCAAAATAACGCAAAATCGTGGTTCGACCAGCCGGGATTTTGTTGCATCTTTTTCACCATTTTATACACTACGAAAACCATCGCGAAAGCGAGTTTTGATAGGAAATTAAATAGTATGAGCGATATCGAACAACGCGTTAAGAAAATCATCAGTGAGCAGCTGGGTGTGAAAGAGGAAGAAGTCACCAACTCTGCATCTTTCGTAGAAGACCTGGGTGCCGATTCTCTTGATACCGTTGAGCTGGTGATGGCTCTGGAAGAAGAGTTTGATACTGAGATTCCAGACGAAGAAGCTGAGAAAATCACTACCGTTCAGGCAGCGATCGACTATATCAATAGCCATAAAGGCTAATGAATATCTTCAGGCGGTCGCTCGACCGCCTGATTTTTTTGTTTGTCCCACATAGTTCCCTATTTCCCCTCCCTGGAGGACGAACGTGTCTAAGCGTCGTGTAGTTGTGACTGGTCTTGGCATGTTGTCTCCTGTCGGCAATACCGTAGAGTCTACCTGGAGTGCTCTCCTTGCCGGTCAGAGCGGCATTACCCTGATCGACCATTTTGATACCAGTGCTTATGCAACACGTTTTGCAGGTCTGGTAAGAGATTTTAATTGTGATGACTACATCTCGCGCAAAGATCAGCGCAAGATGGATGCCTTCATCCAGTACGGCATTGTGGCCGGTATGCAGGCCATGCAGGACAGTGGTCTGGTTGTTACCGACGAAAATGCAAGCCGTATGGGCGCAGCAATTGGCTCCGGCATCGGTGGTTTAGGTCTGATTGAAGAGAATCATACTTCACTGGTCAACGGCGGCCCGCGCAAAATCAGCCCATTTTTTGTGCCTTCAACCATCGTTAACATGGTGGCGGGTCATCTCAGCATCATGTATGGCCTGAAAGGTCCAAGCATCTCTATCGCGACAGCCTGTACCTCTGGTGTGCATAACATCGGTCATGCCGCACGCATCATCGCCTATAACGATGCTGATGTGATGCTGGCGGGTGGCACAGAGAAAGCCAGTACGCCATTAGGCGTCGGTGGCTTTGGTGCAGCACGTGCTCTCTCAACCCGTAATGAAAACCCGCAAGCGGCCAGCCGCCCGTGGGATAAAGATCGTGACGGTTTTGTGCTGGGTGACGGCGCTGGCATTGTGGTACTCGAAGAGTATGAACATGCGAAGAAACGTGGTGCGAAAATCTACGCGGAAATCGTAGGTTTTGGTATGAGCAGCGATGCCTACCACATGACTTCACCACCAGAAGATGGATCAGGCGCCGCCGCGGCAATGATCAACGCATTGCGCGATGCTCAGCTTACGCCAGAGCAGATTGGCTATGTCAACGCGCACGGCACCTCCACGCCAGCGGGTGATAAAGCGGAAGCGCGGGCGGTGAAATCGGTCTTTGGGGCAGCAGCCAGCAGCGTGATGGTGAGCTCGACCAAATCAATGACCGGGCACTTACTGGGTGCGGCAGGCGCGGTTGAATCGATCTACTCGATTCTGGCGCTGCGCGACCAGGCCATTCCACCGACCATTAACCTCGACAATCCGGATGAGGGCTGCGATCTCGACTTCGTGCCCCACACCGCGCGTCAGGTTCCCGGTCTGGAGTACACCCTGTGTAACTCCTTCGGTTTCGGCGGAACCAACGGTTCGTTGATCTTCCGTAAAGTGTAATCGTTGTTGATTGCTAAAAAGGCCCGCGATGCGGGCCTTTTTTTATCCTGCAGAATGCGCTGAAATCACGAGTCACGCTCAGGAGAGAACCATGTGGATTAACGGGTTAAAACAATCGATGCTGGCCGCCAGCGACCGCGGCCTGCAGTTTGGGGATGGCTGTTTTACTACCGCCGCGGTGCGTCAGGGTAAAATCGTGCTGCTGGAAAGTCACATTCAGCGCCTCAAAGAGGGCTGTGAGCGGTTATGGATTGATGGCGTCGACTGGCTTCAGCTTGAGACTGAAATGCGACAGGCCGCGCAGCAACAAACCCAGGCGGTGCTAAAAGTGATTATCAGCGCCGGCAGCGGCGGACGGGGCTACAGCCGGCGCGGCTGTGGTGAACCCACGCGAATTGTCTCGCTGGCGCCCTGGCCGCAACACTACGCCGATTTACAGCAGCGTGGCGTGTCACTCCGGCTCAGCCCGGTCCGTCTGGCACGTAATCCACAGTTTGCCGGTATCAAGCACCTTAATCGTCTGGAGCAGGTGATGATCAGAGCTCATCTTGACCAGACAGACGCCGACGAGGCGCTGGTGCTTGACACTGAAGGTTGGGTGGTGGAATGCTGTGCGGCCAATTTATTCTGGCGTCAGGGCTCGCAAATTTTCACGCCTGATCTGTCAGCGTCGGGTGTGGATGGCATTATGCGGCGAAGTCTGATGGCGCAACTTGCTGCCGCAGGCCAGGCTTGCCAGGTAATAAAAAGCGAACCGGCGCAGCTGCTGGCCGCCGATGAAGTGGTGATATGTAACGCGCTGATGCCGGTCCTGCCGGTCCGACAGATAGAAGCGGTAGAGTTTACTGAGCGTTCGCTGTTTAATCAGTTGCGCGCAAGCTGTGAAAAGATAATGGATGCATCATGATTCGAAGCAAAAAAATCGTCGTCAGCCTGCTGGCGATCGTGGGTCTCGCGGCTGTGCTGAGTTACTGGCAGGTTAAGCGGTTTGCGGCTACCCCGTTAACCCTGCAGCAGGAAACGATCTACACGCTGCCTGCCGGCACGGGCCGGGTCGCACTTGAAGCGCAGCTGGAAGAGCAGAAGATTATTCCGCACAGTATCTGGTTTGGCGCGCTGCTGCGTCTGGAACCTGAACTGGCTACCTTCAAGGCGGGTACCTATCGCCTTGAGCCGACCATGACGGTGCGCTCGCTGTTACAGCTGCTGGCCAGCGGTAAAGAGGCGCAGTTCCCGGTGCGGTTCGTGGAAGGCCAGCGGCTGAAAGAGTGGCTGAGTGAGCTGCGCAAAGCGCCTTATATCCGGCATACCCTGAAAGATGATCAGTTCGCCACCCTTGCCAGCGCACTAAAAGTGGAGCCTGAGCAGCTGGAGGGCAACTTCTTCCCGGATACCTGGCTTTACACGGCTAACACCACCGATATGGCGCTGCTACAGCGCGCTCATGATCGGATGAAAAAAAACATTGCTGAGGTGTGGCAGGGACGGGCGGATAATCTGCCTTATAAAACCCCGCAGGATCTGGTGACCATGGCCTCAATCATTGAGAAAGAGACCGGCGTCAGCGAAGAGCGCGCGCGCGTAGCCTCGGTGTTTATCAATCGCCTGCGCACCGGTATGCGGTTACAGACCGATCCCACCGTCATCTATGGCATGGGTGACAGCTATAACGGGACGCTGACCCGCAAAGATCTTGAGACGGCCAGCGCTTACAATACCTATATCATTAACGGTCTGCCGCCGGGTCCGATCGCCATGCCGGGTAAAGCCTCTCTGCAGGCAGCGGCCCATCCCGAGAAAACCAACTATCTCTACTTTGTTGCGGACGGCAAGGGCGGCCATACCTTTACGACTAATCTTGCCAGCCATAACAAGGCGGTGCAGGTTTACCGGCAGACGCTAAAGGAAAAAAATGAACAGTAAGTTTATCGTCATTGAAGGCCTGGAAGGCGCCGGTAAAACCACCGCGCGTGACGCCATCGTCGCCACGCTGCGTGCCCGGGGCATTCACGATCTGGTCTTTACCCGTGAGCCAGGCGGTACGCCGCTGGCAGAACAGCTGCGGGTGCTGGTTAAGCAGGGTATTGAGGGCGAGCAGGTTACAGATAAAGCGGAACTGCTGATGCTCTATGCGGCGCGGGTTCAGCTGGTGGAAACGGTCATTAAACCGGCGATGGCGCGCGGTGCCTGGGTGATCGGCGACCGTCATGATCTCTCTTCTCAGGCTTATCAGGGGGGCGGACGTGGACTTGACGCCGGTCTGATGCAGACGCTGCGCGATACCGTGTTAGGCGATTTCCGCCCCGATCTCACGCTCTATCTTGATGTGACACCCGACATCGGTCTGCAGCGCGCCCGTGCGCGCGGTGAGCTGGATCGCATTGAGCAGGAGTCATTGCGTTTCTTTGAACGCACCCGCGCCCGCTATCTGGCGCTGGCAGCGGAGGACCCCACCATCATCACCATCGATGCTACACAATCACTGGGTGATGTGACAGCGTCACTTCAGTCGGCGCTGGATGGCTGGCTGGCGGAGCAGGCGTGATGAACTGGTACCCGTGGCTGAATCAGCCTTATCGCCAGGTAATTGGCCAGCATCAGGAGAATCGCGCTCACCATGCGTTGTTGATCCAGGCGATGGCAGGTATGGGCGATGAGGCGCTGGTCTGGGGGATGAGCCGCTGGCTGATGTGCCAGCAGCGGGATGGCCTGAAAAGTTGCGGGCAGTGTCACGGTTGCCAACTGATGCAGGCCAATACCCATCCTGACTGGTATCGGCTTGAGGCGGAGAAGGGCAAAAGTACCCTGGGCATCGACGCGGTGCGGCAGGTAACGGAAAAAATGTACCACTTTGGTCAGCAGGGCGGCGCGAAAGTGGTCTGGCTGCCGGATGCCGCGCAGCTTTCGGAAGCGGCGGCTAACGCCTTGCTGAAAACGCTGGAAGAGCCGCCAGCCAACAGCTGGTTCTTCCTCAGCAGCCGCGATCCCTCGCGACTGCTGGCCACGCTGCGCAGCCGCTGCATGGCGCTGCATCTGACGCCGCCGGACGAAGGACAAAGCCTGCTCTGGCTGAAGAAGCACGCTTCGCACGACGAACAGATGCTGCTGGCGGCTCTGCGTCTGAGCGCAGGTGCACCCGGTGCGGCGCTGAGCCTGCTGGAAAACGGACCGTGGCAGGCCCGGCAGAAGCTCTGCGATGCGCTGTCCGCTGCGTTGCAGCAGGACATCCTGCAACTGCTGCCTGCGCTGAACGCCGACGACGCGGCAGCGCGTATCGGCTGGCTGCTCTCTTTGCTGCTGGATGCAATGAAGTGGCAGCAACATGCAGGTCAGTGGCTGAGTAATATCGATCGTCAGGATGTGGTGCAGTTGCTGGCCGGATACTTTTCTGCCAGCGCGCTCAATAGCAGCCTCCAGGATTGGATGCGCTGTCGCGAGCAGCTACTGCATGTGGCATCGGTGAATCGCGAATTATTGCTGACCGATCAGCTTCTGAGCTGGGCGGACAAACAGAAGCCCGCGCTTGTCGGCTAAACCTATCTGAGAGTAATTATGTTTATTGTGGATTCCCATTGCCATCTTGATGGCCTGAACTATGAAAAGAACCATCGTGACCTGGATGATGTGATCGCCAAAGCGGCGGCGCGTGATGTGAAATTTATGCTGGCAATCGCCACCACGCTGCCGGGTTTTCATACCCTTAAAAGTCTGGTCGGCGAACGGAAAAATATAGCGCTCTCCTGCGGTGTGCATCCGCTGAATCAGGAAGAGGCCTATGATGTTGAGGAGTTTCGTCGGCTCTCTGCCGATCCTCAGGTGGTGGCTCTGGGGGAAACCGGGCTGGATTATCACTATCAGCCAGAAACAAAAGATCAGCAGCAGCGCTCGTTCCGGGAACATATCCGTACCGGTATTGCGCTGAACAAACCGATCATTGTTCACACCCGTGATGCCCGCGAAGATACGCTGGCGATTCTGCGTGAAGAGCAGGTTGAACGTTGCGGCGGCGTGCTGCACTGCTTCACTGAGGATCAGCCCACCGCAGCAAAACTGCTGGATATGGGCTTCTACATCTCTTTTTCCGGCATCGTCACATTCCGCAATGCCGAGCAGTTACGTGAAGCCGCACGCTATGTGCCGCTGGATCGGATGCTGGTGGAAACGGATTCGCCTTATCTGGCCCCGGTGCCTTTCCGTGGTAAAGAGAATCAGCCCGCTTATACGCGCGATGTTGCCGAATATCTGTCTGTACTAAAAGGGGTGGATTTAGAAACGCTGGCAGCCACAACAACCCAAAACTTCTCAACGCTGTTTCATATCCCGATGAGCCAGCTGGGCGCCTGATCAGCTATTATTTCAGCCTCTGTAATTAATCTGTAACCTGCGTATATGACCCTGTTTTTTCAGACAGGGTCAGCTTTTTATCGCCGATTACTGGTGCGGATCAGTAAGAAATTTCGTAAAGTGCGCCCTTGTGATTGTCGAAACGTGATACCCGTCAAAGTAACAAATCGGGAATTATTTTACCCTTCGTAATAAATCAAAAGGCGGTCACCGCCAGCCCGGCAAAGAATCCTCCCTCTTTGCCACGCGCACTGCGCAAATATGCACTCTTACTCAGGAGCTTCACGCTATGTTCAAAAATGCTTTTGCCAACCTTCAAAAGGTCGGTAAATCGCTGATGCTGCCGGTATCGGTTCTGCCGATTGCCGGTATTTTGTTAGGGGTCGGTTCAGCCAATTTCAGCTGGTTACCTGCAGTGGTTTCGCATGTGATGGCAGAAGCGGGTGGATCGGTGTTCGCCAACATGCCGCTGATTTTCGCTATCGGTGTGGCGCTGGGCTTTACCAATAATGACGGCGTTTCGGCGCTGGCAGCGGTTGTTGCCTATGGCATCATGGTGAAAACCATGGCGGTGGTTGCCCCGCTGGTGCTGCATCTGCCTGCGGCGGAGATCGAGGCTAAACACCTCGCCGACACCGGGGTACTGGGCGGTATTATCGCCGGCTCTATTGCCGCGTACATGTTTAATCGCTTCTACCGCATCAAGCTGCCAGAATATCTGGGCTTCTTTGCCGGTAAGCGTTTTGTGCCGATTATTTCCGGTCTGGCAGCTATCATTCTCGGCGTACTGCTCTCCTTTATCTGGCCACCGATAGGTTCCGCGATTCAGGAGTTCTCACAGTGGGCAGCCTATCAAAACCCGGTTGTCGCCTTTGGTATTTATGGCGTAATTGAACGCGCGTTGGTGCCATTTGGTCTGCATCACATCTGGAACGTTCCTTTCCAGATGCAGATCGGTGAATACACCAATGCGGCAGGTCAGGTGTTCCACGGTGATATCCCGCGCTATATGGCGGGTGACCCGACCGCAGGTAAACTCTCTGGCGGCTTCCTGTTCAAAATGTACGGTCTGCCAGCGGCAGCGATTGCTATCTGGCATTCAGCGAAGCCTGAAAATCGCGCCAAAGTGGGCGGTATCATGATCTCCGCCGCGCTGACCGCATTCCTGACCGGTATCACCGAACCGATTGAATTCTCATTCATGTTCGTGGCACCAATCCTGTATGTGATCCATGCGCTGCTGGCGGGTCTGGCATTCCCAATCTGTATCCTGCTTGGGATGCGTGATGGCACCAGCTTCTCTCACGGTCTGATCGACTTTATCGTCCTGAGCGGCAACAGCAGTAAAATCTGGCTGTTCCCGATTGTTGGTATCATCTATGGTCTGGTTTACTACACCATATTCCGTGTACTGATCGCGAAGCTGGATCTGAAAACACCTGGCCGTGAAGAGAGCAGCAGCAGCGAGCAATCTACCGCGACCGGTACAGAGATGGCGGGCAAACTGGTGGCGGCGTTTGGTGGTAAAGAGAACATCACCAACCTGGATGCCTGTATCACCCGTTTACGTGTCAGCGTCGCCGATGTGGCGAAAGTGGATCAGACTGAACTGAAAAACCTCGGCGCCCGTGGCGTGGTGGTTGCCGGTTCCGGTGTGCAGGCGATTTTCGGGACTAAATCCGATAACCTGAAAACCGATATGGATGATTACATCCGCAGCATGTAATGATTTACAGCGATGAAAAAGCCCCGCTTAGCGGGGCTTTTTTTTGGCCGGGATTCAGAGGTAAACGCGCAGATACTCTGTCAGGCAGAGCAGGGCCATCGCCTGGCCGTAGGGCATCGAGGTTAGAGGAACCGTGCGGTAGTAATCCAGATCCTTGCCCATTGCGGTTCCAAAGGAGACCTGTTTTAACTCGCCATCGTCATCAATATTGGCAATCACGCCGCGCAACGCTTTTTCTGCCACCTCACGATACTCCACGGGCAGATAACGCTTGCGAACCCCTTTCAGAATGCCATAGGCAAACCCGGCGGTGGCGGAGGCTTCCGGGTAGCTGTGCGGATCATCAAGCAGGGTGTGCCACAATCCGCTGCTGTGCTGACACTCCCTGAGCGCTTTAACCTGGGTCTCCAGCACCTGCTGCAGAAAACGGCGGGTAGCGTGATGCTCAGGCCAGTTCATCATCTCCAGGAAGTCGGGAATGACAATCGTCACCCAGCTGTTACCGCGCGCCCAGCGTGCATCAGCAAAGTTATGGCGGCCGTCAAAGTTCCAGCCGTGGAACCATAAGCCGGTTTTGCGATCCATCAAATACTGGGTGTGCAGCAGGAACTGATAACTCGCTTCTTCAATCCACTCATCGCGCTTCAGCAACTGGCCAATTTTAGCCAGCGCCATCACGCTCATCATCAGCGTATCGTCCCAGAGCTGCTGCGGGTTTTCGTTGTTATAGACAATGTGCTGCAGGCCGCCCTGTTCGGTACGCGGCATCTCATACATAACCCATTCTGCCCAGCGCTCCAGCACCGGCACCCAGGCCGGGTTCCCGGTCTCTTCGTAACGGTAGGCCAGCGTCAGAAAAGGACAAACGGTATTCACATTTTTGGTCGGCGTGCCTTCCGCCAGACGCTGCGTAAACCACTCATCAATAATGGCCAGCGTCTGCTGGTCACCGGTCTGCTGATAGTAGTGCAGCATGCCATACAGACCGATGCCGTGTGTCCATTCCCAACCCGCCCAGCCTTTGGTATCAATCACCCGGCCATCGTCCAGCCGTAATAAAAATTCGCCTGTCTCATCGGTGATGTTAACCAGATTCTGTGTCAGCTTTTGAATCAGCTGTACCAGTTCGCTGCGTGGCAACAGATGCTCGGGCTGGCACAATAATTTGCTGTGTTTAACGGGAAATACAGTCATGGTTTATTCCTGTCGTTTTAAGGTCGGGTTTAAAGAAGGGTTTAAAGTGGGATGTGCGGACAATTTTTCCGGCGCTGGCTTATTACGATTAAGGAAGCCAATGTTGTTGTTGCCCCAGAGGTTTTCGTAAGGCATGCCAGCCAGCGTTTCTACAATTCCGCGTGCTTCCGGCGTGATGCTTTCCGGCACGATGCGGCCCGCGTCGCGCATCTTCAGCGTCTCCTGGCGCAGCACAGTGTGGGTCTGCAGATTAAGCTTAAAGCGCAGTGACACGATAAAGCCGCAGGCCAGTACGGCCACAGTGCCAATGCTGAGAATCGCCAGAATAGTGTGGCTGACGCCGGGTACCTGGGTCGCCTGGCCAGAAACAAAGCCGGAGAGCTGCAGCACGATACCGACCAGCATAACTGCGCCAGCCTGCGACGCTTTACGCGTCAGGGTCATGATGCCGGCAAAAATCCCTTCACGGCGCTGTCCGGTGATCACCTCATCCACATCGGCGATATAGGTATAGGTGTTCCACGGCACATAGTTGATGCCGCCACGTCCCAGGCCTGCCAGGGCAGAGATCACCAACAGCAGTGACATGTTGTCGTTCATTCCGGCATACCACAATCCAGCGTAGGAGAGCGCCGCAAGGCCAAACAGCACAGCCACCAGACGGTAGGCGGGCGCGGGTCCCATGCGGATGCAGAGCGGAATCATCGCCATCACGGCAATAAACTGCAGCACCGCCATGGTGCCCATCAGGCTGGAGGCGACCTGAGCGCTCTGCATCAGCACAAATACCACATACCAGGTAAAGACGGCGTTAAACACATCCTGGGCGATATAGCCGCCGAGGTACATGCCAAGGTGCTGGCGGAAGATGCGGATGCGTAAGGTTGAAGCCAGCTCGACATAGAGCCGCTTGAGATTCTGCATCAGCGTCAGCTGCTGCTTTTCCTGTTCTGCACGGCGTGACTCGGCGGAAAAGTCATCGGGGTGACGCTCCCAGGTAAAACACCACACCAGCGTCAGCACCAGCGCGCAGATTACCGAAAACACCAGGCTGGCGTAGAAGAAGGAGAGAGGATTATCTTTGCCCAGCATACCCAGCAAAATACCGGGTAAAAAGGCAGCCAGAATGGCCGACAGCTGTGCCAGGCCGATGCGGGCACCGGAGAAGCGGGTTTTCTGTTTGAAATCGTCGGTCATTTCCGGCACCAGCGTTTCATACGGCACCAGGATCATGGTGTAGACGATATCAAACAGCAGATACGTGCAGAGATACCACCAGAAACTCATGTCGCTGAGCCACATCAGGCTATAACTGAATACAGAGGGTATGCCGAGCAGGATAAAGAATTTGCGGCGGCCAAAGCGTTTGCCCAGCCAGGTCGAACCGAAGTTATCGGTCAGAAAGCCCATCAGCGGACTGACTATCGCATCCAGCACGCGGGCAGCGGCAAAGATCAGCGTGGCCTGAATCGGGGTTAACCCACAAAAGGTGGTGTAAAAATAGAGCAACCAGGCGGCGGTCAGCGCCGTGGTGCCTGCTCCAAGAAAATCTCCGGAACCGTAGGCCAGATAGTGGCCAAGACCAATTTTACGTGAGCGCATGTCTGATGCTCCTTGATGTTTATGGCGGTTTATCCCTGGTGACGCCGGTCATCTCACCCGGACTGGTTAGCAAAGTAGAACTGACGGGTCGGCTAAACCTTCGCAATTTGGCAAGTGCTGGCGCTGAAGTGGCAGTCATACAAAGAAAAGGGTGGCGAAATTCTAATTTATAAAACAGCGTTTCATTTTCTGGTGTGGCAGGGGCGTTGTTAGCATTCTGAACAGCGTGCGGGTTACGGAGAGAGGGTGCTGCTGCAAAGGCAGGCGAACAATGCAAGAAAAGTGGTCCTGAGGTTGAAAGAAAACAAATTTCTCCCGCATACTGATTGATTAAGACTCAGGCTAAAGGAATTGCACCATGGCAGAAGAAACCATTTTTAGTAAAATTATCCGCCGCGAAATCCCCGCTGATGTGGTTTATCAGGATGAGCTGGTCACTGCCTTCCGCGACATTTCGCCCAAAGCGCCGACCCATATTTTAATCGTGCCGAATGTGCTGATCCCAACGGTCAACGAGGCGGAAGCGGCGCATGAGCATGCGCTGGGACGTATGTTTACTACCGCGGCGAAAATCGCCCGTCAGGAAGGTATCGATCAAAATGGTTATCGTCTGATTGTGAACTGCAATCAACATGGTGGTCAGGAGGTTTATCACATTCATATGCATCTGCTGGGCGGTGAACCGCTGGGACCGATGCTCTCTAACTGACCTGATAACGGAAGCGTGCTATGCGATCCTGGCTGACTGGCCTGCCGATCCTGCTCTGCCTGACGGCCTGCAGCAGTGATAAACCGATGATCAATACGTCACAGTCGCTGGTGATGGAGTCCTCTGTGTTGTCGGCAGGGATCATTACCGATGAACCGACGCTGGATGAGAACGATGGACTGAAGCGTGCCACCAGCGTGCTCTATAATCAGCGCGAAACACCGGTTGTTGTGCACTATCGTTACTACTGGTATGACGACAAAGGGCTGGAAATCACCCCGCAGGAACCGGCGCAGACCGTTACCGTTCCGGCGCAGGGCAGCATTATCGCCACTTCGCAACTGGGTAACCTGACGGCCAGCAAGGTTCGTCTTTATCTCTATCTTTAAGGATTTTCTACGTGATACGCAGTGTTAATCGTACCGGAGCGCTCCTGATGGCGCTCATTCTGACCGGCTGTGTGGTGAAACAGCAGCAGCCTGCACCGGTTGAACCGACCCAGCCTGTGGAGCCGGTGCAGCCCGTTCCACAACCTGAACCGGTGCCGCAACCGCAGCCTGTGCCGCAGCCACCGAAACTGGTCACTATCAACTGGGATGCCAGCGTTCAGCCGCTGGTGGCGCAGATGTTGCAGGCCGCCAGCGCCGAGCCGGGCAGCGTGTTGCTGGTTGATCGGGTTAAAAACAGCACCAACGGTGCGCTGCAAAGCGAGAAAGCGACGGCAGCTATCCAGAATGCGCTGAATAACAACGGCAAATTCACCCTGGTTTCTGCTGACCAACTGGCGCAGGCCAAGCAGACGCTGGGATTATCGCCGGATGACAGCCTGAACTCGCGCAGTAAAGCGATTGGCCTGGCGCGTAACGTTAACGCTCAGTATGTGCTCTACAGCAACGCGCGTGGCGATGTCAAAGCGCCGACGCTGCAAATGCAACTGATGCTGGTTCAGACAGGCGAAATCATCTGGTCCGGCAACGGCATTGCACAGAATTAATCCCGCTTTCCAGCGGATGATTCAGCAGGTCACCGGCGAACCAGAAAAGATATCCTTTACCTCGCTTGCCGGTCTGACCGGACACAGCCAGAAGATTGTCAGCCCGCGCGGAACCTTTGTCGCGCGGGCGGCACCGCAACCTGTTATTCCGTTTGTGGATCGGCAGCGCGAATTCCGTCTGTTACGCAAACTGCAAGCCAGCGGAGTGGCACCGCAGCCCGTGGCGGGCCATCGTCAGGGGATTATCCTGACCTGGTGCGCAGGCGAAGCGCTGGATGAACAC
The DNA here is from genome assembly GCF_048452805.1 of Pantoea sp. K16. Classification (NCBI taxonomy): domain Bacteria; kingdom Pseudomonadati; phylum Pseudomonadota; class Gammaproteobacteria; order Enterobacterales; family Erwiniaceae; genus Pantoea; species Pantoea sp. K16. The sequence continues at coordinate 353,807 of NZ_JBLWNV010000002.1, read as the reverse complement.
CGTTTCAGCCAGCAGCGTCCACAGATCGTGGCACTGCTACAGCAGCTGCATCAGCAGCCGCTGACCGGCTATCGTCTGCAGTTGTTGCCGCTGTTATGGCGCTACTGGCAGCTCACTCCACAGCGGCATCACCGCTGGTTGCGGGCGCTGAGGCGTCTGACGCAGCAGGGTGAACCTCACCCGCTGAGGCTGGCTCCGCTGCACATGGATCTGCATGCCGGAAATGTCATACATGGTCCCGAAGGTCTGCGTCTGATCGACTGGGAGTATGCCGCCGATGGCGACGTGGCGCTGGAGCTGGCGGCTGTCTGTGCCAGCGATCCGCAGCATCATGCCGACTGGCTGGCTGAGTATGCCGCGGCGATGCAGCTGCCGCTTACCGCGCTGGTGCATCAGGTCAGACGCTGGCAGCCCTGGCTGCAGTTGCTGATGGCCAGCTGGTATCAGCTCCGTGCCGGTCAGCGTGACGACGACACATTACAACAGCTGGCTCGACAGAGCTGGGAACAGATTTAATCGCGTTACGCAGGTGCGTTTCGCTACAGGATTCACGATATGAGATCAGATTTACCCGGCCCCCTGATGCTTGACGTCGAGGGTTATGAACTGGATGGCGAAGAGCGCGACATCCTGCAGCATCCGCTGGTGGGCGGTTTAATTTTATTTGCCCGAAATTATCATGATCCCGCTCAGCTGGCAGAACTGGTGCGGCAGATCCGCGCCGCCTCTCACACCCGGCTGGTAGTGGCGGTGGATCAGGAGGGCGGTCGCGTGCAGCGTTTCCGTGACGGCTTCACCCAACTGCCTGCCATGCAATCTTTTGCTGCGTTGCACGACCTGGATACCGGCGGTGAACTGGCGCAACAGGCGGGATGGCAAATGGCGGCCGAGATGATCGCCATGGATATCGATATCAGCTTTGCGCCGGTACTCGATATTGGTCATATCAGCGCCGCGATTGGCGACCGTTCTTTCCATGCCGATCCGGCCATCGCCCTTGACGTCGCCCGCCGCTTTATTGCCGGGATGCACGAGGCGGGCATGAAGACTACGGGCAAACATTTTCCGGGTCACGGTGCGGTGAGTGCGGATTCGCATAAAGAGACCCCACGCGATCCGCGGGACGAAAAGACGCTGCGTGAGCATGACATGGCAATCTTCAGCAAGCTGATTACCGAACAGGCACTGGACGCCATCATGCCCGCACACGTCATCTACTCCGAAGTTGATCCGCTGCCCGCCAGTGGTTCGCCATACTGGCTTAAAACCGTGCTGCGTGAGCAACTGGGCTTTGACGGTATTATTTTCTCCGACGATCTGTCGATGGAGGGCGCAGCGGTGATGGGCAGCTATCCTGAGCGGGCGCAGCAGTCTCTTTCCGCGGGCTGTGACATGATTCTGGTCTGCAATCAGCGTCAGGGCGCCATCAGTGTACTGGATAACCTGATCCCGGTCGGGTCAGAGCGGGTTACACAGCTGTATCATCAGGGCAGGTTTACCCGCGATGAACTGCGGGGAACGCATCGCTGGAAAAATAATGCTCAGCAACTGAGTGCGCTTCAGGAACGCTGGCTGGCTCATAAGGCGTCGTGGTAAGCAGTGACTGCCCGGCGCTATCACTACCTTGAGGATTATCATGATCATCTATCTGCACGGTTTTGATTCCAACAGTCCGGGCAATCACGAAAAAGTGCTGCAACTGCAATTTATCGATCCTGACGTCAGGTTGATCAGTTACAGCACCCGCCATCCCAAACATGACATGCAGTTTCTGCTAAAAGAGACCGATAAGATGCTGACGCTTTCTGACGACGACCGGCCGCTGATTTGCGGCGTCGGACTGGGCGGCTTCTGGTCAGAGCGCATTGGATTTCTGTGCGGCATCCGGCAGGTGATTTTTAATCCCAACCTCTCGCCGCAGGCGAACATGGAAGGGAAGATCGACCGGCCGGAGGAGTATCAGGATATCGCAACGAAGTGCGTCAGCGATTTTCGCGAGCGTAATCGTGACCGCTGTCTGGCTATTCTCTCCCGTCACGATGAGGCGCTCGACAGCCAGCACATTGCTGACCAGCTGCATCCGTTTTATGAAATTGTCTGGGATGAGACGGAAGGGCACAAATTCAAAAATATATCCCCACATCTTAAGCGGATAAAAGCTTTTAAAACATTAGGTTAAGCAGCAAAGGCACCGCAAGGTGCCTGTTTTTATTACGTAATTATCTGAGTTTTATTTTCCCGCTTTGATGTATATCAATATTCTTATGTTCTCCTCTTCCCGCCATGCTATCCTCCCAGCAGATTGCGATTTTAACTTCGCCAACCCTATGTTTCTTAAGGTTTAATTTAACCTTTGGTTAACTTTTGGTTCACAATTTGAGGGGGTCTTTGTTGACTACGTCTGTTAAGAAAATTGTTATTGTCGGAGGGGGAGCGGGCGGCCTGGAAATGGCCACGCAGCTGGGCCATAAACTGGGCCGAAAAAAGAAGGCCGAGATTATCCTGGTTGATCGTAACCACAGTCATTTGTGGAAGCCGCTACTGCACGAAGTGGCGACCGGCTCAATGGACGAAGGCATTGATGCATTGAGCTATCTGGCTCATGCCCGCAATCACGGTTTTGAGTTCCAGCTGGGTTCGCTTACCGATATCGATCGCACCCGAAAAGTGATCCGCCTGGCCGAAGTGCTGAATGCGCAGGGCGAAGTGCTGGTGCCACAGCGTGAAGTGGCCTACGACCAGCTGGTGATGGCGCTGGGCAGCACCTCGAATGATTTCGGTACGCCGGGCGTCAAAGATCACTGCATCTTCCTGGATAATCCGCATCAGGCGCGTCGTTTCCATAACGAAATGCTCAACCTGTTCCTGAAATTCTCCGCCAGCGAAGGCCGGGTCGAGAAAGTTAACATCGCCATCGTGGGCGGCGGGGCAACAGGCGTTGAGCTGTCAGCTGAATTGCACAACGCGGTGAAACAGCTGCACAGCTACGGCTTCAAAGGCCTGGGACGCGAAGCGCTGAATGTGACACTGGTTGAAGCGGGTGAACGTATCCTGCCTGCACTGCCACCACGCATCTCTGCTGCGGCACATCAGGAGCTGACCAAGCTGGGCGTTCGCGTGCTGACGCAGACCATGGTCACCAGCGCCGAGCGTAATGGCCTGAATACCAAAGGCGGTGAATTTATCGAAGCCGATCTGATGGTCTGGGCGGCTGGGATTAAAGCACCCGACTTCCTGAAAGAGATTGGCGGACTGGAAACCAACCGCATCAATCAGCTGGTGGTCAAAGAGACGCTGCAAACCACGCTGGACGATGACATCTACGCGATTGGCGACTGCGCCTCCTGCGCCTTGCCGGGCGGCGGTTTTGTACCACCGCGCGCCCAGTCAGCGCATCAGATGGCCTCACGCGCCATGGACAACATTCTGGCGCAGCGTGACGGTAAACCGCTAAAAGCCTATGTCTATAAAGATCATGGCTCGCTGGTATCGCTCTCCCGCTTCAGTACGGTCGGCAGCCTGATGGGCAACCTGATGCGCGGCTCAATGATGGTGGAAGGGCGCATCGCGCGCTTTGTCTATATCTCGCTTTACCGTATGCACCAGATCGCCCTGCATGGCTATTTCAAAACCGGTCTGATGATGCTGGTCGGCAGTATTAACCGGGTTATTCGTCCCCGGCTGAAGCTGCACTAAGCAACAGCAATAACGCTGGCTAATTAATGTTAAGCCTCCTCCTTTATGAGGGGGCTTTTTTTATGTCCTGGAGAAGCCCCTGAAACAGACGCTGGCGCAGGAGAGTGCGATATCGACTAAAGCAAAATGCATTCATAATTTTGACTAAAGTAAAATTTTATGAGAATGGCAGAGTAGTATCAGGGTGATGCCTGAAATGCGTACCATTCATAAAAAGAGAATAACCGAAAAAATATTTGCTATAGCCAGAAAACTTTTCAGGTAACGAGTTCGGCTACTTCAGCTCCGTCATTAGCGCGGCTACTAATCTGGTCTCTGACGCGCTGAACGAATGGCTAATTCCTTGTTATTCATTGGCTAAAAATATCCGTCTCTGCGCCTTTAGCTAATCCCGGCGATTCGTCAGACTCAATAACCCCTGAGATACGGGTAATTACTGGTACTTTTTTAAATGGCCCGTCCCACTAACTTTTGTAAGTTTAGTGTAAGTTTTTCTGCAATTTTTCTTGTGGTTTTCGATTCCAGCGGCATAATGTGCGCAGGAAGGCAGTCATATACATTTTGTTACAACTTAACCACATGGATCGGTTATGCAGCCCCAAAAAAATGGAGTTTTAACAACGCTGGCACCTCTGCTTTGCGCTCTGCTGATTACCACCCTGCCAGTTTGCACTGTGCAGGCGGCACCGGGTGATGAGCAATTACAGCATCAGCAGGAGCAACAAAAAGCGCGTCAGCAACGGCTGATGCCACAGGTGCCTGATGTGCGTCTCTCAGAAACGGTTCCGGCACCTTCCCACCTGACGTTCCCGCAGGAAACACCCTGTTTTGTTATTCAGCAGGTCAGTCTGTCCGGGCAGGAGGCGCTGCCGCACTGGGTGCCTCTGCAGCGTCTGGCCAGTCAGGCCAATGGTCGTTGTCTCGGCGTAAAAGGCATCAGCCAGTTAATGAGCACGCTGCAAAACCGGCTGATCAATCATGGCTGGGTCACTACGCGCGTGCTGGCTCCGCAGCAGGATCTGCGCCAGGGCGTGCTGCAACTTCTGATAGTGCCTGGCAAAATCCGCAGTGTGGAACTGTCACCCTCATCATCCCGCTATGTCAGCCTGTGGCCGACATTACCCGCCCATGCAGGCAATCTGCTGGATTTACGGGATATTGAACAGGGGCTGGAAAACCTGCAGCGTCTGCCGACAGTAGAGGCGCATATGGCGCTCCGTCCTGGCCTCAATCCGGGTGAAAGTGACATCGTGATTGAACGCACGCAGCGCCGTTTCTGGCGACTCGGCGCATGGCTGGATGATTCCGGCACCGAAAGTACCGGGCGCTATCAGAGCGGGATTATGCTGGCGCTGGATAACCCGACCTCCCTCAGCGATCTCTTCTACCTGACCGCCAGTCGCGACCTGGGATTTGCTGGCAGAAAAAGCAGCAAAAGCCTGTCGGGACATTACTCGGTGCCTGTCGGCTACTGGTTGTTTGGCCTTACCGCCAGCGACTACGACTACCATCAGACAGTCGCCGGTTACAGCCGCGATTTTCTCTACGCCGGAAAGAGTCGCTCGCTGGATGTGCAGGCCAGCCGGGTGATCTACCGCAATGCCGCCGCCAAAACCACCGTCAGCGCCGATGTGCTGGTTAAAGAGTCGCGCAACTTCATCAACGACACCGAAATCAGCAGCCAGCAGCGCCGTACCAGTGCATGGCGACTCGGCCTGTCACACCGGCACTACATCGGTCCGGCGACGCTGGACGCCGGTGTCAGCTATCAGCGTGGTACACGCTGGTTCGGTGCGCTGCCCGCCTGGGAGGAGTCATATCAGGACTCTACCTATGCCACCGCGCTTTCTAAAATCCTGACCTGGCAGGCGGGTCTCACCACGCCGTTCGCGCTGGGGAATCAGCGCTTAAGTTACAACATCCAATATCGTCGCCAGATGAGCAACACCCCGCTGACACCGCAGGATGAGTTCGCGATTGGCAACCGCTGGACCGTGCGTGGTTTTGATGGCGAACGCACCCTCAGTGCCAGTCGCGGCTGGAGCGTTCAGAACACGCTGGCCTGGCAGACGCCGCTGCCCACTCAGGAGCTTTACCTGGGTGCCGACTATGGCGAGGTGGGCGGCAACAGCGCCTCCCAGGGTGGACCTCTGGGACGACATCTGGCGGGCGGCGTCATCGGATTGCGCGGCGCGATCACGCCCGCCAGCCTGAGCTACGACTTTTTTGCCGGGATTCCTCTGTCGAAACCGGACGGCTTCAAAACCGATCCTGTCACCTATGGTTTCAGCGTGAACTGGAACTACTAAACCTTTTATCGATATTGCTGACAATGGACTGTGCGCATTATGAATAAACTCTGCTATCGCCTTATCTTCAACCGGGTTCGCGGCATGTTAATGGTGGTGTCTGACATCACCCGTAGCGGCTATTCACGTGTTGCCCGAAGCCCGAAGCGCACCTCATATGCAGAGGCGAGGGTGCGGATCTCACCGCTCAGCTTTGCACTCTGGCTGGCAGCGGGCGTGGTCAGTCTGCCGGTGCAGGCCAACATTGTGGCAGACAGCAGCGCGCCGGGCAGCCAGCAGCCTACCGTCATGGCCACCGCAAATGGTCTGCCGCAAATCAACATTCAGACGCCCAATAGCCAGGGTGTTTCCCGCAATCAGTACAGCCAGCTCGACGTTGACGCGCGCGGCGCAATCCTGAACAACAGCCATCAGAACACGGCTACTCAACTGGGTGGCATGGTAGCGGCTAACCCCTGGCTGTCAAAGCAGGAAGCGACGGTTATCCTCAACGAAGTCAACAGCCGTAATCCAAGCCAGCTTAACGGGTTTATCGAAGTAGCCGGTAAACGGGCTGCGGTAGTCATTGCAAACCCGTCAGGCATTACCTGTAACGGCTGCGGATTTATTAACGCCAGCCGCAATACGCTGACCACCGGACAGGCGCTGATTGAAAACGGCCAGCTAAAAGGCTTCGATGTTAATGGCGGCCGAATCAATATCGAAGGTCAGGGCCTGAATGACAGCGATGCTGACTACACCCAGATCATTGCGCAGTCGGTAGCGGTTAACGCAAAAGTTCATGCCCGCGAACTCAATGTGGTCACAGGCAGGAACCAGGTTGCGACCAAAGGTACCGTCACTACGGTGAAAGCGGATAATGGGACGACACGGCCTGAGTTTGCGCTCGACGTCGCAGCTATTGGCGGCATGTATGCCCATAAAATCACCCTGACCGGCACTGAAAAGGGCGTTGGCGTGCGTAATGCCGGTGAACTGGGAGCCAGCGCCGGTGAACTGCACCTGACCGTGGATGGCAGACTGGAGAACAGCGGCACGCTGCAAAGTCAGGCCGCGCTGCAGATAGCCAGCAATGGCGACCAGGAGAACCGCGGCAACATCGTGTCACAGCAGGATGTCACGCTGGCCTCCAGCGGCACGCTGCGCAACAGTGGGCTGGTGAGCGCAGGCCGTAACGCGACGCTCTCCGCCAGCACCATTGAGAGCACCGCTGAAAGTACGCTGGCGGCAGGCGTTGGCGGCAATGAGACGCTGAGCCAGCCTGGTAATTTGCTGCTGACCAGCCAGGGTGAGCTTAAGGCGCGGGGTAAAAACCTGGCGCACGACCAGATTCAGGCGCGGGGCAGCCGGGTCGATCTCGCCGGAAGCCAGACCTCAGCAGATGCCATCGCGCTGACCTCTACGCAGGCGGATATCAGCACCCAGGGCGCCACGGTGGCGGGCCGTACACTCGGGATTCAGGCTGCGACGGCGCTTAACAATGATGATGGCAAACTGGCGGCGGGCAGCCTCGCTGTCGCGGCACAAAACGTCAGTAACAATCGCGGCCTGCTGCGGCAGCAAAACCGCGAAGCCCTGACGATTACCACGGGTTCGTTGCTTAACAATCAGGGCACGCTGAGCAATGAAGGCGATACCCGGCTGCAGGCAGAGCATATTGAAAACCGCAGCGGGCTCATCGCAGGTAACGGTGACTCACTGCAGCTGGATACGCCATGGCTGGATAATCAGGGCGGCACCGTGCAACTGGCGGGCAATAATGGCGCGCTGAACCTTAATGCGACCCGGCTGGAGGGCAATCAGGGCAATCTGCTGTCAGCGGGTGCGTTAACGCTCAGCGGCGACAGGCTCGATCTCTCACAGGCACACACCCAGGCAGAGGCGCTGACGCTGAAGGCGGGCACGCTGGATCACCGTCAGGGTCTGCTGTCGCAGCGTGGCGCTGGCGAGATGACAATCGCGGTTTCGGGTGACACAGACAACCGCGATGGGCGGATTGAGAGCGGCGGTAATCTGAATCTTGCCTCAGGTAGCCTGGATAACAGCGGTGGCACGCTGCTGGCTGCGGGCAGCGGCGATCTGCAACTGGATGTTCAGGAGACCCTGACGAACGCGCAGGGTGCGCTGCAGGCCAGTCACAATCTGCAACTCACCAGCGCAAGCCTGAATAATCAGCAGGGCCTGATTGCTTCAACTGGCGGTGACGCTACGCTGAAGACCCGCGAGGCTATTGATAACACCCAGGGTCGCATCGAAGCGGGTCAGCAGGTCACTTTGCGCAGTCAGGCGCTGGATAATAAGCGAGGAACCCTGCTCGGCCGCGGCGTGACCATCGACACGCAGCAGGGTGAACTGAACAATACTGGCGGTAACCTGGTCGCCCGTACCGATCTCAGCATTTCCAGCGGGACAACGGACAATCACAGCGGTCTGATCCAGTCAGGCGGCGATCTGACACTTGATACCCACGGACAGGCGCTGATTAACCGTGACAGCGGTAAAGCAGGAATAATCAGCGGTGGCGCACTTGCCCTTAACAGTGGCGACCTGGATAACCAGAACGGCGTTATCGCCGCTGCCTCGGCGGCCAGCATCAGCAGCGGCCTGCTGACCAACATTGACGGCACACTGATGTCTGATGGGGCGCTGACGCTGAAGACCGGCGCGCTCGACAATCAGCGAGGCTTATTACAATCGGGTCAGGCGCTCTCACTGGATACTCACGGCGCGCAGCTGAACAACAGCGCCAGCGGCGATCGCGGCGGCATTGTGGCACGCGGCGATCTGCAACTCTCAACCGGAAAGTTAGCCGGTGATCACGGCGTCATTCAGGGACAAAACCTGGTGATCGATACGCAGGGCCAGGCCGCTGATTTCAGGTCTGCTCTGCTCAGCGCCAGCGGCGAACTATTGCTGAGCAGTGGCGCGCTGGATAACAGCGGCGGGCGACTGCAGTCCGGCGGTGATATGCAGCTTAATACGCACGGAGAGGCGCTGAATAATGCGGCATCAGGCGGCGTTATTGCGGGGGCTAATCTGCATATCAGCAGTGGTGATCTTGATAACAGCACGGGCTCGCTGGTCTCGGCGGGCGCTATGCGGCTCACCAGCGGTGGACTGAACAACGTTGATGGGATTATTAATGCCGATCATGGATTAACGCTGGAAAGCAGCAGCGTGGATAACCAGCGCGGCCTGCTTCAGTCGGGTGAGGCGCTGTCCGTCAACACCCAGGGCGGCGAACTGAATAACCGCGACAGTGGCGAACGCGGTGGCATTGTTGCAGGCGGCGATCTGCTGCTCTCCAGCGGCCAGATTGATGGCCGTAGCGGGGTGATGCTGGGACAGAATATTCGCATCGATACTCATCAGCAGACCTTCGACCACCAACAGGGTCAACTGGGTGCTAAAGGCATCCTGCAACTGGATAGCGGACTCCTCAACAACCGGGCAGGCAGGATTGAGTCGGGTGGCGATCTGCAACTGGACACCCACGGCAACAGCCTGATCAATCGTGAGAGCGGAGCCGCAGGCGGCCTGTTCAGTGCGGGCATGCTGAAGCTCTACAGCGGCGCATTGGATAATCTGCGCGGCTTCATCACCGGTCATAGCGGCGCGCAGGTTGTGACGGGCGATATCAACAACCAGTCCGGCACGCTGACGGGCGGCAAAGGGCGGCTCGATCTCACCAGCGGGGAGCTGCAAAACCAGGGTGGCCTGTTACAGGCTGGCAGCGACATGACGCTGGACACTCAGGGTCACGCCCTGATCAATCGCGACAGTGGTGACCAGCGCGGTATCGTTGCCCTCAACAGTCTGGATCTGCGCAGCGGGGCAATTGATAACCAGACGGGTTTCATTGCAGCGGGACAGCAGGCATCACTCAGCGCCAGTGAACTGAACAACAGCCAGGGGCAGGTCGCAGGCAATGGCGGGCTGACTTTCAACGGTCAGGCGCTGAACAACAGTGACGGTAAACTGCAGTCGGCGGGGGATATCACCCTCACCACGGCAGGTCAGACGCTGACTAACCAGCGCGGACTTATTGCCGGTGCCGGTAACCTCAATATTGAAAGTGGCGCGCTGGATAACCAGCAGGGACAGATCCAGGGTGGCACCGATCTGACGCTCAATGCGGGACAAAATGCGCTGCTTAATCAGGCGGGCAAACTCCTTTCGGCAGGTACGCTATCGCTGATGGCGGGTCAGTTGAACAACAATGACGGGGTGGTGCAAAGCGTCGGCAACGGCACCCTGTCGCTGAGCCAGCAGCTGGATAACCGTAGCGGGATGATTCAGGGCGGCCAGCAGATGACGATCACCACGCCATCGCTGATCAACCGCGATACACGACAGAGCGGTAAAGGCATTGAAGCGGGCAGTTTAACCATCGAAACCGGCACGCTGGACAACAGTCAGGGTGCTCTGCGCGCAAAACAGAGGCTGGCGCTTACCGTACAACAGGCACTGGATAACGTCAGCGGGCTGATCTCGTCAGCGGATACGCTGATTATTCAGGACGCAGCCCAGGGGCAGGCGCTCGCCATCAACAATCAGCAGGGCACGCTGATTGCTGATAAAAAGGCGCAGATCAACGCAGCTTCCCTGAGTGGCGACGGACAGGTGTTGTCGCAGGGGAATCTTGGCATCACGCTGGCAGGTGATTTCCATAACCTCTCAGAGGTCAAAGCTAACGGCACGCTGCGCCTGACGGCGGGCGGAAACGTGACCAACGATGGCACCCTCGCTGCTCAGCAGGCGCTATTCCTTACCGCGCAAAATATCAGTAATCAGGCAAATGGCGAGATCAGCGGCGGGCAGACCGAAATTACGGCAGCCGACACCCTGAACAATCGCGGTCTGATTGACGGCGGACTGACACACCTGGTGGCGGGCGTCCTGAATAACAGCGGCACCGGCCGTATCTATGGCGATCACATTGCCATTGCGGCTACGCTGCTCAACAACCTCAGCGAAGCGGGCAAAGCGGCGGTGATTGCGGCGCGGCAGCGACTGGATATTGCGGCTGGCACGCTGAACAACCGCGACCATGCGCTGATCTACAGTGATGGCGATCTGCACATTGGCGGCCAGCTGGATACGAATAATCAGGCCACCGGACAGGGGCAGCAGCTCAACAATGACGGGGCAACAATTGAGGCCGGGCAGGATGCCACGATCAGCATGGCGGAAATCAACAATACCAACCGCCACCTGACCACGCAGGTCGTTACGACCGAAGATAGCCAGCATCACGACGCGGTGCTAAAAGGCCACACCGATCGTTTTGACTGGGCCGACGTGGATACCAGCAAAAAAAACAAATATGGCGTGCACACGGCAAAAATGCCGGATGGCACCAGCGGCAGCGAGTTTTATGAGTATGACTACCGGCGGATAGTGAAAGAAACCCAGATTCTGGAGAGCGATCCGGGCAAGATTCTGTCGGGCGGTAACATGACCTTTAGCGCCGGCCGTCTTAACAACCGCGACAGCCAGATTGTCGCGGGTGCTGTGCTCGGCGGTCAGATAGGCGAGCTGAATAATCAGGCGACAAAAGGAACGCGCGTTACCACGGACGACGGGAAATCGGTTCGCTGGTACGCGAAGAAGAAGAAAAAGAAACTGGGTGGAACCAAAACGTCGCAGGGCAAAGATAAGAAAAACTCCCGCCCGGCGCCCATGACGGAAACCATCGATCTGCAGACGCTGAGCTGGCAGGCGAATGCCGCGCCGCAGGGGAATGGCTATCAGACCGGCAACCGCCAGCAGCAGGGCGTCACCGCGCAGGCTGACCGCATCGGCACACCTGCTCTCCAGCAGGCGGTTGCGGCGGTTGCGCTGAGTGCCACGGATAGCGGCAGTGCGTTACTGCCAGCCGGATTACGCTATGACAGTGCGCTGACGCTGGACAAGCTCGGCAGCCTCAAAGACCGGCCGCTGCTGTTACCTGCCGGGCAACAATTCTCGCTGACACTGCCAGCAACGGTCGTCGATGGACAGACGATTACGCCGGTGATCCGCGCCGTCTCACCTGACATTCGGCTGCCGGATAACAGCCTGTACCAGCTGCAACCTGGCAGTGACAGCCATTACCTGGTCGAGACCGATCCGCGCTTTGTTAATCAGAAGCAGTGGCTCAGCAGCGACTATATGCAGAACGCTCTGACCACCGACAGCAGCCGGATCCTGAAGCGGCTGGGCGATGGTTATTACGAGCAGCGACTGGTGCGCGATCAGATTATCCAGCTGACCGGCAACCGCTATATCAGCGGCTACGGCAGTGATGAAGATCAGTATCGCGGACTGATGAATAATGGGGTAGCCTTCGGCAAAGCCTACGACCTGGAACTCGGTGTGGCGCTGACCCCGGCGCAGATGGCGCTGCTCACCAGCGATATCGTCTGGCTGGTGAATCAGACCGTGACGCTGCCGGATGGCACACAGCAGACCGTACTGGTACCACAGGTTTATGCGAAGGTGAAAGAGGGTGACTTAACCGGCGACGGCGCGTTGATCGGGGGCGGTAGCGTGGCGCTGAATGCCCGCAACGATATCACTAATAGCGGGACCATTAAGGGCCGCGACGTGACGCAGCTGACGGCGCAGTCGCTGACCAACAGCGGCTACATCAGCGGCAACACGGTCAGTCTCACCGCCCGTCAGGATATCACTAACCTGGGCGGCGTCATCAGCGGTGATAAGCAGGTGTCGCTGCTGGCCGGACGGGATATTACCAGCCAGTCAACGCTGCGCGGCGACGGCACCGACCGCTGGATAGATCGTCCGGCCGGTATCTACGTGCAGGGCACCGACGGTGCGCTGACGCTGAGTGCGCTGAACAACATCACCCTGGCCGCCAGCGATATCGGCAACGCCGGAGAGAAGAGCACCACGAAGATTCAGGCGGGCAATGACCTGACGCTCGGCACCCTCAGCACGCAGCACACTGAAAATGACAGCTGGAACAGCAGCAACTACCGTCACCTGTCACAGCAGAGCGATGCCGGGTCACGCATCACCGCCGGCGGCGCGCTGCAGCTGAGTGCCGGACAGGATATCCGCGCTACGGCAGCGGACGTCACGGCGGGCGGGGCACTGACCGCCAGCGCCGGACGCGACATCGTGCTCAGCGCGGGCAACAGCCGTACCGATCTCACCGAACACAGCAGGCAGTCGAGCAAAGGGCTGTTGTCGGGCAGCAGTCTGGAGACCCACGACGAACTGCACAGCAGCGAGGCGCTCAGTACCACGCTGAGCGGCGACAGCGTCCGGCTTCAGGCGGGCCGCGACATTGCCGTGACCGGCAGCAACGTCGCCGGTACGCAGGATGTTGCCCTGACCGCCGGCCGCGATCTCAGCATCACGACCGCCACAGAAACGCGTGATGAAGTGCATCAGCGCGAGGAGAAAAAATCGGGCCTGATGGGCACTGGCGGCATCGGTTTCACCGTGGGTCAGGCGATGCAGAAGAGCAGCACCGACGCCAGCGGCATACTCAGCCGCGGCAGCACGGTGGGGAGCAGCGACGGCAGCGTCACCCTCAGCGCCGGTAACCAGCTTAACGTGCACGGCAGCGACGTAATCGCCGGTAAAGATCTCTCCCTGAGCGGCAGCGACGTGACCCTCAGTGCGGCCGAAAACAGCCACACCGCACTGACGAAAACCGAGCAGAAGCAGAGCGGGCTGACGCTGGCGCTGTCCGGCACCGTGGGCGCGGCGCTGAACACGGCAGTGCAGACCGCCCGCACCGCCGATGAGAGCGGCGATGACCGGCTGAAGGCGTTGCAGGGCACCAAAGCGGCGCTGACGGCGGCCCAGGCCGCGCAGGCTTACCAGATGGACGGCGCGCAGACCGACGCGGCGAACGCCAGAAACACCGCCGCAGGCCTGAAGCCGGGCGACAAAGGTTATGAAGAAGGCTCCACCAACTCGATCGGCATCAGTCTTTCTTACGGCAGCCAGTCGTCGAAAAGCGAGACCCGCACCGAAAGCCGTGAAGCGCAGGGCAGTACGCTGGGCGCGGGCGGTAACCTGGCCATCACCGCCACCGGCGCACAGCCGGGCAGCGCGGGCAACATCCTCGTGCAGGGCAGCCAGCTTCAGGCGGGCGGCGACCTCGGGCTGACGGCGAAAAATGACATCAGCCTGCTTTCAGCGCAGAACAGCGAGCGCACCGACAGCACTAACAGCAGCAAGGGCGGCAGCCTGGGTATCGGCCTGACCGCCGGGTCGGGCGGCTACGGCATCAGCGTTTCAGCCAGCGTCAACGCGGGCAGAGGCCGCGAGAAAGGCAACGGGCTGACCCACACCGAGACTACGCTCACGGCGGGCAACGGGCTGAGCCTGAACGCCGGGCGCGACACCAACCTGACCGGCGCACAGGTGCGCGGCGACAGCGTGAAGGTCGATACCGGCCGCAACCTGACGCTGACCTCAGAGCAGGACAGCGACCGCTACGACAGCAAGCAGCAGAACGCCAGCGCGGGCGGCAGCTTCACCTTCGGCTCGATGACCGGCTCCGCAAGCGTCAACCTCAGCCAGGACAAGATGCACAGCAACTGGCAGAGCGTGGCCGAGCAGACCGGCATCTTTGCCGGGAAGGGCGGCTTTGACGTGACGGCAGGCGCGCACACCCAGCTGAACGGCGCGGTCATCAGTTCCACCGCCACCGCCGATAAGAACCGTCTCGACACCGGCACGCTGGGCTTCAGCAACATAGAGAACCACGCGGACTATAAAACCGAGCATCAGAGCGTGGGCATGAGCACAGGCGGCAGCATCGGCAGCCAGTTCGAAGGCAACATGGCGAACGGCCTGCTGGCGGGGCTGAACGGCAGCGGCAGCGCCTCGTCGGTGACGAAGGCGGCGGTGAGCGACGGCACCCTCATTATCCGGGATAAGGCGAAGCAGACGCAGGACGTGGCGGACCTGAGCCGCGACGCGGCGGGTGCGAATCCGGGGCTGGATAAAATCTTCGATAAGGAGAAAGAGCAGCGGCGGATGGAGACGGCGCAGCTGCTGGCGGAAATCGGCAGCCAGGCGGGCGACATTGCGCGGACGCAGGGCGAGATTGCGGCGACCAGAGCGGCCACGGAGAAGATGAAGAACATCTCGCCGGACCAGAAGAGGGACGCCGAAGCGCAGTGGCGCAAAGCGAACCCGGGTCAGGAGCCGACCGCGGCCGACATCACCGGACAGGTCTATCAGACGCTGTACAACCGGGAGATGCTGGCCGGCGGAATGGGAACCGGCGGTTCGGTGCAGCAGGGTATCAGCGCGGCGACGGCGGCGATACAGGGCCTGGCGGGGGGCGATTTGAAAGCCGCTCTGGCTGGCGGTTCGGCCCCTTACCTTGCAGAACTGATTAAGCAGAAAGCGCCGGATGAGGCCAGTCGTATAATGGCACATGCTGCGGTAGCCGGAGTTATAGCTGCCGCACAGGGTAATTCAGCGGCAGCAGGTGCGGCGGGCGCGGCTACCACCGCCGCGATGGGTGAAGCCATCAAAAATGTTCTGTACGGTGACGTGCCGGTCAGTCAGCTTAGCGAACAGCAGAAACAGACGCTGGTTGCGCTGGGAACGGTTGCGGCGGGTCTTGCAGGTGGTCTGGCTGGAGAGACTACGGCGGACACGGTAGCCGGAGCGCAGGCGGGCCAGAACGAAATCAGCAACAATATGGTCAGCATGGGCATGTTGCAGATGATGCAGGCTAAATCGTTGCTGGATGCGGCGGCAGTGGCCGAAGCGGGCCAGGGCGGCGCAAATGAACAGGCGGCACTGGCGCTGACCAAAAAGGTAAAAGCAGGGCTGGACGCGACCTGCCTGGCGAATACCAGCTGTGTGATAATGGCTGTGGTTACGGCACAGCAGCACACGAACGGAGCAGGCAGCAAAACTGAAACCGTACCGGTTAATGATGATTTGACGGGTGGTAAGCTGGTCAATCCGGCGCAGGATGAGAATAAGGGAACTCCGCTGATCACGCCGGATCAGTCTGGTGAGCAGGGATCCAGCAATACCGGAAATACGGATGGTATGCCGGATACGGGAGGCAATACCACGGTTACGCCGATCCCTGAGCAGAATAAGGATGATCTGGCTTATCTGGCTGAAGGGGACAAGCCTGCAAATCTTTCTCCTGAAGGGGCTGGTCGCTCAGGTGCTTTTAATGAGGCGAAGAGACAGTCTGGTATACCAGTGAGTCAGAGCCCCAATAAGGTATCCCCTAATATAGACAAGCGTGGTAATCCTCAACCAGGTTATATATATGAATTTATAGTTCAAAAACCGGGAGGAGGTACGCAAAAAGTTTATATAAGAGATGATGCTGGAGGCCATTTCTTTGGAGTCGATGATCCTCAAAATCGAGGCTCACATTTTAACGATCCTGCAGGTAACCACTATGACTACTGATGTTGTTATTAGATATGCTGAAGATATAAATGAAAAAAATGAGATTACAGATTTTAACTTATTTTCAATAAGCGGCAAGGGTATCTCTGCAGTGAGCTGGGAATTACCCAATGCGCCACTAAAGAAATTTGGTGAAGGTTTATTGAAAAAAATGGTAGAGAGTTATTCTGCAGGTGTTAGCGATGAAGACATATACACATTTGTCGTTTTATCAGCGGAGCAACCTGATAGCGCAATTGTTAACCACAGAAAAACCTGGGGTTTACTTAATGTTAGAGGTGTTAAAGTTAATGGGGTTGAGGAAAAAAAAGATGTGATAGTTAAGGGAAGTGAAGGGTTGATTCTTTCCGGCTTAGGTTCTGTTAAATCAAATAGCTTGGGAGTAATTGAAAGCTTAATTAATAGCGGCGAGAAGGTGTTTTTTTCAACCATCCAATCAACTAATGTAAATATGACTGCTTCCATACCGAGGCAGATAACAGAATGGATGAGTAATATCTGGATAAATAATGGTGTTGTTTTTTTTGCATTGGGGCGTTATGACGAACCTGATTGTGAAATTGTTGCTTTAGGCCAAAAAAGAAACCTGCAAAAACTTAAGTACACCTGACGTTAAGGCGGTGGACATCGCCAGGACACAGGGGCAGATTGCGGCGACGAAAACAGCCACTGATAAGCTGAAAATGATAACGCCAGAGCAGAAGAAGGATGCAGAGGTGTAGTGGCAGTACGCTGGGTGCGGGCGGTAACCTGGCCATCACCGCCACCGGCGCACAGCCGGGCAGCGCGGGCAACATCCTCGTGCAGGGCAGCCAGCTTCAGGCGGGCGGCGACCTCGGGCTGACGGCGAAAAATGACATCAGCCTGCTTTCAGCGCAGAACAGCGAGCGCACCGACAGCACTAACAGCAGCAAGGGCGGCAGCCTGGGTATCGGCCTGACCGCCGGGTCGGGCGGCTACGGCATCAGCGTTTCAGCCAGCGTCAACGCGGGCAGAGGCCGCGAGAAAGGCAACGGGCTGACCCACACCGAGACTACGCTCACGGCGGGCAACGGGCTGAGCCTGAACGCCGGGCGCGACACCAACCTGACCGGCGCACAGGTGCGCGGCGACAGCGTGAAGGTCGATACCGGCCGCAACCTGACGCTGACCTCAGAGCAGGACAGCGACCGCTACGACAGCAAGCAGCAGAACGCCAGCGCGGGCGGCAGCTTCACCTTCGGCTCGATGACCGGCTCCGCAAGCGTCAACCTCAGCCAGGACAAGATGCACAGCAACTGGCAGAGCGTGGCCGAGCAGACCGGCATCTTTGCCGGGAAGGGCGGCTTTGACGTGACGGCAGGCGCGCACACCCAGCTGAACGGCGCGGTCATCAGTTCCACCGCCACCGCCGATAAGAACCGTCTCGACACCGGCACGCTGGGCTTCAGCAACATAGAGAACCACGCGGACTATAAAACCGAGCATCAGAGCGTGGGCATGAGCACAGGCGGCAGCATCGGCAGCCAGTTCGAAGGCAACATGGCGAACGGCCTGCTGGCGGGGCTGAACGGCAGCGGCAGCGCCTCGTCGGTGACGAAGGCGGCGGTGAGCGACGGCACCCTCATTATCCGGGATAAGGCGAAGCAGACGCAGGACGTGGCGGACCTGAGCCGCGACGCGGCGGGTGCGAATCCGGGGCTGGATAAAATCTTCGATAAGGAGAAAGAGCAGCGGCGGATGGAGACGGCGCAGCTGCTGGCGGAAATCGGCAGCCAGGCGGGCGACATTGCGCGGACGCAGGGCGAGATTGCGGCGACCAGAGCGGCCACGGAGAAGATGAAGAACATCTCGCCGGACCAGAAGAGGGACGCCGAAGCGCAGTGGCGCAAAGCGAACCCGGGTCAGGAGCCGACCGCGGCCGACATCACCGGACAGGTCTATCAGACGCTGTACAACCGGGAGATGCTGGCCGGCGGAATGGGAACCGGCGGCTCGGTGCAGCAGGGTATCAGCGCGGCGACGGCGGCGATACAGGGGCTGGCGGGCGGCAACATTGCCCAGGTGGTGAGCGGGGCGGCCGCACCTTATCTGGCGGAGCAGATACATACGCTGACGACCACGAAAGGCCCGGACGGCAAAGAGGTGGTGAATGTTCAGGCGAACCTGATTGCACACGCGGTAGTGGGCGCGGTGACGTCATACGCGTCGGGTAATCCTGCACTTGCGGGTGCTTCTGGCGCGGCGATGGGCGAATATATTGCGCAGCAGATGTATCCGGGAGTTAAGCGCGAAGACCTGAGTGAGGAGCAGCGGCAGACTATCAGCGCGCTGGGGACGCTGGCGGCGGGCCTTGCGGGCGGCGTGGCCGGAGACAGCACGGGCGGTGCGGTGGCGGGCGCGCAGGCGGGTAAAAATGCGGTTGAGAATAACTGGCTGCACGTTAACGAAAAGACAGAGCTTGAGATAGCGAAGCAAAAACTCAAGAGCAACGACCCGGCAGAGCGTGAGCAGGCACAGCAGAAGATAAACGACCTGCGTGAGAAAAACATCAGCCGTGACAAGAAAGTGACGGATGCCTGTGGTAATGGCCGGGCTGCCACCCCCGCATGTGCTTCGGCAAGGTTAGAAGCTTATTCGGTCAAAGGTGAGTATGAGACCGGAAACTACAATAATAAAGTCAGCGACATGTACCCGGATGCCTACGGGCAGATAGTTAACCTGCTGAATATTACCAGCGTTGATGCGCAGAATCAGCAGCAGGTAAAGGATGCAATGGTGAACTATGCCATGGAGCAGCTTAGGGTTGATAAGATGACGGCGGAGCAGTATGTATCGACCTATGACGGAATGAAGATCGTTGCAGCTTCGATGTCACCAGTCCTGGGAACGGCAGCGGCTAACAAACTCAGCGCGATAGTTAAAGAAGCTAATATTTACCCTTCAGGAATCAGTTTTAAAATAGATCAACCGGAACACTTAGCGCAACTTGCTGGTTATACTCAGAAAAAAGGAATTACTGGGGCGCATAATGCAAATGCATTTTATGATGCTGTGAAAAAAAATAATGTGAAGATAGTTAGTGAAACTCCGACAGGAACAAAGGGTATTACTCAAATAGAATATCAAATACCTGCTAAAGATCGTGAGGGTAATATAATTGGTTTGAAAAATAATGGTGCCGAACCATTTAAAAAGACTATTTATGATCCCAATATTTTCACTGATGAAAAAATGTTGCAATTAGGTCAGGAAGCTGCTGCTAAAGGCTACAAAGTAGCCATAGCTAAAGGGCAGCAATCTTATGATGCCACAGCTGGCGGTGTTGCATTCCGTGTATATATAAATAAAGATACCGGTTTGGTGAACAACTTCCATCCAAAGTAGAGGTTATGGATGAATAAAGAGTTATTTGGTCAACCATATCATGATGATGACCCTGTATGGGTCGTCAAGGCATACTTCGATCGAATGTATAACGATGGGGATTTTTTAAGGGCTATCGAATTATTAATGATTAAAGGTGCATTAAATAAAGATGGTGCATATTGCCATTTTCCAGATATGAATAGCTATGATGAAGAGGATCATTTCGAAGGTGTTGAATTTGCCTACGGTTATCCACCGGAAGAAGATGATACTGTAATTGTAAGTGAAGAAACGTGTTATCAGTATGTCCGCTTAGCCTGCGAAAAATATCTTCACCTACATCCCGAAGATACGGATAAAGTTAACGAATTGCTGGCAAAAATCCCGTCTTGAAACAGAATATCCCGGCCTCCGAGCCGGGATATTTTTACCCGCCGATCACCCTTCAGCCAGCCGGATGATCAACTGTCCCGGCCCGGTGATCACCTCGATCTTCTGCCCGGTCGTAAATCCCAGTGCTTCCAGCCAGCGGCCTTTGATGGTGAGCTGCGGCAGCGGGTTCGGCTGGCCCTTATTAGGCCGGTATCCCACTTTGTAATAATGTGCCTGCGTTCCGCTGGCGGCGGTTGTGGGCGTGCGGGTTTCTGACTTATGATGCGTCTCAGCCATAATCAACTCCTTGTTAGTTGCTTGTGGTCAGCGGGCTGTTGGTGTTCCACCACCTTCAGCCCGCGCTAAAAAATCTCTCGTTATGTGCTTCCTGTTCCGTTTTTACCTGTTTAAATATACACCTCCTGCCGCGTAAACTCGCTGAAAGCTGAGTAATAAATTGCGAGCTGTCTCTGAAAACCAGATAGTTTTTCTCCGGTCTGGCTTTCGTTCATTTTTTCTTCCTGTAGCCTTCTGTATTAACTGTTACGGGTGGCCTTTCATGCTGTAAATCCGCGTTAACCCGCTTGTATTCTGTCTTCTGGGTTACGCCCATATATCCACCAAAACCGGTAATAAGGGTTGCGACATGACACAGTTTCGACGTGACAGCGCGTGAGCACACCTGGCAGAACGGTGCGGTGATAGACTCCACTGCCACCGCCGATAAGAACCGTCTCAACACCGGCACGCTGGGCTTCAGCAACATTGAGAACCACGCGTACTATAAAACCGAGCATCAGAGCGTGGGCATGAGCAGACCACCAGCGGCAGTATTGGCAGTCAGCTTGAAAGTACCGCTTTTTGGGAAAATACAGGTGTTATCTTTCCGAATGCTTTCATTGTTTTCAGGGGTGGGGTAAATAGAACTGTAACTTAGTCTTTTAACGGGTTGTGGATATAAAGGTCAGTTAATAATCTGCGTTAATGGATTGTATAAGACAGGATAATTTTCTGGATGTATGTGCAGTAATGGTTTTCAGGAGTTTTTGCTTTTTTATGGCAACTCGGTCTTGATACCTCTAATTCTTTTTGGTCTAATAATGCCATTAAGAATTGATTGATAACTAACCGCCAGGATGAATCCTGTGGTTAAATTCTTTACTTAACCTAAATTAAATGGCCGAAGTGCCATTTAATAAGGCTGGCGTTTAAGTTTCATATTGACTCAGGCCAGCCAGTTTTAAAAAATCCGGGTGTGAATAGATGCTCTCCGACCGATCTGAACATCAGGCGCGGAGCGCTACATGAAATTCCTGTCCGATACAGGCGGATAGATAAAAACTCTATCCTGTCCGTCGGGTATTGGTGATTCAGGGAACGAAGTCCTGCGTTAAGCGCAGGGAAATAATGTTAAATTATGAAAAGGAATTAATTACATGACCTCTAAAATGACAATGCTGGCATTACTGTGTGGCGGTCTGCTCGTGGGCAGCAATGCGCTGGCTGATAATCACACCGTCTCGGTTGGTTATGCGCAAAGTAAAGTTGAAGACTTTAAAAACATCCGCGGTGTCAATGTTCAGTATCGCTATGAATGGAATTCTCCTCTCAGTGTGATTGGCTCATTCAGCTACATGAAAGGCGATGAAAGTTTTTCTGAGCGAGAAGATTTTTATGGCGACGTTAGCGGATATGATGGAAAAACCAAAGTTAAATATTACTCACTGATGGCAGGTCCCGCATATCGCATCAATGACTACATCAGCTTCTATGGATTAATTGGTGTTGCCCATACCAAAGTGGATGAGAACGTGACTTATCCCGGTATCTATTCCGAAGAATACAGCGAAAATAAAACCTCTTTTGCCTATGGCGCTGGCGTTGTCGTGAATCCTATTAGCAACCTCTCTGTGAGTGTTGGCTATGAAGGTACTCGCGTAAAATATAACGAAGATGTTGCCATTAATGGTTTTAACATCGGCATCGGATACCGTTTCTGATTCAACGCTAAAAACCGCAACCCTGGTCATCTGGTCAGGGTTGTTTTTTTGCACTCTGGAAAGGACCGTTTTTTATAAAGGTCGAATCAGGCAGTTCTTCGATACATTTAAAATAGTACCTGATCCTGTCTGACCAAAGACGTCGATCTTCTGAATTAACCGGTTTGAGTTTTGTTAAAACAAAGAAAAACAATTGCAGCTTCAGGGGGCGAGAATGTTATGCATTAAATGTCAGGAAGCAGAAGAGAATAAAGAATCAGGCTTTTGTGATAATTGTGAAAAAAAAGAAGAGGGCAGGATTAATGGCTTATTATATCTGCCAGCTTTAGGCTTGATTATTGGTTTTTTTACAATGCTGTATAATGATTTTTGTATTGTTTCGTTGATTGCCAACACTTATCAGAAACAAGGTGTGGTTAATAGTTTTAGTGTTTTATTATTAGCGCTGTCCATTATTAATGCTCCCGTAACAGTGCTGGCTTGCTGGTTCTTCTTTAGGAAGAAAGTAAAAACCAGATACGTGATGATAACGTACTATTTATACGGTCTTATCTTTGCGAGTTTTTGCACGCTTTATCCTGCTTTGGTTTTTCACGTAAATCTTACGCAGCCTGCTATCAATATGCTGGCTCGGGCCTTAATCAGTTGTCTGATATGGGTACCATATTTTATTTTTTCCAGCAGGATTAATAAAGTCTTTGTGCATTAATACGGTCAATATTTTTATGTCACAAAATAAACGATGGGTAACGCAACACCCGCCTCGTTATAGTACCAATAAAATAACCAGTTCCAGTCTGTGTCAGTTAAATTAAGGATAATAAAGAATGGCTGCAAAAATTTTAATCACCGGATTGATAGCACTATTATTGAGTGGCTGCACGGCAGGCTTCAGACCTTCACTGGATGATTATAAAGGGCAGGATGCGGCCCGAATCCGGGTGGGTTCAGAGGGCAATACGGCACTTCAGTTCTATGAAAAACAGAGTTCAGGTTGCTAAAAAAATGCTGGAACGCCGTATCACTTCTGGTTTTGCCATTCTGGGCATCCCCGTTACAGGTAATAAACGGATAGGTATGCCAGCGTCGTCTGAAAACAAGGGTGCTTTCATCAATGAATTTACCCTGAAGCAAGGACAAATGATTCGTGTCATTCACTACTGGACACAGGCTGGGTATCATCAGAACACTCAAAAATCGGCCACTGTTGAATTTATTCCTCAGGCTAACCATGACTACGATATTGTAGTCAGAGGGTCCGAATATTCAGGCGATAGCGTTTCCATCAAAGACCTTACCCCCAATGGCACTATTGTGGGCTGGGGCGAGGTAAAGGTATGCCCATCCGAGAGCATTTTTGATTAGTTTCCTTTTTCTTCATTCCTGAAGCCTGAGTGTTTCAGGAATGAATGTTCCCGATAACGGTACATAAAGATGATACTTTTGGGTGACGATGGAAAGGCCGTTGCCATAACGGGCAGTCAGGCTTTGCTTAAGGCATATAAAATTATATGCCGTTGATTTAATTGGTTTAATTTCCTTAGCGAAAAAGCATCATTAATAACGTTCCCCACCTCAGAACTCTCCTAAAAACTGGTCCTGATAGCAAAGTGACCAATTTCCTCCATTTATCTGATGTTGCATTTTCGGTCCATCTGTAAAACTTCATCTCAACAAACACGGCGCGTCGCGCACGCCGGTTATACCTCAGTTAACGAGGATGCTTTAGCAGCAGGATTGCGCGGTAACACTTTTCAGGAGGAACTTCCTGTGAATAAATCAATGTTAGCGGGTATCGGTATTGGTGTGGCAGCAGCTCTGGGTGTTGCAGCCGTAGCAGGCATGAACGTGTTTGATCGCGGTCCTCAATATGCTCAGGTACTGTCTGCAACGCCAATCAAAGAGAGCATTAAACAGCCTCGTCAGGAGTGCCGTAATGTCACTCTGACCCACCGTCGGGCCGTGCAGGATGAAAACCGTCTTGCCGGGTCTGTATTAGGTGCAGTGGCAGGTGGAGTGCTGGGTCACCAGTTTGGTGGCGGTCGCGGCAGAGATGTGGCGACAGTAGCAGGTGCGGTAGCGGGTGGTTATGCCGGTAATCAGGTCCAGGGCGGACTGCAGGATCGGGATACCTACACCACAACCGAACAGCGCTGCAAAACCGTTTACGACAAACAAGAGAAAAAACTGGGATATGACGTGACCTATAAAATAGGCGATCAGCAGGGTAAAATCCGTATGGAAAATGACCCCGGCACGCGTATTCCACTGGATCGCAATGGTCAGCTGGTTCTCAACGGCGATCAGGCGTAATTGGGCAAAGCTTTGCCGCTCACGCGGCCACACAGCACAACGTAATACAGCAGTAATGAAAAAGGCGCATCTCAGGATGCGCCTTTTTTTTGCGGCAAACTAACCGGCGCTTTACCGGTTAGCTCAGCAACGCACGGGCAGGGTGTTACGCCTGCCGTTGAGCCAGTTGCGAAACGAATCCCTGCACCCACTCAAGCCGCACCTTTCTTTCCGATAGCTCACGGGTAAACCGCAGTCGCGTCGGCCCATCCAGCTTCCACTGCTGAGGCTCTTTCTGCAGCAGGCCTATCAGCCATGCCGGATCCACATTGTTCTTCGGCGCAAAATCGAAATAACCGCCTTTGTCGCTGGCTTCGATCTTACGCAGACCGACAGCGCGGGCTTTCAGCCGGATAATCGCCACATCCAGCAGGTTACGCGCCGGATCGGGCAGCAGACCAAAGCGATCGATCATCTCAACCTTCAGCTCCTGCAGCTCCTCTTCAGCCTCCGCGCTGGCGATGCGTTTATAGAGTGAAAGACGGGTACTGACATCCGGGATAAAGGTCTCGGGGAGCAGGGCGGGCATCCGCAGCTCCACCTCGGTCTGGTTGCTGGTGAGATCTTCCAGTGACGGCTCGCGACCCGCTTTCAGCGCCTCGACCGCATTCTCCAGCAGCTCCATATAAAGCGTGAAGCCCAGCGTCTCCATCTGTCCGCTCTGCTCATCACCCAGCAGTTCGCCAGCACCGCGAATCTCCAGGTCATGCGTTGCCAGGGCAAAACCGGCTCCCAGATCTTCCAGTGAAGCGATCGCCTCCAGCCGCTTATGTGCATCGGCGGTCATTGACTTCGGATGCGGTGTTAACAGCCAGGCATAAGCCTGATGATGCGAACGCCCGACGCGACCACGCAGCTGATGCAACTGCGCCAGGCCAAAGTGATCGGCCCGCTCAATGATGATGGTATTGGCGGTCGGTATGTCGATACCGGTTTCGATAATGGTGGTACAGACCAGCACGTTAAAACGCTGAT
The DNA here is from genome assembly GCF_048452805.1 of Pantoea sp. K16. Taxonomy (NCBI): domain Bacteria; kingdom Pseudomonadati; phylum Pseudomonadota; class Gammaproteobacteria; order Enterobacterales; family Erwiniaceae; genus Pantoea; species Pantoea sp. K16. The sequence goes on along the minus strand of NZ_JBLWNV010000002.1, from coordinate 328,339 downwards.
GGTGGAAATCGTTCATCACCCGTTCCAGATCACGCTCACGCATCTGACCATGGCCAATAGCGACACGCGCTTCCGGCACCAGTTCGCTGAGACGCTGCGCCGCTTTCTCGATATTTTCTACGTCGTTGTAGAGGTAGTAGACCTGCCCGCCACGCAGAACCTCACGCAGGATCGCTTCGCGGATCACCAGATCGTCAAATTCACGGACAAAGGTTTTCACCGCTAAACGGCGGGCAGGTGGCGTGGCGATAATCGAGAGATCGCGCATGCCGCTCATGGCCATATTCAGGGTGCGAGGGATTGGTGTTGCGGTCAGCGTCAGAATGTCCACATCGGCGCGCATCGCCTTGATGCGCTCTTTGTGACGCACGCCGAAACGGTGCTCTTCATCGACAATCAGCAGACCGAGATCGTGCCATTTGAGATCGCTCATCAGCAGCTTATGGGTGCCGATTAAGATGTCGATCTTGCCATCGCTGGCCTGTTCCAGCACCTGCGCCTGCTCTTTGGCAGTACGGAAACGGGAAAGCATCTCAATGCGAACCGGCCAGTTGGCGAAGCGATCGCGGAAGTTATCGTAATGCTGCTGTGCCAGCAGGGTGGTCGGCACCAGCACGGCCACCTGTTTATGGTTCTCAATCGCCAGAAACGCCGCGCGCATGGCTACTTCGGTTTTACCGAAACCAACGTCGCCGCACACCAGACGGTCCATCGCCAGCGGCTCGCACATATCACTCAGCACCGCGTTGATCGCCTGCGCCTGGTCCGGGGTGGTTTCAAACGGGAAGCTTTCGCAGAACAGCTGATACTGCTCGCGATTATGCTTAAAGGCAAAGCCGGTTTTGGCGGCGCGCTGAGCATAGATATCCAGCAGTTCAGCCGCCACATCACGCACTTTCTCAGCCGCTTTCTGCCGTGCGCGTGACCAGGCATCGCTGCCCAGTTTGTGCAGTGGTGCATTATCGTCGGCACCGCCTGCGTAGCGGCTGATCAGGTGCAGCGATGAAACCGGCACATAAAGTTTGGCGTCGTTGGCGTAAGAGAGCATCAGGTATTCCGCCTCAATGCCGCCAGCTTCCAGCGTGGTGAGGCCGATATAGCGACCCACACCGTGTTCCAGATGCACCACCGGCTGGCCGGGATGCAGCTCCGCCAGGTTACGGATCAGAATGTCCGGATTGATAGTGCGACGGGTATCCTGACGGCGACGGCTGACGCGTTCGCCCAGCAAATCGCTTTCGCAAATCAGCGCCCGGTTGCCCTGGGTATCAATAAAACCGCGCTCGCTGGCGCCGATCATCAGTCGGAAACGCTCTTCGCCGGTCTCATCGAAGCGGTGCACCGGCTGAGGACGCAGTTTAATCCGGGCCAGCAGATCCTGCAGGCTCTCACGGCGGCCTTCACTTTCGACCGAGAAGACCACGGTGCCGCTGAAGGTCTCAATAAACTGACGCAGATGATCCAGCGGCGCTTTTGCCTGCGCCTGAACGGTCAGGTCAGGCAGCGGGGTATAACCGAGGTTGGTATTCGCGGCTTTGGCGGGCAGCACCTCATTGGTCATCTGGATGCGCGGCCAGGCTTTCAGCTCTCCCATTAATGCATCCGGACGCAGCCACAGGGTGACCGGTTCCAGCAGTGGACGCATCGGATCAACGCGGCGATTTTCATAGCGCGCCTCGGCATCCTGCCAGAAGCGGCTGGCGCTGCCTTCAAGATCGCCGCAGTTCACAATCAGGGTATTGTCGGGCAGATAGCTGAACAGGCTGGGTAACGGCTGCTCAAAAAACAGCGGCTGCCAGTATTCGATGCCCGCTGGCAACGTGCCTTTGCTGACCTGCTGATAGACATGCTCCGACTCACGGCGCACATCAAACGTTTCACGCCAGCGGCTGCGGAACAGCTCAATGGCGGCTTTGTCGCTGGGAAACTCATGCGCAGGCAGCAGGTTAATTTCGGGGACCGCTTCCAGCGTGCGCTGACTGTCGACGTCGAACAGGCGCAGGCTGTCGATCTCATCATCGAAAAAGTCGATGCGGTAGGGCTGATCGCTGCCCATCGGGAACAGATCGAGCAGGGCGCCGCGCGTGGCGTATTCACCGTGCTCCATCACCTGATCGACATGGCGATAACCGGCCTGCTCAAGCTGGTCGCGCAGCCGGTCGCGTGACAGTTTTTGCCCCTGCTTCATCACCAGCGCATGACCGTGCAGGAAACTGTGCGGGCAGACGCGCTGCATCAGGGTGTTGACCGGCATGATCAGCATACCGCGCTGCATCACCGGCAGCTGGTAGAGGGTCGACAGGCGGGCGGAGATAATATCCTGATGCGGCGAAAAGCTGTCGTAGGGCAGCGTTTCCCAGTCGGCAAGGTGCGCCACCGGCAGATCGGTAAACTGGCGGATTTCATCCAGCAGACGCAGAGCGGTTTGGGTATCGGGTGTAATCATTAACACCGGACCAGCATTTCGTTCGGTAATGCTGGCACACTCCACCGCGTGCGCCGCGCCTATGAGCTGGCCGAGCTGACGGTGATCGCCGGATTTAACGGGCAGGGTATAACGAGTCTGTTCGGGCATGGGATCTCGGGGTTGCTCCATTTTTCCAGGACGTAATCATTCCATATTATGTCAGGGGGATCACCTCTGCGGCACAATTTTCCTGCCGCGCCGCGCTGAACCAGGGGATCGGTCAGCCATTACCGGGCGTCAGCGGTAATCGTGCGGATAAAGAGAGGATAGACGGAGTCTGGCAAGGGATCAGAAAAAACCGCCGTCGCCATGCAGCGACGGGGTTAAACGGGCATTTTATTTTATGGATTGCTGTGTGTAATGCATGCGTGGGCGGTCGATATTCGCCCAGGATAACTCCTGCTCAGGATGATAGCTGAGGTTACCGTCGTCCCACTTAACGTAGTAGCCGGCTGGTGCGTTTCCCTGCTCAAAGACGTTGATGATTTCGCCTCTGATCTCCCCGGATTTATGTTTAACGATGCTGCCTTTGGGAAATTTCAACATGGTCGCTACCTCATACTGCCCGGCAATAAATCACCCGTGATCATGGTACTGATTGTAGTCTACCCCCCTGGACGCTGAATAATCAGCCAATAAGCGGCGGCTTTATCGGCTATTCCGCTGCTTTGGCGCGCAAAGTGACGCATCCGGATGCAACTTTGCTGCCGACTCAGAGGGTTAGAGGTTTCATAAAGCCAGCCGCTCCTTTATCATCCCACTACCTATTTTCAGGCAACGGCTTACTGGATTCCATGTATCAACCTGTCGCGCTATTTATCGGTCTGCGTTATATGCGCGGACGAGCATCGGATCGCTTCGGTCGCTTTGTCTCCTGGCTCTCAACGATTGGCATTACGCTCGGCGTGCTGGCGATGGTCACCGTGTTATCGGTGATGAACGGTTTTGAGCGTGAACTCGAAGGCAATATTCTTGGCCTGATGCCTCAGGCGCTGATCACCAGCGACAAAGGCAGTCTCAATCCACAACAGCAACCCGCCAGCTCCCTGAATCTGCAGGGTGTCAGCCGTATCGCGCCGCTGACCACCGCCAATGTGGTGCTGCAAAGCCCGCACAGCGTCTCCGTTGGCGTGATGCTGGGCATTGAGCCGGCTGAAAAAGATCCGCTTACCCCTTTCCTGGTCAATACCCGGCAGAGCGTGCTGCAGGCCGGGCAGTATAATGTCATCCTTGGCGAACAGCTGGCATCCCAGCTTGGCGTAAAACGTGGCGATCAACTGCGTCTGATGGTGCCGTCGGTCAGCCAGTTCACCCCGATGGGACGCGTGCCAAGTCAGCGTCTGTTTACCGTAGCGGGCACCTATGCCGCTAACAGCGAAGTCGATGGTTATCAGATTCTGGTCAATCTTCAGGATGCGTCGCGCGTGATGCGCTATCCGGCCGGTAACATTACCGGCTGGCGACTGTGGCTGGATAAACCGCTGTCGGTCGACAGTCTGAGTCAGCAGACACTGCCTGCGGGCCTGGTCTGGAAAGACTGGCGTGAGCGCAAAGGCGATCTCTTCCAGGCAGTGCGTATGGAGAAGAACATGATGGGCCTGCTGCTGAGCCTGATCATCGCCGTGGCTGCCTTTAACATCATCACCTCGTTAGGCCTGCTGATCATGGAGAAGCAGGGCGAAGTGGCGATCCTGCAAACCCAGGGCCTGACGCGCCGGCAAATAGTGGCGGTGTTTATGGTGCAGGGTGCCAGCGCCGGGATTATCGGCACGCTGCTCGGCACGCTGCTCGGTGTCTTGCTGGCCAGCCAGCTCAACAACTTAATGCCGGTGATTGGCCTGTTCCTTGATGGTGCCGCATTGCCGGTTGATATTAATGTGTGGCAGGTGGTCACCATAGCCCTCAGCGCCATGATTGTGGCGCTGTTGTCTACGCTCTATCCTTCGTGGCGCGCTGCCGCCGTTCAACCTGCTGAGGCTTTACGTTATGAGTAACACTCCTTTGTTGCAGTGCCGCGACCTGTGCAAACGCTATCAGGAAGGCAGCGTGCAGACCGATGTGCTGCGCAATGTGGCTTTCAGCCTCCAGCCCGGTGAACTGACAGCGATTGTCGGCAGCTCCGGTTCCGGTAAAAGTACGCTGCTGCATCTGCTCGGCGGCCTGGATGCACCGACATCGGGCGACGTGGTGTTTGATGGCCAGTCACTGAATGCCATGTCCTCGTCGGCCAAAGCGGAGCTGCGTAACCGCGAGCTGGGCTTTATCTATCAGTTCCACCATCTGCTGCCGGACTTCAGCGCGCTGGAGAACGTGGCGATGCCGCTGCTGATTGGCAAAACGGCTAAAACGGAAGCACAGGATCGCGCCCGTGAGATGCTGGCCGCGGTCGGGCTGGACCATCGCGCCGCGCACCGGCCTTCAGAACTGTCAGGCGGCGAACGCCAGCGCGTGGCGATTGCCCGGGCGCTGGTTAACCGCCCACGGCTGGTGATGGCGGATGAGCCAACCGGTAACCTCGATGCACGCAACGCCGACGCCATTTTTGAATTACTGGGCGAACTGAATGTGCGTCAGGGCACCGCGTTTCTGGTGGTGACCCACGATCTGATGCTGGCAAAACGCATGACGCGTCAGATGGAGATGCGTGATGGTCAGTTAAGCGATCAGCTCACCATGGCAGGAGCGGTGTAATGGGTTCGTCGTTATCCCTGTTGCTGGGCCTGCGCTTTAGCCGTGGCCGCCGTCGTGGCGGCATGGTGTCGCTGATTTCGGTGATCTCCACCATCGGTATTGCGCTGGGCGTGGCGGTGCTGATTATCGGTCTGAGCGCCATGAATGGTTTTGAGCGTGAGCTGAACAACCGCATTCTGGCGGTGGTGCCGCACGGCGAGATCGAGGCGGTCAATCAGCCGTTCCAGCACTGGCAGTCGATGATTGCCCCGATTGAAAAGGTGCCCGGCATTGCGGCGGCAGCGCCTTATGTGAACTTCACCGGCCTGATTGAGAGCGGCGCCCGGCTGGAAGCGCTGCAGGTAAAGGGCGTTGATCCGGCACAGGAGCCGCGTCTCAGTGCCCTGCCACAGTTTGTGGCAGATAACGGCTGGTCCTCTTTTGCCGCCGGTAAGCAGCAGATCATTCTGGGCGGCGGCATTGCTAAATCGCTGAACGTGAAGCAGGGCGACTGGATCACCATCATGATCCCCAACAACGATGGTGATAACAAACTGCTTCAGCCTAAACGTATCCGGCTTCAGGTCAGCGGTATTCTGCAACTGAGCGGCATGCTCGATCACAGCCTGGCGCTGGTGCCACTCGCCGATGCACAGCACTATCTGGAGATGGGTGACAGCGTGTCCGGCATCGCCCTGAAGATGACCGACCCGTTCCAGGCGGTCAAACTGGTGCGGGATGCCGGTGAAGCGACCCGTTCCTACGTCTACATCAAGAGCTGGATTGGCACCTACGGCTATATGTACCGCGATATTCAGATGATCCGCGCCATCATGTATCTGGCGATGGTGCTGGTGATTGGCGTCGCCTGCTTTAACATTGTCTCAACGCTGGTGATGGCGGTGAAGGATAAGAGCAGTGACATTGCGGTGCTTCGTACCCTCGGTGCCAAAGACCGGCTGATCCGCGCCATCTTCATCTGGTACGGTTTGCTGGCAGGCCTGCTGGGCAGCGTCAGCGGCGTGATCGCGGGCGTGCTGGTGGCGCTGAATCTGACCTCACTGGTGCGCGGGCTGGAGTCGGTTACCGGCCATCATCTGCTGGCAGGTGATATCTACTTCATTGATTTCCTGCCGTCGGAACTGCACTGGATTGATGTGTTCTCAGTATTGATTACCGCGATTCTGCTGAGCCTGCTGGCGAGCTGGTATCCCGCCAGACGCGCCAGCCGCATTGACCCGGCTCGGGTATTAAGCGGTCAGTGAAAAAACGCGGCGCGAATCCTTTCGCGCCGCATCTGTTTAAGACCTTTGCTGTTGGGCGCGGCCCTCAGCAACCGTTACTATCGGGTGATGTTAACCCGGAATCTGTTTAGAGCGGCTCGCCGCAGCTGCTACGCCAGGAGATTTTATGCGTACACCACGTCGCCGCATACGACTTGCCCGCCTGAAGAAAACCCGGAGAAAAGTGCATCAGCGCTTTCGCCAGCGCATATTTGAGCGCGATCGTCAGGCCGAACTGGCCGCCCATCCTCAGCCACATGTTGTCGTGCTGACCGGCGCAGGCATCTCAGCGGAGTCCGGCATCCGGACCTTCCGAGCCGCTGACGGCCTGTGGGAAGAGCACCACGTAGAAGATGTTGCGACGCCCGAAGGATTTCAGCGCGATCCTGCACTGGTGCAGCGCTTCTACAATGCGCGCCGCCAGCAATTGCAGGAGGCAGAGATTCAGCCTAACGCGGCCCATCTGGCGCTGGCGGAGCTGGAACAGGTATTAGGCGATAACTTTTTGCTGGTCACGCAAAACATCGACAATCTGCATGAACGTGCCGGAAACAGCCGGGTGCTGCATATGCACGGTGAACTGCTAAAAGTGCGCTGTGTCACCAGCGGTCAGGTCATTGAGTGGACCGGTGATATCACGCCGGACGATCGCTGCACCTGCTGTCAGTTCCCTTCGGCGCTGCGGCCACACGTAGTGTGGTTTGGTGAGATGCCGCTGGGCATGGAGCAGATTTATCAGGCGCTGGAACAGGCCGATTACTTTATCGCTATCGGCACCTCAGGCCATGTCTATCCGGCCGCGGGTTTTGTCCATGAAGCCAAACTGCAGGGCGCGCATACTGTTGAGCTGAACCTGGAGCCAAGCCAGGTGGGCAACGAATTTGCCGAGCGGCATTACGGCCTGGCGAGCGAAGTGGTGCCGGAGTTTGTGCATAAGCTGCTGCGCGCGCTTTATAAGTAAGCAGGGGCGGCTATGGCCGCCTCGCCGTTTCTTGCCCGTCATACTGATTTCAGCCGCCCGGTGTTTATCAACATTGCGAGGTTTGCCGCAACAATCTCGTAATCAGCCGTTTTTTTCGGGCTTATTGCTTTCCCAAAGGTTATCGACAGCGCTAACCTGTCTGCGAATGATTTTACGCAACGTTGTAACCGGCTGGTCTGTTAATAATACCGGATGGCACTTTTAAAGGATGGGATATGGAACAGTTACTTGAGCGCTTTTTAAGTTATGTGGCCGTTGAGACACAGGCTAAGCCGCAGGCGCGCCAGGTGCCCAGCAGTGAAGGGCAGTGGACGCTGGCGCGTCAGCTGCAGGAGGAGTTGCTGGCACTGGGTTTTGTCGATGTCTCCTTAAGCGATCACTGTTGCGTCATGGGCACACTGCCTGCCAATGTTGACTGGCCGACGCCAGTCATCGGTTTCATCTCTCACATGGATACCTCGCCAGACTTTACGGCGAAACATGTTAATCCGCAGATCATTGAAAATTATCGCGGCGGAGACATTGCGCTGGGTAACGGCAACGAAATTCTCTCGCCGGTGATGTTCCCGGTGCTGCACAAGCTGATTGGGCATACGCTGATTACCACCGATGGCAAAACCCTGCTGGGCGCGGATGATAAAGCAGGTATCGCCGAGATTATGACGGCGATGGCGCAACTGGCTGCGAGCGATACGCCGCACGGTGCGATCCGCGTTGCCTTTACGCCCGATGAAGAGATTGGTCGCGGCACTTCTCACTTTGATGTGGAAGGCTTTGCCGCTGACTGGGCCTACACCATTGATGGCAGTGATTTAGGGGAGTTCGAATATGAGAACTTCAACGCTGCTTCGGCCACCGTCAAAATCGTCGGTAATAACGTGCACCCTGGCTCCGCCAAAGGGGTGATGGTCAATGCGCTGGATCTGGCAAACCAGTTTCATGCCGCGGTCCCGGCCAGCGAAAAACCGCAATATACTGACGGCTATCAGGGCTTCTATCATCTGCATCAGATCAAAGGCAGCGTTGAACACGCCGAGATGCTCTATATCATTCGTGACTTCGAAACGGAGAGTTTTGAACAGCGTAAACAGACGCTGCTGCAGATTGCCGCAGAGATCAACAAAACCCTGCACCCGGACTGTTCGGTCACCGTCGAGATCACCAACAGCTATCGCAACATGCGTGAAAAGGTTGAGCCGTTCCCGCACATCATCGAACTGGCTTTACAGGCGATGCGTGACTGCGGCATTGAGCCGGTAGTGAAACCGATTCGCGGCGGTACGGATGGATCGGCGCTGTCGTGGAAAGGGCTGCCTTGCCCGAACATCTTTACCGGTGGCTATAACTATCACGGCAAGCATGAGTTTGCTTCGCTGAATATCATGGCGAAATCGGTGGAAGTGATTGTGCGGCTGTCAGAGCTGGCGGCGCAGAAGAAGAATTAAACCCGCAGACACAAAAAAGGCTCTCTGCCACGGCGGCAAGAGAGCCTGATTCAGTATCAGCTCAGATTATTCGTCGCCGAAGTACCAGTAACCGGCATTGACCAGATCAGCGATCTGCGCCAGTACCGACGGGTCATCCAGCGCATCGCCCAGATCGTCCAGTGTGATGCGATAGTGGCGCGCCAGGACCGCCATCACATCGGGATGTGAACACTCAACCCGCTCACCGTTGACATAGACCGCATCACCAATCGTCAGAACACGCAGGCCACCTAACCGGCTCAGGGTATCGCCCTGTTGCAGCGCATCATAAATTTCATCAGGCTGGTAAGGCGGTTCCGGTGGCGCGACATCGAGTTCGTGACGTGACTGGGAAATGAATTCGCCAAACCACTGAGCGAACTGCTCCGGCTGATTGACCACATCCAGCATCAACTGACGTACGCCTTCAATCTCCTGCGGCAGAATCTGCGACGGGCAATCACGTGCAGGCACATCCGGATCGCTGAAGCGCAGGCTGCCCAGCTCATTGGCCAGCGCGTAATCCGCAAAGCCGCTGATTAACTCGCGTCCGCTGGGGGCACGGAAACCCACGGAGTAGTTCAGGGCGTTTTCCAGCGAGTAGCCTTCATGCGGGAACCCCGGCGGAATATAGAGAATATCACCCGGCTCCATCTCTTCATCGATGATGGCGTCGAATGGCTCAACCTGCAGCAGATCCGGATGCGGACAGTGCTGCTTCAGCGGCACCTTTTCACCGACGCGCCAGCGACGGCGACCAGCACCCTGAATAATAAAGACATCATACTGATCAAAATGGGGACCGACGCCGCCGCCAGGCACGGCAAACGACACCATCAGGTCATCAACACGCCAGTCAGGCAGGAAACGGAAAGGGCGCATCAGTGCGGCAGAGGCTTCATGCCAGTGATTGACCGCCTGTACCAGCAGCGACCAGTTGTTTTCACCCAGATGATCATAGCTCTCGAACGGGCCGTGGCTGACCTGCCATTTGCCATCCTGATGGCTGACCAGGCGGCTATCCACCTCGTTTTCCATCGCCAGACCGGCCAGTTCATCCGGTGAAAGAGGATCGACAAAGTTTTTAAAACCACGCTTCAGCACTACCGGGCGTTTCTGCCAGTAACGCTGAATAAAATCGGGCCAGTTAATATCGAGCTGATAGTCCATAAAAGGGTTCCGCTTAGGGCTGTAAATGCCAGCAAGTATAACAGCCCTGAGGGTTTTCTACTCGCGGCGATGTTCGACTTCCTGGCGCTGAAAGACCACTTCCATGCGTGTTCCGCCGAGTGCGCTACCGGAGGCGATGACGTTGCCCTCATATTGCTCAAGAATATCGCGCACCACCGCCAGACCCAGTCCCTGACCGGGACGCAGGGTATCGGCGCGCTGACCCCGGACAAACACTAAATCGCGCTTACTCTCGGGAATGCCCGGACCATCATCGTCAATATAGAGATGGAGTGCATTTTCGCTCTGAAAAGCACTGATTTCGATAAATTCCAGGCAGTACTTGCAGGCGTTATCGAGCACGTTGCCCAGTACTTCCATAAAGTCATTCTGGTCGCCAACAAAGGTCAGCTCCGGTGAGATATCCAGCGAAATCGCCACGCCTTTACGCTGATAGACTTTATTCAGGGCTGAGCAGAGCTTGTCGAGCAGACCGGAAACGGAATGCAGATCGCGCTGCAGCGGATTGTGATCGGCCTGCATACTGGCGCGATGCAGATAATAACCGACCTGCTGCGAGATTCGACTAATCTGCTCCAGCATCACCGGCTCAGCCTGTTCCACCGTCAGTTCCTTGCCGTTGCGCAGCGAGCGCAGGGTGCTCTGCAACACGGCCAGCGGCGTTTTCAGACTGTGGGTCAGGTCTGAAAGCGTGGTGCGATAGCGGGTATAGCGTTGTCGCTCATTGGTCAGCAACAGATTGAGGTTACGCACCAGACTGCGCAGTTCCTGCGGCGGATTATCCGCCAGATTTTCGCGCTGACTGGTCTCCAGTTCGCGCACCTGCTGTGTCAGCGCGCCAATCGGCCGCAGACTCCAGTGCGCCGCCAGCCACAGCAACGGAATGATCAGTATCAGGTTGGCTGCCAGCACATAGCTGAACCACGACCAGACCACATCAGAATGCTGCAACTCCTGCGGGATAGAGTCGACCACCACAATGGTGAGTGCGGGCAGATTCGTGGTGGCATCGTAACGGTTAACGGCGACCGAGTGGGTAAAGGTATCGTTGCTGTCATTGTCCCAGTCGTTGAGTCGTTGTTGAGCATTCAGGTTATTGCCCATTGCCACCATGCTGGTACGGTTACTGGTATCAATCTCGTAGAAGTCAGGCTTCAGCAGCCATTCACGGCGGATCTTCTTGCGGATCTCTGGCACGTCGCGTTGTTGCCACAACAGTTTGCCGTGCTCATCGTAAATAAACACCAGCGTCGGGAAGTTGAGCGTCATCCGTTCCGGCTGGGCGATGGTGAGTTTGTTGTCATGCCATTGCGCCAGCGTAAAGAACAGGTTGCTCTCGCCGCGCATTACGCGATAGGTGTTTTTATCGAAACTGACCACATAGCCAATCACCGCCACCATGCCGTAGGAGAGTGAGAGGAAGAGGACGATCGCTGCGGAGGCCAGCAGAAAGCGGGCGCGCAGCGAAATAGGGCGATAACGATTAAACCAGGACATGGTCAGAGATCAAAGCGGTAGCCCTGGCCACGCACGGTGGCGATCACGTCAGTAGGATGCAACGCCAGAATTTTTTTGCGCAGACGGCCCATAAGAACGTCGATGGTGTGGCTTTCACGCAGTTCAGCGTCAGGATAGAGCTGCAGCATCAGCGAGTCTTTGCTCACCACTTTGCCCGCGTTACGGATCAGCGTTTCGACAATGGTGTACTCAAAGGCCGTGAGCTTCACCGGCTGTTCATTGACCGTCAGTTCACGGCGGGAGAGATCAACCTGAAACGGGGCCATATCGATGATTTGCGAGGCATGTCCGCTGTTACGACGCATCAGCGCCTGCAGGCGTGCCGCGACTTCTTCAATGTGAAACGGTTTGGTGACGTAGTCATCCGCGCCGGCTTCCAGCGCCTCAACTTTGGCCTGCCAGCCTTCACGGGCGGTCAGCACCAGAATCGGCTGGCGCACAGCATCGCTGCGCCAGCGGCGAATCAGAGACATACCATCTTCATCCGGCAGGCCGAGATCCACCAGCGCGATATCGGGCAGATGTTCCCGAAGAAAATAGTCAGCTTCTTTGGCGTCTTCGGCGGCATCGACCTGATGGCCCATGTCACGTAACTGGACGGCGAGATGATGGCGCAGCAGGGCATTGTCTTCAACAACCAGAACACGCATAGAAATTCCTTACACTCTGTTTGAGTCAACCTGCAGAAAGTATACGCGAAATGTATTAAACAAGATGTTAACGCAGACCGGACTGGGCCGGTCTGCGGCGGGCATTATTTCAGATCGTCAACCATCTGGATAGCGCGACCAATATAGTTTGCAGGCGTCATCTGCTTCAGACGGACTTTTTCCTCTTCCGGCAGCGCCAGGCTGTCGATAAAGGCCTGCATGCCGGCGGCATCGACGCGTTTACCGCGCGTCAGCTCCTTCAGCTTTTCATAAGGCTTCTCAATGCCGTAACGGCGCATTACCGTCTGGATCGGTTCTGCCAGCACTTCCCAGTTGTGATCCAGTTCATCCAGCAGACGATCGCGGTTCACTTCCAGTTTCGAGATGCCTTTCAGCGTCGCCTGATAGGCGATCAGCGCATAACCGACGCCCACACCGAGGTTACGCAGCACGGTGGAGTCGGTCAGATCGCGCTGCCAGCGTGAGACCGGCAGTTTGCTGGCCAGATGCTGCATTACCGCGTTCGCCAGGCCCAGATTGCCTTCGGAGTTTTCGAAGTCAATTGGGTTCACTTTGTGCGGCATGGTCGACGAGCCAATCTCGCCCGCAATGGTCTTCTGTTTGAAATGGTTCAGCGCCACATAACCCCAGATATCGCGATCGAAATCGATCAGGATGGTGTTAAAGCGGGCGATGCAGTCGAACATTTCGGCAATATAGTCGTGCGGCTCAATCTGGGTGGTGTAAGGGTTCCAGGTGATCCCCAGCGAGGTGACGAAGTTCTCGCTCAGCGCATGCCAGTCCACTTCGGGATAGGCGGCAATGTGGGCGTTGTAATTCCCTACAGCGCCGTTGATTTTGCCCAGCACCTCAATCTGTTTCAGCTGACGTAACTGACGCTCCAGACGGTAAGCGACGTTCGCCATCTCTTTACCCATCGTCGACGGTGTAGCCGGCTGGCCGTGGGTGCGGGAGAGCAGCGGAATGTCACGATATTCGCTGGCAAGATCCTTCACAGCGGTAATCAGCTGCTGCCAGTAAGGCAGGATCACGTCACGACGGGCTGTTTCCAGCATCAGGGCGTGCGACAGGTTGTTGATATCTTCAGAAGTACAGGCGAAGTGGATAAATTCAGAAACAGCATGCAGGGCAGGGACGTCGGCAACTTTCTCTTTCAGGAAATACTCAACCGCTTTGACGTCGTGGTTGGTGGTGCGCTCAATGGTTTTGATGCGCGCGGCATCTTCTTCGGAAAAACCAGCGACAATCGCATCAAGGAAAGCGTTTGCGTCGGCATCAAATGCAGGAACTTCCTTGATCTCTGCGGTCGCGGCCAGTTTTTGTAACCAGCGAACTTCAACCTCAACGCGGAATTTCAGCAAACCGAATTCGCTGAAAATCGCACGCAGCGGGCTGACTTTATCGCCGTAACGACCATCGACAGGTGAGACGGCGGTCAGAGAGGATAATTCCATCAGTGCAACTCCTGAATCATTTAGCAGTGTTTTGCCGCACCGACTTAGTAAGTCAGTGGCAGCCGGGATAAGAGGGTTTTCGCTTCACGCAGCAAACGCTGACGCGAGAACATCAGTTGCAGTCGGCCACCACCGACCTGCTGCCACAATACGGCAGCACGGATACCGGCTAACAGGGTGGCGCGCACTTTACTCTGTACCTGCGTATTCTGCAGTACCGCAGGCGAACCGGTGACCTGAATACGCGGGCCAAGCGGGCTGATCACATCCACATAGATGGCAGCCATCGCGCTGAGAATGGTGTCTGATTCCAGTTCATAATGCGCCAGCTGGCGATCCAGCTGAGTGATGCGCTGGGCCAGCGTCGCCATGGCCGTTTTACTGGCGCTGAGCTTGCGCTCCAGCACCATCATGCTCAGGGTGTAACGCGTCAGCTCTGCACCTGCACCCTGACGACTGCTGCTGTTCAGCACCGCCATCAGCGTTTCAAGTCCGAGGCGCAGGTTGGCTTCATTGTTGCCAAACACCGCCAGCGTTGAGCCAGGATTGAGGTCCAGTACGCTGCGCAGCGACACGGTCAGCGCCTCCGGCTGGCAGTGACCCTGCTGAGCCAGCTGCTGCACCAGATGGGCCGACTGACAGATGCCCGCCAGCGCCAGCGTAATTTCCTGATAATTTTTCGCCACGGTTACTCCTGTTTACGCGTCATCAATGCGGGATGAGCCCGCTTACTCCGCCACTAACGGCAGACGCTGTTCGATAATACCGCCACCGAGGCAGACCTCACCAAGGTAAAACACCGCAGACTGACCCGGCGTCACCGCTGCAACCGGCTCGTCGAAACGCACCTCAATCCGATCGTCGCCGTGTGGGATAATCTCACAGGGAATATCGGTCTGACGATAGCGGGTTTTCACGGTGCAGCGAAGCGGGGCAGTAATCGGCTGGCGATCAACCCAGTGCAGCTGCTGCGCAATCAGGCCGACGGACATCAGACGCGGATGATCGCCGCCCTGGGCGACAATCAGGCGGTTACGCGCCACATCTTTGTCGACCACATACCAGGGATCATCTTTGCTCTCTTTCAGGCCGCCAATACCCAGGCCTTTACGCTGTCCCAGAGTATGGTACATCAGCCCCTGATGTTCACCGACGATCTGGCCTTCGGTGGTTTCTATTTCGCCAGGCTGAGCCGGGAGATAGCGCGCCAGGAAGTCGCGGAATTTGCGCTCACCGATAAAGCAGATGCCGGTCGAGTCTTTCTTCTTCGCGGTGATAAGGTCGAGCTGTTCGGCAATGCGGCGCACTTCCGGTTTTTCCAGCTCGCCAACCGGGAACAGACTTTGGGCGATCTGCTGGTGGCTCAGGGTATAGAGGAAGTAGCTCTGATCTTTGTTGCCATCCAGACCGCGTAGCAGCTGGCTCTGGCCAGCCACGTCCTGACGACGCACGTAGTGACCGGTGGCGATAAAATCTGCGCCGAGATCCTCAGCCGCGAACTCCAGGAACGCTTTGAATTTGATCTCTTTGTTGCAGAGGATATCGGGGTTGGGCGTGCGGCCTGCTTTGTACTCTTCGAGGAAATGCTCAAAGACGTTATCCCAGTATTCAGCGGCAAAGTTAACTTTGTGCAGCTTCATACCCAGCTTGTCGCACACCGCTTGCGCATCCGCCAGATCGTCCGCGGCGGTACAATACTCCTCGCCATCGTCCTCCTCCCAGTTCTTCATGAACAGGCCTTCAACCTGGTAACCCTGCTGTTGCAGTAACCAGGCGGAAACGGAAGAATCGACGCCGCCGGACATACCGACGATCACTTTTTTCTGGCTGTTGTCAGACATGACACGCTCGCATTACGATAAAAAAACAGGCGGCGCATTCTATCATGCAGAAGGCAGGCGCGCACCCTCGTGAAACGGCCACCGGAACGGGCTGACCAGATGTAGCGGGTAGCGCGTGCCCTGTTGCCACAGGCGTACGCTTTCCGCGACCAGCGGCGAACGCAGGTTAGAGGCAGTGAGAATCTGCGCTGGCGGCAACCACCAGCAGCAATCGATGTCGCTGTCCTGCGGCTGGGTTGGCGCTTTTTCCGCCAGATCCACGCCAAACAGAAAACGCACAAAAGGCGTACTGTCGGGTGCGATCCACTGGTTTATCGCGATGAAATAGTGCATCGGCGTGGCGATGCCGGTCTCTTCATAGAGTTCGCGCTCTGCGGCTTCCAGCAGAGTTTCATCCGCTTCAAGATGTCCGGCGGGCTGGTTCCAGGTGGGGCGACCGTTAATCGTCTCTTCCACTACCAGTAATTCACCTTCTGCCTGAACCAGACAGGCGACAGTAACATGAGGTTTAAACATCACTTCTCCGCAATTGTTAACCTGAGGTTATAAAAAACCGGTTTTCAGAGAGCACTTTCGCTGAGTTCACGCCACGCGCCCGGAGCCAGATCGTCGAGCGAATAACTCCCCATCGCGTACCGGATCAATCGCAATGTGGGAAAGCCAATGTGGGCGGTCATCCGGCGAACCTGACGATTACGGCCTTCATACAGCGTGATTTTCAGCCACTGCGTCGGGATGTTTTTACGTTCGCGTATAGGTGGCTGACGTGGCCAGAGCCACTCAGGCTCAGCCACTTTTTCTACGCCCGCGGGCAGCGTCAACCCATCTTTCAGATTAACCCCATCCCGTAAAGGCTGCAGATCCGTCTCCTGTGGCTCGCCTTCCACCTGCACATAATAGATCTTACCTGTGCGTTTGCCGGGCTGAGTCAGCGCAGCCTGCAGCGCGCCGTCGTTGGTCAGCACCATCAATCCTTCGCTGTCGCGATCGAGGCGACCTGCGGCATAAACCTCTGCGACGCTGACAAAATCCTTCAGTGTTCGGCGGCCCGCTTCATCGGTGAACTGCGGTAACACGTCGAACGGTTTGTTAAACAGAATCACGCGGCGCGGAGCCGCAGGGCGGGCAGGGGAACGCCGCGCATCACGCATCGGGCGGCTGAATCGTTTATCCTGGTGAATTCGTTGAGAAGTTTTTCGCATGGGCTTTGCAGTCAGAAACATTCGGCGCATTATAACGTGAAATTGCGGTGATTGGCGTGGCGGAAATATTCAAGTAGTATTGACGCGCATCTTACAAATCATTAACAAACGCCCAGGAGAGGTTAATGGAAAGCAAAGTAGTTGTTCCGGCGGAAGGTCAGAAAATCACCCTGAATCAGGGCAAGCTCACAGTGCCAAACAATCCGGTCATTCCTTACATTGAGGGTGACGGTATCGGTGTTGATGTTTCCCCGGTCATGCTGAAAGTCGTCGATGCGGCGGTGAAGAAAGCCTACAACGGCGAGCGTAAGATCTCCTGGATGGAGATTTACACCGGTGAGAAGTCAGTTGAACTCTACGGCCAGGATGTCTGGCTGCCACAGGAAACTCTCGACTTAATTAAAGAATATCGCGTGGCCATTAAAGGCCCACTGACCACCCCGGTCGGCGGCGGTATTCGTTCACTGAACGTGGCCCTGCGTCAGGAGCTTGACCTCTACGTCTGCCTGCGTCCGGTACGTTACTACAAAGGCACGCCAAGCCCGGTTAAACGTCCTGAAGAGACCGACATGGTGATCTTCCGTGAAAACTCCGAAGATATCTATGCCGGTATCGAGTGGAAAGCGGGCTCTGCCGAAGCGGACAAAGTGATCAAGTTCCTGCGCGAAGAGATGGGCGTGAAGAAAATTCGCTTCCCTGAGCAGTGCGGTATCGGCGTTAAGCCGTGTTCAGAAGCGGGCACCAAACGTCTGGTGCGCGCGGCAGTGGAATACACCATCACTAACGATCGTGATTCACTGACCCTGGTCCACAAAGGCAACATCATGAAGTTCACCGAAGGCTCTTTCAAAGACTGGGGATACCAGTTAGTGAAAGAAGAGTTCGGCGGCGAACTGATCGACGGCGGCCCGTGGATGAAATTCAAAAACCCGAACACCGGCAAAGAGATCATCGTTAAAGATGTGATTGCTGATGCGTTCCTGCAACAGATCCTGCTGCGTCCGGCTGAGTATGACGTTATCGCCTGTATGAACCTGAACGGTGACTACATCTCTGACGCTCTGGCAGCGCAGGTTGGCGGTATTGGTATCGCACCAGGCGCCAACATCGGTGACGAGTGTGCGCTGTTCGAAGCGACCCACGGTACAGCACCTAAGTATGCAGGTCAGGATAAAGTGAACCCAGGTTCAATTATTCTGTCCGCAGAAATGATGCTGCGTCACATGGAGTGGTTCGAAGCGGCTGACCTGATTGTTAAAGGTGTTGAAGGCGCTATCGCTAACAAGACCGTGACTTACGATTTCGAACGCCTGATGGATGGCGCTAAACTGCTGAAATGTTCAGAGTTTGGTGACGCGATCATCGAAAATATGTAATCCGCATTACGTAACATACAGCCAACACGAATGTAAAAATCGTGTTGGCTTTTTACTTCCCGCTTTCTTTCCTCAAAATCTCCCCAAAACGGTTTATAAAATCACCTTCACGCAGCAACCACAATCCAGGCTTTGCCGCGATCATCGTTATAGCGATTACTCATCTAAGCGCTTATTGCTTTCGCACCGTGCTGTTTAAGACATTTACTCCGTGAGAGTGCTGCTAAATCATTTCCCGCTGACTGGCATTTTACTCTCTCTGCAAATTGAATTGTCTGATGCCACGGTAAAAGAGTGAGTGAACGCATATCTGTCATCCACCCTGTCACGCCTGATTTGTTAAACGACCCTCTGTTAATCTCTTTCAGTACCAGTTAAGCGCCCGGCATTAAATGTGTCGGGCCACGTTATTTGCTCCTTACAGCTGATCCATTTTTGTAACCTGTACCACAAAAAAATAGAGTTACGCATGATCCGGTTGCCGCAGACGTGTACGCTTCTGCCGATACAGAGGGAGAGCATTATGGATGATGAAGCGGTAAGTGATGCCATTGCGGCATGTCGCCTGCTATTTGGACAGGCGGTGATGGAAATCGTGGCTGAAAATAAGCCGGTGACTGGTGAAGCCATTTCTGAAAAAATTCATCAAATGTTTACCGGAATCAACCCGGAACCCGTGATGAAGCTGGCTATCAGCCTGCTGACAACCCGCGGCGACTGACCGATCCCGGTCATCAAGCCAGAGACCTCAGGCCGCCATGGGCGTAATGCCAGTCAGTTAAGCGACAGGTGATAACGCAGTCTGGTGCCGCTCAGGGGCTGGCGGTCCTCGCGCCGCTGCGCGGTTCCTTCACTTCATTCGCCTGCCTGACGGACCGCCGGGGATGGCACATCCTGTGCCGCCCCGCCTTTCGCCCGCGTCCTGCGGGCTCTCCTGGCAGACTCATTCTGTTCAGCGCTGCGGATTGCCTGCCCCTGAGCGACCCCGGCCTGCGCTGGCCCGCACTGCGGCTCGCTCGCCCGGAAAAAAGCTGGCACGTTTGACCGTGACAGCCTTTACAAATCTAATCTTAACTGACCAGTATTACGCCATGGGCGGCCTTTTCCTTCCTATACGCTGGCCCGGCATGGCCGACGCCGTAAAAATAATAATCCGGTTAATAATTCAGGCCTGTCTCTGGCCTGTCGTGCTGGCCTCATATTTTAACAATATCGCAACTATGGAACCAATCTGACACTGCGCTGACTAATTTGCTGACTATACCGTTACGTTACCGTTTTCAGAACGTTAACCGGGCGAGTCTTACTTTTATTCAGCCAGAACGGCGTAGCCTTTGCGCAGAGGATGTCAGACATGCGGTTTTTAATTATTTGTCGGGATAATATTGGCGACACCTTACTGACCACGCCGCTGATCAGTGCGCTGGCGCAGTCGGGGCAGCATCAGGTCGACGTGCTGACTAACAATTACGCTGCGCCAGTGTTGCAGCATAATCCCGATATCCGGCAGCTCTTCTATTACACTAAACTGCATCACCGTGAGGCAGGGCAGGGACGACTGGCCTGTCTCTTACAGCGACTGAAGCTGATGCTGACCCTGAAAAAACAGCGTTACGATGTGGTGATTCTGGCAAAAAGCCGCTGGGATCAGCATGGCCTGAAGTGGGTTAAAACAGTGCGTCCTGCCAGAGTGATCGCCCTGGGCCATCCCCATCCGCTGATTACCGATCTGCTGCCGCAACCCAGCCAGTCGCCGTGTCATATCAGCGAAACCCTGTTTAGCCTGGGGCGGCCTTTCAATCTCAGCGCCACAGCGCCAGGCAAACTGACGCTGCTGCCGGATGCGGCAATCGCGGCCAGCCTGCGTGACAGCTGTGCGATTGATCCCGCTGTTCCGGTCTATGCATTGCAAATCAGCGCCCGCAAGCCGAGCCAGCAGTGGGAAGCCGCGCGGTTTGCCGGGCTGGCTGAAAAAATCGCGGCGCGTCATCCCTGCCAGATAATGCTGCTCTGGTCACCCGGTAGCCGTGATAATCCGCGTCATCCGGGAGATGATGAAAAAGCGCGTGAAATTATGGCGCTCTGCCCGCATCTGCCGATCAAGGCGGTGGCAACCACCAGCCTGCCGCAGTTAATTGCAGCAATGTCGTTGTGTCAGGGGCTGGTGAGCAGTGATGGCGGGGCAATGCACATTGGTGCGGCGCTGGGATTGCCGGTCGTCGCGCTGTTTGGCGACAGCGATCCGGCATGCTGGCACCCGTGGCAGGTTAACTATCAGGTGCTGCAACCGGCGTCACGTGAGGTCAATGCGCTGAGCAGCAGCGAGGTCTATGACGCGTTCGCCCATACCATTACTCAGTAAGCCTCTTCAGGCCAGCGTCCCAGTCTGGCCGCTTCATACAGCATGGCGACCGTCAGTGGACGATAAGGCTGTGCTGTGCCCGCAGTAAACCAGTTTGCCACTGCAAAACGCCGTCGGCGCGGCTCCGGAAAATAGCGGGCGTCATCATACTGTTCTGAACAGACGCCGAAAGTGATAAAAAAATCACTCATCAGAATGGCGAAATCCACCTCACTCAGCGGTAACTGCTGCAGATGAAATCCCGCCCGATCCACTTTACGGAACCAGCCCAGTGCGGTTGGCTGATTGTGGTGCTCAATCAGCGCAATGATGGATTGAGAAAGGTCGTTCATTACCCCACCAGTTTCGCCACGGCCTGCCCGACCTCATCGGCCTTGATCGTTGCCATCGGATGCTGTGAGGCGGTTTTATCCGGGCGGTGAATAATGATGTGCCGATCGCTGTCCTGGCAGGGACCGGTATAACGCGGATTGGCGGTCGAGAACAGGCTGACCGTCGGCGTTTGCGCGGCCACGGCGATGTGCAGTGGACCGGTGTCCCCGGTAACCAGCACATCCAGCGTGCGAATCAGGCTAATCAGGCCGCTGAGATTCGTTTTACCCGCCATCGGGGTCACACGCTGACGGTAGTGCAGGGGCAAACTTTCAATAAATTCCTGCTCAAGAGGCTGCTCAGCGGCGGTGCCGGTAACGATAATTTCCGTGTCAGGCCAGCGTTCAAGCAAGGCTGTCGCCAGCTGGCTGAAGGAGGCCAGCGGCCAGCGGCGAATATCTTTTGATGCCCCTAACTGAAAACCGATACGGCGATGGTCAGCCTTTGCAGTCGGACTGTTGTTCAGTGCCGGAAGGTGCATCCGGGTTTGCTCTGTCTCTGCGCCCAGGACTTCAATCAGTTTCAGCTTACGCTTGATGGTATGGTCGTCAAAATAGCCTGAATAGTGATCGAGATATTTATTTAGCAGAGGCGACTCTCGGCCGTAATGATCGCGCACAATCACCTTACTGCCGGTCAGTACCGAGCTCATAATATCGTAGGGGAAATGGGCGTGTAATATTACTGACAGGTCAGGTTTCTGACGGCGCAGTTTGAAAAAAAGCGGCAGGAAATTCGCCAGTTTGTTATCCCAGATATAGATCTTATCAAACCAGTTATAACGGCTGACGAGATCCTTATTTTTCTTGCTGGAAACCAGAATAAACTTGCTGGCGGGAAAGCGATTTTTCAGGCTCCAGATAGCCGGCGTATTCATCAGAAAGTCGCCCAGTGCCGTGGTGGAGTAAATCACCACTGTTTGTGGGGCCAGGTCGTGCAAGGCCTGTGGTTTTGTTCTGCTGGAAAATCGAGAATAGAGCGTTAAAAGTCGGTCTATCAGATAAATCTTTTTTTTCTTCACGTCTGAATTCTCTTAAACGTATCAATAATATTTAACAAAAGGTGTTGTGAGTTATTAGAGAATATTTCTGCGACTAAAGTTCATTATTAAGGTTTATTTTTTCGCTGCCGTAGAAATTTCGTTTAAATTGTTTCCACAATTTTAATGTTGTTTATTCTGGGTATATATACAGAATTGTGTAAAAGAAGTAAGAGATTATTAAAAAGAGATGGGATGATTCTTATAAAAAGGAAAGTATGGAAAATACTCTGATTTCGGCCATAACTAATAGCAGGTTAATTATTAGCGGAATTATTCTATGACTTCTATCTATTAAAAAACATGCGATAAAACAAACCCCGGCACGTGTGCCGGGGCAGGGTATTACGACTGTGGCTGACCCACCGGGCCTGAACCCAGCGTACCGCCCGGTGACGACTGACCGCTTGGTGCATGAGGGCGGCCATCATCTTTAATTGCGTCGCTCTTCTGCGAGCAGCCCGCCAGAGAGGTTAAGGTCGCTGCAACCAGCAGCAGGGCAGGAATTGTTTTCATAAGGTCACCTTGATGTTGTCAGAAAGAGACGAAACCAGACTAAGCATAGATACTTACCGCATTCTGGCCTGAAAAGGCTTATCTTTCAGATGTTTCTCAGCCGGCGGAGAGAGTCCAGGCAAAAAAAAACGGAAGCCAGTGGCTCCCGTTCTGTTGACGTTCAGCGCGATTACTTGCGGCCCAGCAGGAAGCCGATAAATACGCCAACGCCTGCAGCAACGGCCAGACCTGCAACAGGATTGGATTGAACCTGATCCTTGATACAGTCAGCAGCATCGCGGGCAGCATAGCTTGCCTGGTTGGTGTAACGGCGTGCTGCGCCTTTAGCCTGATGCTCAGATGAACCAGTTGCTGCACCCCATTGTTCCTGAACTGCGCCAGCGGCTTCTTTTACTTTATCTTCGATTTTTCCTGACATTTATTGCTCCTTGGTTTTGAGTGAGACCCTCAAAGCGTAGCAAAGATAGTGAATTCTGCTCCTCCAGCGGAGGAAAATGGGCTAAAAAATCATTTCTGGCTGTTAATGGCGCTGCGTTTGCGGGTAAGGGATTTACTGTCTAGCCTTTGGAAAGAGAGGCGCACTCAGGCGCTGCCACAGCCATAGCCAAAGCTACAGCCGGAGGATAAGCAATGAAACGTGATGCACTGAATGATGACGACTATGACGAAGTCTGCCGGGTCATTGGCGATGCGGTCATTGTGCTGTCGGAGCGCGGCCATGACACCCGCCGTGGCGAAATCTACGACCTGCTTAAACGTATACGTCAGCAGCGGGCCCACAGTGAACGGGATGAGCAGCGGATGCTGGATCATGCTATCCGGCTGATTAAGCCTGAGGTTTAGCATAGTGCGGAAACGCTGCGCTACTGCAGCAGCACGCCCTGAATCAGACTGGCCTCAACAATCGTAACCTCATTAATTTTCAGCGCCTGCATATAACCTTCAACCAGTAAGAGATTGCTGACATCAGTGGCCCGGTAGTCGCCCGGGAGTTCACTGTCGCCTTTCCAGACCTGCTGCTGCGACAGCTGACTTAATGTCGTCAGGCTGTAACGATGGGGTTTGCCCGGTAACTGATTGCGGATTGAAAAACCATGGACGCCGCCGATGCCAATGACCCGACGGCTCGCCAGATCCTGTTTAATCTGCGGACTGACCTCATTAGCGGCATAAAATTGCACAAAGCGCAGCACCGACTGCCGCCAGGAGCCAATCGGATTAGGGGATTTGGCCTCCGGGCTGTTCTTCAGCACCGTCAGAATAAAGTTTTTCAGCGTCACCGAGGCCAGTTTGCCCTGATAGATATCCGCAACCGGCTGACCCGCCTGCTGTCGCCAGGCAGTCATCTGCATCGATCCCCCACCAATATCCCAGACCAGCAGTTGCTCATCACGGATCGCCGGATCGTTAAGCGCGGCTTTAGCAGAGAGGAAACCGAGTTTCGCTTCCTGCTGCTGCGAGATGATGCTGATTTGCGCACCGGTCTGGCGCTGCAACTGATCGATGACCGCCTGTCCGTTGCTGGCGTTGCGGAACACCGCAGTGGCAACGCCGCTGATCCGCTGTGGATGAAAGCGCCGTGCCTGCGTTAAAAGCTGCTGCAGGGCGGCGGCACCTTCATGAGTCATCGCCGGGCTGAGCTGATTATCTGTTGAATGCGCTAAGGCCTCGTTCCAGGCCACGGCGCGCTGATCCTGATACAGCATCTTTTCGATGCGCAGCTGGCAGGCATTGACACGGGCTACCGCAATTTTGGTGGTGCCGGAACCGATATCCAGACCGGCGCGAATTTGCTGGCAGCGATCGGCCTGGGCAGCAGCGGCAAAAAACAGTGAGCAGAACAGCGTGACAGCAGACAGCGCAGCAGAACGCATAGCGACTCCGGGGGCAATGAAGATCAGAGTGAACGGGCGGCGACGCAGGCCGGATAGACGCTCACCAGGAAGTGACGCAGATGATCAAAACACCATTCGGCGTCATCCGCCTGTGGGCAATAGAACTGAATAGTGATCTTTTCATAATCGCGCTGACGCTGGCGCAACGGCGACCAGCTCCAGTCGAGTACCGAACGGGCATAATTGACCAGCGTCTCCGCGGGCATCTGATGTTGCTGCTCCTGCCCGGTCAGGTAGCGATAAAAGTTCGCTTCCAGCTGCAGCGTCTCCTCAAAGCCGTGTTGCGGCAGGTCGGGACGAAAAGCCACATCGATAAAGCCACAGACCGCATCTGCCTGCTGCTGCCAGTCGCAGGCCAAGGTCATAAACAGCCCCTCCTGCAGATTGATCTCCTCGACCAGCCGCCGCAGATTCACTGAATGTTTCAGCACCGCGATCTCCTCAAGACGACCGGTTTCCAGCGTCAGATCAAAGCCACAGGGATTCACGGAGCCATCCGCATTGCGGGTGGCGGGGAAGGGGAAGTCGATATAACCGTTGTTATCCAGACGCTTTTCCATCGGGGAGACCTGCTGCTTGACGTTTCCTGACAATAAACCATCTGGCAGCAGGATTCATCCCTTATGGACAGGTCCAGGTGATTTGGGTGTCCTGGTAAGGGTTGATCAGGCGGAACTGCTTATCTGACAGGCGCTGCGCGTAATAGCCCTCAGGCGTGACGGCGGAGGGAACATATTTAAAGCGATCCAGCGACTGCAGCGGGCCACTCTTAACGCTGACCTTATCCCGGGTCACGGTGAAGCTATTAACCAGATCAAAAATCACGCCCTGGGTATGCCCCATCGACTGACCATAAATTGTCGAGACCTCACCCGGACATTCCACCCCTTTCGGGCCAGATGAACATCCAGTCACCATCGCGATGAGGATAAAAATGCTGAGACGCATCATGATTTTCTACCTGCTTCAATCCCTGGGAGTTTCGTGGCGCAGAGTCTATCCTGCTGCGTCACTGATTACTTAATCATAGCAGTTTACGCTGCGCTTCCTGTTTGTGATTTGTTTAATCGTTAAGCAACAGGAATGTAAAAGGGTGACTTTGCTTATCAATAAACGTTATTCTTGGCTCCTTTGCGCACCACTTAGGCAAATTCAGGGATAAATGATGAACGAAGAAGAAGCAAGTCTAATGATTATTCGCCATGCGATTGACCAGTTAGAAGCCGATAAGAAGCAACAGGTGATCGCTTGTTCAGCGGATATACGTGCAGCAATGCAGGCTTATGATAGCGAGAATGCCGGGCTGGCACTGATGTTAGTGGCCGCCGAGGTAGCAGCCGAATAATCATATCCGGTCAGTGTGGCAGCCTGTTACGCTGGCCGGATTACTTTATTTTTTCTCAACTTTCAGATTTCTTCGCACGCCGATTCTATCTTTCAATGGTCTTGCTGCGGGTTGCCCCGCGTCCCTTCTCCGTCCTGTGATGTGTTAAGCTAAAAAACCTCAATAAAATCAGCGGAGACACAGCATGAAGGCAGCGTTAATTGCCCTGGGCCTGCTGGCCTGTCACATCGCACCCGCCTGGAGCGAGACGGAATTTCAGCTTAACTGTCCCGGCCGGACAACCATGACCGTTTCGCGTGCCGAATATGGGTTAACCACGTTAATGTGGCCGCCGGGGCATTTCCAGATTGCCGCCGGTCAGCAGCGTACCCGTTTAGAGGCGGGTGATAAGGTGGCGATTACCCGCTTTCGCAATGGCGATCAGCTGATTGTGAACCAGCGCAACCAGGCGACCTTTTTTGTCTACCGCGACAGCGATAAACTGCTGCCCTGCAGCCGCAGCGAAAAACGCGATGTTGATGCGTTGAGCCTGGAGCGCTACGACGATCGTCAGCACTCCGATACTTAACCCACGGAGCCACTATGCAACCCGAGATTACCGATAAGGTCACAACGCAGGATCTGGATGAAGTCAGGCTGGGTCTGACTGCGTTCAACAGCAAATATATTAATATTGATGAGATCAGATCGATCGGCGTGTTTATTCGTGATGACCAGGGCAGAAAGCTGGCCGGACTGACCGGATCAACCGCCGGAAACTGGCTGCGGATTGATATGCTGTGGGTGAGTGAGGCGCTACGCGGGCAGGGGGCGGGCAGTAAGCTGATGCAGGCGGCAGAGCAGGAGGCGCGGGATCGCGGCTGCCGCTTTGCCCAGGTGGATACCGCCAGTTTTCAGGCGCGACCATTTTATGAAAAGCTCGGCTATACGCTGCGCTTTAGCCTGGATAACTATCCGCGGCATCATCAGCGCCACTATCTGACGAAAGCCCTGTAATCAGAATAATGGTTGCTGACGCAAATCCAGCGGATGCTGTTCTGCTTCATCAATCGCGGCCAGCCAGCTCTGCAGCGTAACTTTTTTCCAGGAGAGATGCCCGCGCGTGGTACTCATCAGCACCACGTCGGGACGCAGGGAGCGGTAAAACTCCAGCGTCTGGCTCAGCTCAGCCGGATTACTGTCCGGCACCAGCACCGTGATCCAGCGGTCATGCGAACGCGTCACGGTATCGCCAACAAACAGATAGGTCAGCCCCAGCGGCGAGGTGTAGAGATAGCTGCAACTGCCCGGTGTGTGTCCTGGCGTTGGCAGCAGATGGAAATCCCCGAAGTGCGTCTCCTGCTGCGAAAAGGTGTCATCAGGCTCAGCAAAACGGCTGATGGGGCCCAGCGATCGGCTATGGCAGTAAAGTGCGCTGCTGAAGCGCTGCTGGATCAGCGCCGCACCGGGCGCGGATTCATGCCAGTGGGTGAGGTAGTGGCGGATCACGCCGCCGGTATCGGCCATGACTTCATGATCGAGCGGATTTTCTACGCGGCCAATCAACAGATTGCCGCGAGGGTGACGCAGCATAAAGCCATGCATCATCAGGTCATTAACGGCATCTTCCACCGGAAATTCCGGGGTTGAGATCCACAAATCGTCATACAACGGCTTCAATGTCGATCTCCTGAAACAAACGCTATTCCCGCAGGACGGGATGCCCGGTCGCCTGCAAACGGGCGTGGCCCTGGCTGACCGCTAATCGTGCGCTGGCACCCAAAGGCAGTGTTACGGTGTCAGCGGCATGACCAAAATCTAATCCACAAATCAGCGGCAGACCGGTGGTGTCACGCAGTCGCTGCCAGACGGTACTGAAGTCAAACCCGTTGTCATATTCTGTCAGGGCTGTACTGGTGAAGCTGCCGGTAACGATCGCCCGCTGTCGCGCCAGAATGCCGCTCTGCTGCAGCTGAATCAGCATGCGTTCAATGCGGAACGGATGCTCATTCACATCCTCAATCACCAGAATGCCGTTCTCAAACTGCGGCATCCACGGCGTGCCAATCAGTGAGCAGATCATCGCCAGATTCCCGCCCCACAGCGTACCCTGCCATTCACCCTCGTCAGGCGTTTCGCTTTGCCATGTCACCTCTACTGTAGGTGAAGTCAGTGCCTGCCAGAAGTGGTGAAGGGTAAATTCAGATAAGGTCGCGGCGCCGAAGTTACCGGCCAGCATCGGTGCGCTGAAGGTAATCAGGCCGACCTGCGACAGCAGCGCCAGCTGAATCGCGGTGAAGTCGCTGTGGCCGCACAGCGCCAGCGGCTGATTCAGCAGACGGCGTTGCAGGCCGATGTAGTCGATGGAATCCAGTAACCGGCTGGCACCATAACCGCCTCGCACCGCCAGCACCACATCGGGCAGCGTGCTGAGACTGGCAAGCTGGTTGATATCCGCCAGGCGCTCCGCGTCCGTACCGGCGAAGCGCTGAAAACGGCGGGTGATCACCTGCTCGTTCTCTACCTGATGGCCGGCCGCACGCAGTCGTGCAATGCCCTGCAGCGCCGCAGACTGATTGTGACAGTAACCGGAGGGGGAGATAAGACGAACTGAACGTGAAATCATCATACTTTCCTGCTGTTAGCGCCTGACTGACGGCGATGATGGCGAAAAGCGCCGCTGAAGTCACGGTACGCGCCGCATTTTCATGCATTTAGGATAAACGGTAATTTTGCTCTCAGGCTGCCTGGGTATGATAGCATTCGCCACAACAGCTACGAGATGAAAAATTGCTGAAAATCCGACACCTTATACTCTCAGCGTTACTCCTGACCGGCTGTGCCAGCGAGCCACCGCACCATGCCGTTAAGCAGCGCAACACGCCATTAACTCAGGCACCGCCGTCCAGCGTCAATGGCACCTGGGCGATGTTTACCGAAGATGCCGCCAGTCATTATGGCGTTGATGAGAAGTTGATCAGCGCCATTATCAGTGTCGAGTCGGGTGGAAATCCGGGCGTGGTGAGCCGTTCAAATGCGGTGGGGCTGATGCAGATTAAAGCTT
The DNA here is from genome assembly GCF_048452805.1 of Pantoea sp. K16. NCBI lineage: Bacteria > Pseudomonadati > Pseudomonadota > Gammaproteobacteria > Enterobacterales > Erwiniaceae > Pantoea > Pantoea sp. K16. The sequence goes on along the minus strand of NZ_JBLWNV010000002.1, from coordinate 299,646 downwards.
CGACCGCCGGGCGCGAAGTCTATCGCACGCTGGGCCGTCGTGGTCAGCCGTCGAATGCCGAGTTGCGCGATCCGGCCAAAAATATTGATATCGGCACCGCCTATATCCGCATTCTGCAGAACTCCGCGCTGTCGGGCATCCGCGATCCGCTGACCCTGCGCTATGCCACCATCGTCTCTTATGCCAACGGCGCAGGGGCGTTACTGCGGACTTTCTCCAGCGATCGCGATCGGGCCATTGCGATGATCAATGCGATGTCACCGGATGAGTTCTATCAGCATGTGCAGAACAAGCATCCGGCGGCGCAGGCCCCGCGCTATCTGTGGAAAGTCACCACGGCTTACCGCACTATCTGACCGGTTGTGATGAATCCTGCGGCGTGAGCAGTAGCCGCGCCGTGGGATAGTCGATGATCAGCACCTTGATGTAGCCGCCCAGCAGCGCACCGCGAATCGCCTGGGCTTTCTCTCTTCCGCCTGCCAGCCCGACCACCTGTGGACACTGTTTTACCTGTGCCAGCTCCATACCAATCACCGGATCTTCTTCTGCTTTCAGCACCGGCTGTCCGCAGGCGTCGAAATAGTGCAGACAGATATCGCCTACCGCACCGCGCGCCGCCAGCGTTTGCAGCATCCTGCCATCGTAGTAGTTGCCCGAATTACGTAACAGCGCCGACGGCTCCAGATCGCCAATGCCGACAATCGCCAGGTCGACCTGCTCAAATTTACTCAGCACCTCAGCGACCTCCGCGTTGGCAGAGAGCCGCTGGCGATCGCTGACCGAATGCTCAATCGACTGCGACGGCAGCAGCCAGGCGGGGCAGTTCAGCAGCGCCGCCAGATTTTGCGTCAGAATCGTGGCCTGCACATTGCCGTTAGCCCCGACGCCACCCAGCAGCTGGATCACCCCTTTGCAGGCGCTGTTGAGCGGATGCAGCGCATCAACCATCGCCCGGATCGTGCCGCTCCATGACGAAATACCAATCAGCTCATCGTTTCGCAGTCGGGTCTCCAGATAGTGAGCGGCCGCCGATCCAATCGCCTGCTTAATCTGCAGCGACGACGCCTGGTCCGGCACATCCACCACAATCGCCTGCGGCAGGTTATAGGTCTGCTCAATGGCCTTTTCCAGCTCAGGGTAGATGTTGGCTGGTGGCACCACGCTGATCTTGACCACACCTTCTTTCACGCTGCGATTAAGAATGCGTGAGACAAACGACTGCGATAAGGTCAGCGACTGCGCAATCTCTGACTGCTTCAACCCTTCGACATAGTAAAGGGTGGCAATCTTCACCATCAGTCGCTGTTCATCCTGTTTTGCCATCGGTTTTTCCCTCTCTGATTCTGCCCGGTATTGTTAACCAGGATGATCAAAATCACAACGCAGGCTAATTTGTGATCGTTTTCGCTTTTTGACGATCGCGCATTGGACGGCACGTCAGCGCGGGCGCATAGTCATTATGCATATAAAATCGCGTGTGAATATATATTCAAGCGGAGAAAAATAATGACTCGTCCTCTGATCAAACTGACCCTGCTCGCATCGATGCTCGCCTTTTCAGCGACCGCGCTGGCGGCAGAGCAAGGCCTGCTGGCGATTATCACCCCATCCCATGACAACCCGTTCTTTAAAGCCGAGGCGGAAGGGGCCTTAGCGAAAGCCAAAGAGCTGGGTTACGCCACGCTGGTGGCGTCGCACGATGATGACGTAAACAAGCAAAACCAGCTGATTGAGACCGCGATTGCGCGCAAAGCCAAAGCGATCATTCTTGATAACGCTGGTGCCGACGCCACCGTCGGGCCGGTGCAGAAAGCCAAAGATGCCGGGATCCCGACCTTCCTGATTGACCGGGAGATCAACAAAACCGGCATCGCGGTAGCGCAGATCGTCTCTAACAACTATCAGGGGGCGCAGCTGGGCGCGGAGAAATTTGCGAAATTGCTGGGCGGCAAAGGGGACTATGTTGAACTGCTGGGCAAAGAGTCTGACACCAACGCGGGCGTGCGGTCGCAGGGCTATCACGATGTGCTGGATGACTACAGCGACATGAAAATGGTGGCTCAGCAGAGCGCCAACTGGAGCCAGACCGAAGCCTTCAGCCGCATGGAAACCCTGCTGCAGAAACACCCCAACATCGTGGGCGTCATCTCCGGTAACGACACCATGGCGCTGGGTGCCGAAGCCGCGCTGAAAGCCGCCGGGAAAACATCGGTGATCGTGGTGGGCTTTGATGGCAGCGACTACACCCGGGATTCGATCCTCAACAAAGGCAATATTAAAGCGACGGTGCTGCAGCCGGGCTGGGATCAGGCGCAGATGGCGGTCACGCAGGCGGATTACTACCTGAAGAACGGCAAAGCGCAGAAACAGGAGAAGCAGCTGATGGACTGCGTGCTGATTGACGACAGCAACGCCGCTAAGTTGAAAAACTTCAACCTGGCGAAATAACCATGAAACGGATGCTGGCGGTATTGACCGGTATGGCGCTACTCAGCGCCTGCACCGTGGTGGATCTGGATGCGGACGGTAAGCCGATCCTGCCGAAGGATCCGCACGCGAAACCCAGCTATACCACCCAGACACCGCAGCAGATTGCGGAAGAGACCTGGCAGCCGCGCGTGATGACCACCGCGAACAGCCATGCGCTGAGCTGGGCCGACATGGAGGCGAAAAGTCAGACGGTCAAACCCGGCGGGCGCGAAAGCGTCTTCGTGCGAGCCGGGGGGACAGCCAGCGCCTTTGATGAGAGTAACCCGCGTGAACGCACGCTGACGCTGATGATTAACGGCAAGCCGGTGGCGGTCAGTGTCGGGCCGGTGCTGCGCAGTAACGCTATCCGGGATGCCGCCGGTTTCCGTTTCGAAGAGTTTACCAATCAGGTGCAGTACGCCCAGCTGACGCGGGCGCTGAACCGTCACGCGGTGAAGCAACTGCCACCGCTGGATGCCAGCTGGGTCAACCAGCCGGTGCAGGCGCTGCTGGCCGTAACCATCGGGCAGAACAGCGTTGAAGATGTGGTAGCGGTTGAGCTGAAGCGGGGGACGCCCTGATGGACGATGAGATCATTCTGCGGGCCGAACAGATATCGATGCTGTTTCCCGGCACGCTGGCGCTGGATCGCGTCGACTATCGGGTCTGGCGCGGCAAAGTTAACGTCATCATCGGTGAGAATGGGGCGGGAAAATCGACCCTGATGAAAATTCTGGCCGGGGTACAGCAGCCCACGGCCGGTTCGCTGTTCCTGAATGGCGAGCCGCTGACGCTGAGCAGCACCCGTGACGCCGCCCGGCACGGCATCGGCATGGTGCACCAGGAGCTGAATCTGTTTGAGAACCTGACGGTGGCTGAAAACCTGTTTCTGGGCCGGGAGATCCAGCGCGGCTTGGCCCCGATCAACGAGGCAGAGCAGGCTCGCCGCACCGCCGCGCTGATGGCGCGCCTCGATCAGCCGATTTCACCCCATGAGCGGGTCGGTAATCTCAAAGTGGGTCAGCAGCAGCTGGTCGAGATTGCCAAAGCGCTGGCGGAAGATGCGGACATCCTGATCCTCGACGAGCCGACCTCGGCGCTGAGCAAAACCGAAGTGGAGATCCTGTTCCGGGTGATCCGCGACCTGACGCAGCAGGGCGTTACCGTGATTTACATCTCCCACCGGCTGGAAGAGCTGATGGCAATTGGCGACGTGATCACCATTCTGCGCGACGGGCGCTTTCAGGCCGAAGCGCCGGTCAGCAGCATCGATGTGCCGTGGATCGTGCGTGAGATGCTGGGCAGTGAACCGGTCACCACCTTCCTGCCGGAAGCGCGTGAGTTTGGCGCGCCGGTGCTGGAGGCGCAGCACATTACCTGCGTCAGCCCCAATGGCAATACCCTGGTGGATGACGTCAGTTTTCAGGTGCGGGCCGGGGAAATTGTCGGGATTTACGGGCTGATGGGCGCAGGCCGCACCGAGCTGTTTGAGTGTCTGCTTGGCAGTCAGCGTCACTATCTGGGCAAGCTGTGGCTCGACAGCAAACCGCTGCCGACCCGTCTGCCCACCGCTGACCGTATCCGCATGGGCATGAGTCTGGTGCCGGAAGATCGCAAACGCGCCGGGATTTTCCCGGTGTCATCGGTCGCCAGTAATCTCACCATCGCCAGCCTGTGGCGGCGTCTGTCGCATCGCTTTGCCATTGCCCATCAGGCGGAGCAGCAGGCGGTAAGCCAGACGGTGGGCAACCTGGCGATCAAAATCTCCTCGCCGGACGTGGCCATCAGCGCGCTGAGTGGTGGCAATCAGCAGAAAGTAGTGATTGGCCGCGCGCTGCTGACCAATCCGCGTCTGCTGTTGCTGGATGAGCCGAGTCGCGGCATTGATGTCGGTGCAAAAGCAGAGGTATTTCGCATGATGGTGGCGCTGTCGCAGCAGGGCATTGCAGTTCTCTTCTCCACCTCGGACCTGAAAGAGATTATGGCGGTAGCCGATCGCATCCTGGTGATGTCGGGCGGCAAACTTACGGCTGATCTTCCCCGCGACCAGGCGGAAGAGGCAGCGCTGGTGAAAGCAAGTGCGCAGGGGTTCTGAGCATGAAAAGCAATGACAGCGTCGCGCTGACCACACTTCCGGCTAAGGCGTTCAGTTCACGTGAAAGCATTCTGCTGCTGCTTCTGAAGCTGCGCACTTTTATTGCGCTGATTCTGATCGTCGGCTTCTTCGCCATCACCGTGCCGGACTTTCTCGCCACCGGCAGCCTGGTGATCATGGTGAAACATATCGCCATCAACGCCTTTCTGGCGCTGGGCATCACCTTTGTCATTATCACGGCGGGAATTGACCTGTCGATTGGGGCGACGCTGGGACTGTGCGGCATGATCGCCGGCTGGCTGATTACCAAAGGCATTGTGCTGCCGATGTTTGGCATCGCCATCTTCCCCAGCGTCTGGGTGATAGTGCCGGTGGTGCTGCTGATCGGCGCGCTGATTGGCGCGGGCAACGGCTGGATCATTACCCGCTACAACGTGGCCCCCTTTATCTGCACCCTCGGCACCATGTACATCCTGCGCGGCGCGGCGATGCTTACCTCCGGCGGCGAGACCTTTCCCGGTCTGCAGGGGAATCCGCTGCTGGGCAACACCGGTTTCGATCGGATTGGTGCCGGAACCTTTCTCGGGCTGCCTTACGCCATCTGGATGATGGTGGTGCTGGCGCTGGTGATCGCCTACATCGCCCGTCGCCTGCCGTTTGGCCGTCAGGTCTATGCCATCGGCGACAATGAACGTGCCGCTGAACTGTCGGGTGTGAAAACCCGGCAGGTAAAAATTCTGGTCTACACCCTGTCGGGATTCTGCGCGGCGATTGCTGGCATCGTGGTCTCATCGCAACTGGTCGCCAGCCATCCGGCTAACGGCACCGCATTTGAGATGAATGCCATTGCTGCCGTGGTGCTGGGTGGCACGTCACTGGCGGGCGGACGCGGCACCATCCTCGGCACGCTGATTGGTGCGTTCGTTATTGGCTTTCTGGCGGATGGCCTGATCATGATGGGTGTCAGTGAATTCTGGCAGATGGTGATCAAAGGCATCGTGATTATCATTGCGGTGATCATCGACCAGACCCAGAGCCGGATGCAGCAGAAGGCGGCCGTGGTGGCTCAGAAAGCGTTAATCGAGGAGGGGACACCGGCAAAACCCTGACGGGGAAGTGCGTGAAACCTGAAAGGAGGTGCCGCTGAGTGATTCCTGGCAGCGGACGGCCTGCCCGGTTTAACGGGCAGAATAGCGAACAAAGGGCGGTTCAGTTTATTAGCCCCTTTTTTCAGGCACAAAATTTTTTAACCGACGTGAATATATATTCATAACCGATTTAAAATTCAGAGGTAGTGTATGAATCCTTTCAATCTTCCGGTCGATGACCTTGAGCGCCGGGCGCGGGCAATCCGCCGCCGCATCATCCAGCTTAACGCGGGCAGCCCGGCAGGCGGTCATACCGGCGCTGACCTGTCACAGGTAGAGATCCTCACTGCGCTCTACTTCCGCATTCTGAACTGCGCCCCGGATCGCACAGACGACGATCAGCGTGACATCTATATCCAGTCCAAAGGGCATGCGGTGGGGGGTTATTACTGCGTGCTGGCGGAAGCGGGCTACTTCCCGACCGACTGGCTGGCAACCTACCAGCATGCCGACTCGCATCTGCCCGGCCATCCGGTACGGCAGAAAACGCCGGGTGTTGAGCTGAATACTGGCGCGCTGGGTCACGGCCTGCCGGTGGCGGTGGGCATCGCTATCGCGGCGAAAAAAGATAACAGCCCGCGCCGCATCTTTGTGGTGACCGGCGATGGTGAACTGGCTGAAGGCAGCAACTGGGAGGCGGCGCTGGTGGCGGCGCATTACGGCCTCGACAACCTGATCATCATCAATGACAAAAACAAGCTGCAACTGGCGGGCGCGACCCGCGACATCATGAACACCGATCCGCTGCCGGAAAAATGGCGCGCCTTCGGGCTGGAGGTCACCGAATGCAACGGCAATGATATGGCGGCGGTGGTCGACACCATTGAAAACCTGCCGAAGAACGGCAAACCGCAGGTGATTGTGGCGCATACCGAGAAGGGATTTGGCGTCTCATTTATCCAGAGCAAGGCGGAATGGCATCACCGGGTGCCGAAAGGCGAAGAGATCGCACTGGCACTGGAGGAACTGAAAGATGAGTAATGCACAACATTTAGCAAGCGTCATGGTCACGGCCTTTATCGACGCGGTGAATCGCGGTGTGGATCTGGTGCCGGTGGTAGCGGACTCCACGTCGACGGCCAAAATCGCCCCCTTTATCAAGGCCTTCCCCGACCGGCTGATTAACGTCGGCATCGCTGAGCAGACGCTGGTGGGCACGGCGGCCGGTCTGGCGCTGGGCGGCAAGGTCGCGGTGACCTGTAACGCTGCGCCGTTTCTGGTGTCACGCGCCAATGAGCAGGTAAAAGTCGACGTCTGCTACAACAACACCAACGTCAAACTGTTCGGGCTGAATGCCGGGACCAGCTATGGCCCGTTAGCCAGCACGCATCACAGCATTGATGACATCGCGGTGATGCGCGGTTTCGGCAACATCGAGATCTATGCGCCGTCCTGCCCGCTGGAGTGCCGTCAGATCATCGATTACGCCCTTGAGCATGTCGGGCCGGTCTATATCCGTCTGGATGGCAAAGATCTGCCGCAGCTGCATGAGGAAAGCTACCAGTTCAGGCCGGGCGCGATCGACCTGCTGCGTGAAGGCAGCGACATCGCACTGGTGGCGATGGGCTCAACGGTTCACGAGGTGGTTCACGCTGCTGAGCAACTGGCTGAGCAGGGCATTTCAGCCGGTGTGATCGCGGTTCCATCGATTCGACCTTGTGATACCCAACAGCTGCGCAACCTGTTAAATCACTACCCAGCGGTGATTACCGTAGAAGAGCATAACGTTAATGGCGGTGTCGGCAGCCTGGTGGCCGAAGTGCTGGCGGAAGGCGGCTGCGGCATCCCGCTGTTGCGGCTCGGCATTGCTGATGGGGAATATGCAATTGCCGGCGATCGCGCCTCTACCCGCGCCCATCATGGCATTGATGCCAGTAGCGTGGTGAACAGTGCAGCGCGCATCTGCGCAGGAGCATAAACATGGTGGGACCCCTGATTCTGGCGATCGACGAAGGCACTACCAATGCTAAAGCGATTGCGGTTGATCGCGATGGCCGCGTGGTGGCACGCGGCAGCCAGAGCTTAACCCTGCAACACCCGCAGCCGGGACTGGCTGAGCAGGACCCTGTGGCGATCTGGCAGGCGGTAAAAGAGGCCATTACCCATTGCCTGGCAGCCTGTGGTGGCGCGCCTGTCGCGGCAGTGGCGATCAGTAATCAGCGCGAGTCGGTACTGATCTGGCAGCGGCGTGACGGCAAGCCGCTGACGCCGCTGGTGAGCTGGCAGGATCGACGATCCGAGTCACTCTGTCGCGACCTGCGTCAGGCGGGCAAAGCACCTCGCATCACCGGTTTGACCGGCCTGGCCGTTGACCCGATGTTTCCGGCCGCCAAGCTGACCGGGATGCTGGCCTCCATTCCTGACGGCGTGGCGCGGGCGGCGGCGGGTGAGCTCTGTATCGGCACGGTCGACAGCTGGCTCAGCTGGCAGCTCAGCGCGGGCGAGGTATTTATTACCGATCATGCTAACGCCTCCCGTACTCAACTCTACAGCCTGCATCTTAATGACTGGGACGACGAGCTGCTGACGCTGTTTCAACTGCCGCGCGCCGCGCTGCCGCGCATCACCGCCTCAGCCAGTGAACAGGGCGTGGTCGCGGTGAGTGATATTCCCGGCTTAGCGCCAGGCACGCCGATTCTGGCGCGCATCGGCGACTCTCATGCCGCCTTACAGGCGCAGCGGCGCGGCGAGTCTGAAGTGGTGAAAGCCACCTACGGCACCGGATCTTCACTGATGATGTCCATGGCGACGCCGCTGCTGACGGAAAATGGCCTCAGCACCACCGTAGCCTGGCACGACGGCACGCTGCGTTATGCCTTTGAAGGCAACATTACCCACACCGGTTCCGGTGCCGCCTGGCTGGGCAGAATGCTCGGCGTGCAGGAGCCGCGCGAGCTCACCGCGATGGCGCAGCGCTGCGACGATAATCAGGGCATCTATTTTGTCCCGGCGCTCTCTGGCCTGGGCGCGCCCTGGTGGGATCTGCAGGCGCGCGGCATGGTGTGCGGACTGACGGATGCCGCCACACCCGCCGTGCTGGCGCGGGTGGCGCTGGAGTCGATCGTCTGGCAAATCGCCGACGTCTTTTTTGCCATGGAGCAGGCCAGCGGCCAGCAGCTTCCGGCGCTCTGTGTGGATGGCAGCGCCACCGAAAATAGCTGGCTGATGCAGTTACAGGCGGATGTGTTACAGCGGCCGTTGCAGCGGGTGCCTACCGCCGAGGTCTCCGCGCTGGGCGCGGCACTGCTGGCAGGCAAAGTGCTGGGATGGTGGCAGCAGGGCAGTGATATGCAGGCGCTGCAGGGCGGCAGCGTCATCATGCCGCGTGAAGAGCACGCGCAGCGTATGCAGGAAAACTATAAAGGCTGGATTGACGCCGTTGCACGCTGTCGTTATCAGCCACATTAATCCTTATCCGGAGCAGAGCCATGTCAACACTTCCTCAGCAGTTAACCTTCGGCGTCATTATTGGCAACCGGGGTTTTTTTCCCAGCTATCTGGTGGGCGAGGCGCGCCAGCAGGCGGTCGCGCTGTTTGAAAAGATGAACATTAATACGGTGATGCTGGATGAGAACCAGACCAATCTGGGCGGCGTCGAGACGCGTCAGGAGGCGAAAACCTGCGCCGCGCTGTTTCGCCAGCACCGCGAAGCGATTCACGGCATTGTGGTGTTGCTGCCAAACTTTGGTGATGAAAAAGCCATCGCGGAAGCGCTGCGTCTCGCCGGGCTGAATGTGCCGGTGCTGGTGCAGGCCGAAGAGGACAATCTGGATAAAATGGGGCTGGCGACCCGCCGCGACAGCTTCTGCGGCAAAATTTCGCTCTGCAACAACCTGCGGCAATATGGCATCCCGTTTACGCTGACCCGCCAGCACGTCTGCGCACTGAGCGGCGACGTGTTTATGCAGGATCTGCAGCGGTTCAGCCAGCTCTGTCGGGTGGTGAATGCTATGCGCCGGGTACGCGTCGGGGCAATTGGTGCCCGGCCCGCCGGATTCAACACCGTGCGCTACAGCGAAAAGCTGCTGGAGAAGATGGGCATCGCGGTGGAGACCCTGGATTTATCGGAGATCTTTACCCGCACCAACCGGCTGCGCGATGACGATATCCGCGTGGCAGAGAAGCGTGAAATCCTGGAGGCCAACGCCGATGCGCGGGGTATTCCGGGTGAAAAACTGGTGACCATGGCCAAACTGTTTGTGGTGATCAGCGAGTGGATCAGCGACAACGATATCGATACCACCGCCATCCAGTGCTGGACGTCGTTGCAGGAGAACTTGGGCATTAACGTCTGCTCAATCATGAGCGTGATGTCGGGCCAGCTGATGCCCAGCGCCTGCGAAGTGGATGTGATGGGGGCGCTGTCGATGTATGCGCTCGCCAGTTGCTCGCTGAACCCCGCCTCGCTGGCAGACTGGAACAACAACTTTGGCGACGAGCGGGACAAATGTGTGCTGTTTCACTGTGGTAATTTCGCCAGCGCCAGCCTGGAGTCAGCGACCATGGGCACGGCGGATATCATCGGCACCACCGTGGGCAAAGAGAACACCTGTGGCGCAGTGCATGGCCGCATGAAGCAGGGCGATCTGACCTATTTCCGCCTCTCTACCGACGACTTCAGCGGCGAAATCAAAGCCTATGTGGGAGAGGGAATGTCGGTCACCGATCCGCTGGACACGGTAGGTTGCCGTGCGGTGATCCAGGTGCCGCAGCTGGAGACACTGCTGGCGTGGATCTGCCGTAACGGCTTTGAGCATCATGTGGCAATGAACCACTCTGCCACGGCTGGTGTGCTGCAGGAAGCGTTCAGTGAGTATCTCGGCGTGAGCTGCTACCGGCATCAGTAAGCGGTAAGGCGGAACGGCTGAATGCAGGGGATGAAGCAGCCGGTGCGGTCACGATTCCGCCCGCACCGGCTTGTATGCCCGCCACTTCTGAAAAAGAAAGGCGGGCACTGATTTAGCGCGCCATTCTGCGCACCTCGTCATCGTCATTCTGCACCGCAACCAGATCCACCGGTGGCAGATTGCCGCCGCTGAACTCCACCTGACGAATCGGGAAGGCGAAGCGGATATTTCGCTCTTCCAGTGCTGCCATCAGCTGCAGGTTAATCTCCTGCTGAATATCCATGTACTTGTTGTAATCCGCATCCAGCACAAAATAGACCACTTCGAAGGTCAGTTTTGAATCCTCAAAGGCCAGGAAGTGGGCACGGTCAAAACGGGTGGTCTCAACGCCCTGGATAATCTCTTTCACCAGCGGGCTGATCTCCCGGACCTGCTCTGACGGCGTGGCGTAGCTGATACCAAACTTAAAGACGATGCGGCGCTGCTGCATGCGCTTGTAGTTGTGGATCGTCTGCTGCAACAGAATGGTATTTGAGCAGACAATCTGCTCGCCACTCAGGCTGCGCAGTCGGGTGGTTTTCAGGCCGATATGCTCGATGGAACCGGCAATGTCACCGAAGACAATAAAATCGCCATGCTCAAACGGCTTATCAAAGCCTATCGCCAGTGAAGCAAATACATCGCTCAGTACCGTCTGAATCGCCAGCGCAATCGCGATACCCCCGACCCCGAGACTGGCGACCAGTGCGGTAATGTTGATGCCCATGTTCGACAGAATGGCCAGGAACATCATGATCCAGACCACTACCCGCAGCAGAATCCCCAGGATCACCGTAGTGACCGGGTTGCGCACGTGCAGCGGGTCACGCAGCAGACTTTTCAGCCATAGCCGGATGCCACAGTCGAGCCACAGAGCGAGCTGCACAATCAGCGCCAGGAACCAGCCGTGCGCGATGGTTACACTCCACGACGCGGGCAGATCGACAAACTTCAGGGCAATCAGTAGCGAAAAGATCAGCAGCAGGGTCTGGCTGGTACTGCGCAATATCTCCACCAGAATCGCAGTGGCGCGAACATGACGATGTTCGCTGTAAAGGGCAATCCGGTTGGAGATAAAGCGAATCAGAGTACGTAATATCCAGTAAATCACCAGCGTGGACACCACCACGATGGCGCTGTTTAGCCAGAGTTCCTGATTAAAAAAGAGGGAGTGAAAACGACGTGAAGAGAGCCAGTTTTCCATTGGGGAGGGTCTCCTTGCTGGGTTCCGGTTTAAAAGAAAACAAGCAAGAAGCATAGCCTGGATGCGGCCCACCTGTATGGCGCATCCGTAAAGCGGTTACTGGAATCGGGTCGATTTATCGCGCGCCAGGCGCTCAAGGGCAAAAATAATCTGCTGAAGCTGCCGCTCCTGCGCCGGGTTCAGCGTGGCAAAACGAAAGCTCAGTCGCGGTGTGATGCGGGTTTCATTTTTGCCGGTTACCACGCTGCGCTCGCCAATGCTCAGCAGCTTTACCGGCACGTCAAAATGGCCATACTCGCCCAGCTCGACCCGGAACGGGTTGAAGCTGTCACCGTCCTGCAACCCGTCCGGCAGCGCTTCATCCACCAGCACGCCGATACCGCCCAGCGACAGATCCTGCAGACGCAGGCGCGTTTTCCTGCCATCGGGCCACACGGTATGACACCAGAACTGCGGCTCCAGCGGGGCGCAGACACGGAAAAACTCACGTCGCTGGATCTGCCACAGCAGGTCTGGCAGCGGCGCGCTGAAAGCGGGTAACCCTTCAAACTCCACGATTTCCAGCGCGGCGAGGCTGAATTCCACCTTAGCGCCGTAGGTTTCCGCAGTGATACTGAGATCGTCGCTGGTCAGGGCATAATCGTTATCCAGATTATTACTGCCGAGGTCAAACAGCAGGCGATCTTCATCGGCAGCCAGCATCCGGCTGATAAACTGCCCACGCGGAAAGCGCACCAGTAATGGCGTCTGCAATCGCAGCAGATCTTTCATAACGCCAAGAACCGCCAGCGTGCCACGTTTTAGATATTGTTCCTGGTCGGCTTCTTTCACGTCCTGCTCCACAAGGGGGTTACTTTATTGATGCGGTTTTTTTGCCTCGTCTCGGTTATCGGCGCCGCTAAAAAAAGCTTTAGCATGCCATTCATCAATAATAACTGTGAGCAGGCAGGCATTTTTTGAAAAGCGGGTTATACTTATCGCGGTAAACCGCTTGATTAATCAGGCGTTCACGATTTAATCATAAAAAGGAAGGAGTAACAGATGGGTATTATTTCCTGGATCGTCTTTGGCTTAATCGCAGGTATTCTGGCGAAGTGGATTATGCCGGGTAAAGACGGTGGCGGTTTCATTCTGACTATCGTTCTGGGTATTATCGGTGCAGTAGTGGGTGGCTGGATCAGTACGCTGTTTGGCTTCGGCCGCGTCGATGGGTTTAACTTCGGCAGTTTTGTGGTCGCTGTTATCGGTGCCATCGTGGTGCTGTTTATCTACCGCAAAGTACGCAGTTGACCGTAAAGGTTTAAACGAAAAAGGGGACGAAGCGATTCGTCCCCTTTTTTTATCTCTTATTTTGCAATCAGAAGTCGTAACCGACTGTCGCCATTACACTGCGCTCTGCGCCCCAGTAGCAATAGCCCGTGCCGTAACAGCCTGCTACATAGGTACGATCTGTGAGGTTATTGGCATTGACCTGCACCCATGCACCTTTCAGGCTGTTGTTCCAGACGCCGAGATCGGCCCGCACTGACGCATCAAACAGCGTAACAGACGGCACGCGCGTGGTGTTTTCATTGTCCGCCCACTGTTTGCCGATGTAACGCACGCCCGCACCCGCACTCAGACCGTAATCAAACTGATAGTGACCCCAGAGTGCAGCCATGCTGTTGGGTGTGACATATGGCGTATGTCCGTCATTGCCATCCACCGACTCTTTAAAGCGCAGATGATTCAGCGTATAGCTCGCCACGGTGCTCAGACGCGGGGTTAACTGATTACGCGCTTCCAGCTCGATGCCCTGTGAATGCACTTTGCCTGATGGCGTATAAGTCGCCGTCAGCACGTCGCGGTTCGCCACATCTTTCTGCGTCAGGTCATAGACCGCCACGCTATAGAGATCGCGGGTGCCGACCGGCTGATATTTCACCCCGGCTTCATACTGCTCGGCGGTAGTCGGCTTCAGCAGGTTGTTGTTGGGATCGGTGAGCGCGGTCGGGGTAATCGCCTGGCTCCAGCTGACGTAAGGCGAGATACCGTTGTCGAAGGCATAGAGCAGTGCTGCACGGCCGCTGATGTGATCATCCTGACGACGCTCATTGCCGCTGTTATTGGCGACGATGCGGTCATAACGGCCGGAGAGATCCAGATGCCAGCGATCCAGCTTCATCTCATCCTGCAGATAGAGGCCGGTCTGATAGTAGCGACGGGTTTTATCGGCCCAGGTGTAATCAGGCATGTCGCCAACCTGTTCACCAGTCCGTGCATTAAGCTGGTTGGCAGAGCCGCCAGCGGCAGTGATCTCATTTTTATAACGATGATACTCAGCACCCAGGGTGACGCGGTGCTCCAGTTCTCCGGTGCCGAACTCTGCCTGTAAGCGGTTATCGGTGGACCAGGCCGAGAGCGAAGAGCGCTCGCCAGAGTAATATCGGTTCAGCAGATCGGGATTCACGCTGTCCCAGCCAATCTGATAGACCTGATCGAGATCGACATTCGAGTGGCTGTAGCTGCCGGCCGAGGAGAATGACCAGACGTCGTTAAAGCGATGGGCGAAATCGAAGCTGTAGATCTGCTCGCGACGCTTGAACTGATCGAGATCGCTGTTGCCCTCATAAAAGCCGTTGCTCAGCTTGTAGCCGTTGTGTTCGGTAAGGCTGCCGTCACCCGGTACCGAACCGTGATAGCCGCCCGACGGATCCTTCTGCAGATAGGCTTTCAGGATCAGATGCGTATCTTCATCCGGCTGCCACATCAGCTGCGGCATCAGCGCATATTTCTCTTCGCGGGTGTGATCGTACTGGGTATCGCTGTTGCGGGTTACGCCGGTCAGGCGAAACGCCCACTGATCGTTGATGGCATTGGTGTAGTCAAACATCGTGCCGGTAGTGGCGTTGCTGCCCGCCTGCAACTGGATGTGACCCTCTTCGCTGAACTGAGGACGCTTGGTGACCATGTTCACCAGTCCGCCCGGCACCGTCTGACCATAGAGCGCAGAAGAGGGGCCTTTGATCACGTCGATGCGTTCAAGGAAGGCGTTATCCACCTGCAGGCCGTTGAAACTGCCGCCGTCGCTCATCAGCCGCATGCCGTCGAGGAAGGTGTTATCGACATCGCCGCCATGGAAGCCACGCAGTGCAATAGTGTCGTAACGGGTTGCGGCACCGCCGAAGTTGGTGAAGACGCCGGAACTATAGCCCAGCGCCTGATTCAGGGTCAGCGCGCCCTGATCCTGCATCTGCTGACGGGTAACCACGGAAATCGATTGCGGCGTGGTGATGAGCGGACGATCGCTTTTGGTTGCGCCCTGGCTGGTCGTCGCCAGATAGCCCTGGGTCGGCGAGGTCGAATCTTCCTGCGGTTGCGCGGTTACCACCATATCGGCAGCATAACTCAGAGCAGGCGCGGTCAGCGCCAGGGTGCATAGAGGAACATAACCTTTCAGCGACAATGACAGTTTCATCAAAATTCCTTTCTTGGCAAAGGTTCAGGCAGGTGAATAAAAGCTTTGATAGGCAATCTCATTATCATAATGAGAATTATTACCTTTTGTAAATTGGCTGCAATTTTGCCTGTTGATGAAAGAAGGTCAAGTAAAATTCGCGGAAATGAAGTGGGGATACCCCCGGCAAGGCCAGAGGTATCCAGAGAGGATTAAGGTTGTGAGGCAGACGCCTGCGGAATATCGTGGGCGCTGTTACAGGTTTTATCTTTCGGGCAGTACTTATCCAGCAGTTTCAGCGTGACGCCGTTGGTCCAGCCGAAGCCATCCTGCAGCGGATATTCACCGCCACCGCCGCCGCCGAGATTTTTGCCATCAACGACATATTTCTCCACCAGCTTATGCTCACGGTCATAGGTGTTCTGGACGTTTTGCAGGAAGCGTAATCCCACCTCTTTCGCCAGTTTCGGCTGGTTGTAGTGCTCCAGACCTTCCACGGCAACCCATTGCAGCGGTGCCCAGCCATTGGGTGCATCCCATTGCTGACCGTTGTTCACGGTGGTGGTCACCAGACCGCCAGGTTTCAGCAGCTGTTTTTCTACCGCGCTGGCGGTGCTTTCAGCCTGCTTATCGCTGGCGACCTGCAGATAGAGCGGGAACAGCGCGGCAGCAGTCAGCTGAGGATGGACCTGCTTTTTCTGCCAGTCATAATCGGCGTACCAGTTCTGTTTGCTGTCCCACAGATAGCGGTTGATCGCCGCCTGGCGCTTCTCCGCGCGATCGGCAAACTGCTTCGCCAGATCGCTCTGCTTGTTCATCTGATAGCCTTTCGACAGGGTCTGCTCCAGATGGAACAGCAGGCTGTTGAGGTCAACCGGGGCCAGCTGCGTGGTACGAATTGTCGACAGGTTATGCGCATCGGTAAACCAGCGCGAACTGAAATCCCAGCCCGACGCCGCACCGGAACGCAGCTCACGGTAGAGTTCGGCTTTATTCCTCTGCGGCGCTTTCTGGGCGGTGGCAATGTCATCCATCCAGGATTCTGTACGTGGCACGTCGCGCGCATCCCAGTAGCGGTTGAGCAGGCTGCCGTCCGCCAGCTTAATCACGCGCTTGCTGGCTGCGCCCGCCGCGACTTTATCGCTGTCTGCCATCCAGTAGTCATACTCTTTCTGCAGCTGCGGCAGATAACGGGTATAGGCTTTGCCGTTATCGTGCGTCGCCAGCAGATCGACCATCAGGCTGAAGAACGGCGGCTGTGACCGGCTCAGATAGTAGCTGCGGTTGCCGTTGGGAATGTGGCCATAGCGGTCGAGCAGCGAGGCGAAGTTATCCACCATATCCTGCACTTTATCCCAGTGTCCGCTCTCGGCCAGCCCCAGCATGGTGAAGTAGCTGTCCCAGTAATAGACTTCACGGAAGCGCCCGCCTGGCACCACATAGGGTTTGGGCAACGGCAGCAGCGAGTCATACTGACCGGCGCTGCTGGTGGTACGCGTCAGCACCGGCCACAGGCCATCAATGTGGTCACGCAGGTTTTGTCCGGCTGGTGGCACATATTTGTCACCAGCCGCGGGCAGGGTAAAGTTGGCATCCACAAAGCGCTTAAGATCGAAATTGCGCTGTTTCTTCTGCATCTGCCAGTCGGCAAGAATTGAGGCGGGATCGAATTTCGGCACCGCATCCGCAAAGGTCTTTTGATCGGGATAGAACTTCGCCTGTTGCACGGCATTAAACAGCGGTCCTAAACGAACGTCAGGCGGCTGCGGCTGATTATTCAGCATGCGACTGTTGTCGTCGGCCTGGGCAGTGAAGGCGGGTACGCTCAGCAGCAACGTGAGCAGAAAGGGCGCATAACGCTGACGCCGTGGAGCGGCGTTTACCTCAATTTTTGTCATCGGTTTTTCTCCTTGTCCGAAACGCGGCCGCGCGTAACGCATTGACCACAGGACCAACTTTAGACCTTATCTGACCACTTCACCCTGAAGCGAGCCGGAAATGTGAAGCCACGGGAATTATTTTTATGGAAAAAACCGCTTTATTACGCTGGTTTTTTCTTGCTCTCACCCTACTTTTCCCTGACGCTGAAAGAAAAAAAGGAGAGCAGGATGGAGATCATCTGGTATCACCCGTCGCAGTCTGCAGCGGCCTGGATTAACGGTTTACAACAGCGGCTGCCCCAGGCGCGGGTGCGTGCCTGGCAGCCAGGCGATAATGGTCCGGCTGATTACGCGCTGGTCCGTTCGCCCCCCACAGAAATGCTACAGGGACGCGCCACCCTGCGCGGCGTCTTTGCGCTGGGGGCAGGCGTGGACGAGATTCTGAAACAGCTGCAGCAGAACCCTGAGATGCTGCCCGACAGCGTGCCACTGTACCGGCTGGAAGATACCGGCATGGCGCGGCAGATGCAGGAGTATGCGGTTCACAGCGTACTGAGCTGGTTCCGTCGTTTTGACGACTACCGTCTCCAGCAGCAGCAACAGTGCTGGCAGCCGCTCCCCGCTTACACGCGTGAAAACTTTACTATCGGCATCCTGGGGGCGGGCGTGCTGGGGCAGAGTGTGGCGGAAAGCCTTAAACCCTGGGGATTCCCGTTACGCGTCTGGAGCCGCTCACCCAAAGAAATTGATGGCGTGACCAGCTTTGCCGGTCGCGATGCATTGCCTGCCTTTCTGCAGGAGACGCGGGTGGTGATCAACCTGCTGCCGAGCACGCACGAGACCATTAATCTTATCGACCACCACTTTTTACAGCAGCTGCCGCACGGCGCTTTCTTCCTCAACATCGCGCGTGGCGCGCAGGTGGTGGAAGAAGATCTGCTGGCCGCGCTCAATAGCGGGCAGCTGAAAGCGGCGGCGCTGGATGTCTTTCAGGTTGAACCGCTGCCGGAAGCGCATCCGCTCTGGTCACATCCGCGCGTCACGATCACGCCCCATAATGCGGCGGTAACCTTGATCGACGAAGCTATCGACTACATCGCCCGCGCCATCACCCAGGACCAGGCAGGCGAGCCGCCGCAGGGCAGGGTGGATCGTCAGCGCGGCTATTAATGAACCGGCCCCGTCAGGGGCAATCAGCAGGAGAAGAGGATGTATCCGGTAGATCTGCATATGCACACCATCGCCAGCACCCATGCTTACAGCACGCTGCACGACTACGTGACTCAGGCGAAGCAAACCGGCATGAAACTGTTTGCCATTACCGATCACGGCCCCGACATGGCCGACGCGCCGCACTACTGGCACTTCATTAATATGCGCGTCTGGCCGCGCGTGATCGACGGCATGGGTATTCTGCGCGGTATCGAAGCCAATATTAAAAATCAGCAGGGTGAAATCGACTGTTCCGGCCCGATGCTCGATGCGCTGGATTTGATCGTCGCCGGTTTTCACGAGCCGGTTTATGCGCCGCGCGACCGGAAACATCACACGGATGCGATGATCGCTGCGATGGCGGGCGGGCTGGTCCATATCATCAGTCATCCAGGCAACCCGAAATTCCCGGTCGATATCACGGCTATCGCCGAGGCAGCCGCGCACTACGATGTGGCGCTGGAGCTGAACAACTCCTCCTTTACCCATTCGCGTCCGGGCAGTGAACCGAACTGTCGGGCTATCGCCGCCGCCGTGCGCGATGCCGGTGGACGTCTGGCATTTGGCTCCGATTCCCACACCGCGTTTACGCTCGGAAATTTTGAACATTGCCTGCGCATCGCCCGCGAGGTGGATTTTCCTGAGGATCGGGTGTTAAATGTCACGCCGCGTCGCCTGCTCGACTTTCTGGAGCTGCGCAGCGGCAAACATATTGCTGAACTGGCTGACTTTTAGCGCCATGCCAGGTAAGCAACACGCTCACCATGATGAAAATCCCCGCTTTTATCTGCGGGGATATAATGACTGAGGCGAGTATTTTACCGTAACGTGTTCTCTTATCAGCCCGGAAAGGGCGTGTGGCAAGACCTGAAGCTTAAAGCTGAGAGAGCACTTAATAACTGAAAAATGGTCTCAATCGTTCGGGTTAGCAATGTCAACGGGGCGGTTCGTCCGGGCGGGTAATGGCGTAAACTTTAAGTTCTACTCTGCTCTTTATTGATCGCGTTAGATCAAAGCGTAGAATTACCACGCCTGGTAACGCGCTTTACTAATTTAATAGTTAACCATGCTAATAGCAAAGCTGAAATTATTATTGCTATGAATAATGCATTCGCTGTTGAAGGGAAAATTTGAAATGGATTTACGATTTCACCGAGCTTCATGTAAGCATCTTCCGAAAGGGTTCTGAAGATGATTTCCGGGATCACTATAAGATAAAATAGAGTAAATACGGTGTATAAAGCCAGCCACTTGATCCTTTTCATAAGCCATTCTCTTTGCATACCTTTCACTTCAGTATACAATCGTTGCATAAGGAATTCTACACAAAGGGATGAGTATGAGCATGTCTTATCTTAAGATTAAACTTCAGGCAGAGCGAACCATTGCGCTTAACTTTGAGAAGGCACTTGCTGAGTTACATCAAACAATGCTTGATACAGGAAGGGGGATTGTGTCTGGCGCTCAACGTGCAAGCGGCTATGGTTCATGCTTTTTTGATGACTACAAGGATGTTTGTAATCAACTTAAGCAGGAAGATTTGCGATACCTGAAGCAACTCAGAATGCTGTTTACCCGGCAGGACGTGGTTTTAGAGATGGTAGAAATATACTTCAGACAAAAACTGAGCCGTATTGGTGATACAGGCATTCAGAACATACAGAGACTGTTAGCTGAAAAAGCGTCTGATTATGCTTCTGGTAAATTCTCTAAACTTGCTATAGCACAGTTAATCGCGCTCGTTATTACACAATCCCGGGATTTCAAACAGTCACATATTAATGTAATTAATGCTACAAGTTCGTATGCCGTAACCGCTTTTAAATTTTATGGTAAGTTTGAGATTGCCACAAAAGCAGCAAGAAAATTACGCTTCGATGATGCGGAGTATTACTTCGACTTATATAATGCTAATTTAGAAATGTTCTATTATTTGATTGAGCCGGAAATGTCTAAAATAATCTATTTGAAAAATTCAGGTTCCACTAGCGAAGAGCAGATTTTAAATCTACTAAACAAGATTTTAATAAAATGAAGGCGATCCTTCGCTGGCTATATGCCTGGGTAAGTCAATCCTTCTTTGGACTTATACCACCAGCGGCCGGTCTGGTCGGGGCCATTTTTTTTGTAAGCGTTTTTCCTACATATGGTCTGCTGTTCGCTTTTCTATGGATCCTTTTAATTATTTATTTTTGTGGAAAATATTTTCGCTATTACTAGTGGAGGTAAGCCCCCGTATGAAAAGTGCTTTTTATTTTATTCTATTTTTTTATGAAAATTTACGAGTTTGATTAGCCTGTTATTGCATATCTTCATTCCGCCTGGCTAATAGTTCATCAGAATCAGAAGTTGCTGGATGATGTATTCTGAAGTTTTCTATGCAAAATTAACCAGTTGCTTTAAGATTTTTTCTGAAGTATGAACTCACTTTCTGGCTGAGATAGCCAGGTGTAAGGGTGGATTACTCAGAGTCCCGGTCATCGCCGTTGTTAAGACCGCCGATGCCGGTGGACGGCTGGCATTTGGCTCCGATTCCCATACGGCGTTTACGCTCGGAAATTTTGAACATTGCCTGCGCATCGCCCGCGAGGTGGATTTTCCTGAGGATCGGGTGTTAAATGTCACGCCGCGTCGCCTGCTCGACTTTCTGGAGCTGCGCAGCGGCAAACATATTGCTGAACTGGCTGACTTTTAATTTACTTGCCTCAAGGAAATCTGACTCATGAATGAGTTTTCCATTCTGTGCCGCGTGATCGGCTCACTGTTTAATCGTCAGCCGCAGGACCCGCTGCTGGTGCCGCTGTTTACGCTGCTGCGTGAAGGCAAACTGCAGTCGCAGTGGCCGCTGGAGCAGGATGAGCTGCTGACCCGTCTGCAACAGAACAGCGATCCCCAGGCGCTGGCCGCCGATTACAACGCGCTGTTTGTTGGCAGCGATTGCAACGTGCCGCCGTACGCCTCACAGTGGCCGGAAGGCAAAACGGAGCCAGAAGTGCGTGCATTCCTGACCTCACGCGGAATGCCGCTGAGCGATGCGCCTGCTGATCATTTTGGTGTGCTGATGCTGGCTGCGTCATGGCTGGAAGATCAGTCAGCGGAAGATGAGAGCGCGGCGCAGATGGCGCTGTTTGAAGAGTATCTGCTGCCGTGGTGCGGTGCTTTCCTGGGTAAAGTGGAAGCGCACGCGACCACGGCCTTTTATCGTACTCTTGCCATGCTGAGCCGCGAAGCGATCCAGGCGATGTACAACGAACTGCTGGATAGCAGCGAAGAGACGCCTGACGCCTGATTCACCACGTCGCCGGGTGCGTACCCGGCGCACAGTGCTGAATCATCTTTCTCAATGGGTTCTGGGGGGGATTCTCTGGATACGGCGTGCTTTTTTTCGGGCACCTGAACCCTCTTAATCGGCTTACAGGATTAACTGCCCGGGTCGGCAGCCATACAGTTTTGCGAGACGTTCACGCGTCTTTTTCTGCGGCTTACTTTCAATACGCTCCAGTTGAGAGATCGCACTTTGCGTGGTCCCCAACTGCTGAGCCACATCATGCTGGCTAAGCCCCCGCCAGATGCGCCAGGCTGCCTGAAGACTCACTTCCTGCTCAATCATAATCCCTGCAACGTCGTGCGGGATCGTCTCATCGTCGTGCTCGTCAGCCTCCACAGGAATAGTTTCCCATTCGCCATCGCTGGCCGAGAGCAGCCTTTCATATTCCGCCACCGGCAAGACCACAAACTGGGGTTTGCCTGCTTCATCATAGATGTACTGTTTTGACATAGTTTATCCGGGTAATTGTGTGTCGCAGCAGAGGTCGTGAGTGCGTAAGGCTATGCCGGTATCCAAAAAGCTTTAGTAAGTGACGGATGTTCTTCTTGCTACCTCTGTAATTTCCAGAATCACCGGTTCGCCCCCGGTTAACGTAAAAAGGACCCGGTAGTTGCCAACCCGCAGCCGGTAGTGATTATCGCTGCCCTGCAATTTTTTAATGTCCAGTGTGACGACCGGGAAACAGACTAACTCACCCACCTTCTGGTAAATGATTTTCTGGTAACGTTTGTCGATCTTCATAAGGTGCTTCAATGCCCGCCTGGACCAGTCTACCCTGACCATTCTGCACCCCGTTTCAATGAACTTCGTCCCTGAGCCATGTGTAAATAATAAGATAGCAATCTAATGCCATCAACATTATTTTTCTAATTATCTAATGTTTCGCTTCACCACGTCGCCGGGTGCGTACCCGGCGCGCAGCCTGGCGTCGCACAGAGCTGTGGGGTGCCGGGCAGCCAGGCGGCCGCTCGCAGCCTCACTCCAAACCCCCACGGCGTTAATTCGTAACAGGGCAGGTTATCCTTAACCTGCGGCGCAATGCCGGAGCCTGTGCGCTGATCGGTGGGATGCTGTTGCAACAGCCACGCGGTGCGCGCCAGCGACAGCCGGACCTGGCTGCCGTGGCCCTCAGTAATGCGTCGCCGTAATCCCTCCAGCACCGCCGCCGCCAGCAGATAGCCGCTGGCATGATCCAGCGCCTGCACCGGCAGCGGAACCGGTTTGTCGCTCTGCTGCCACTGCATGCCTCTTTCAGCAATGCCGCACCCCATCTGCACCAGACTGTCAAAACCCCGGCGATTGCGCCACGGACCCTGCCAGCCCCAGGCATTCAGGCCGGCATCAACCAGACCGGGTGAGAGTGACTGAAGGGTCTCCGCGTCAAACCCGAGCCGTTCCAGCGCATCCGCCCGATAGCCATGCACCAGCACGTCCACTTCACGCAGCAGGTGGATAAACTGCTCGCGATCGGCGGTCTGAGTCAGATCCAGCACCGCTCGTCGCTTGCCGCAACTCATCTCTTCATCCAGCGTCGGCTCCTGCCAGCCGGGCGGATCGATGCGCAGCACGCTGGCTCCCAGGCTGGCAAGAAAACGGGTAGCGACCGGCCCGGCAATAATCCGCGTCAGATCCAGTACTTTGATGCCCAGTAAAGGACGAGCTTCGGCCAGCGGCCACGCCGGCGCCGCTGCCTGTTGTGTGGTCTGCCAGCTAAAGAGCGGTTCGCGCTGCACGGCCAGGCCCTGCGGATGCTGCTGCCAGGCGGCGGCGCTGCGCATCTCTGCGGCACAGCCACCCGCATCAATAACGGCCTGCTCCAGTTCGCTGGCCTGCCACTGTTGCACCTGCTGCGCCAGTGCTGCGCGATCGGCGTGCGCGCCCAGCACCCGCTCCATCGCCAGTCGGTGATGCACGGCGTTGGTGTGCAGACGGATCCAGCCATCCCGGCTGCGATAGTCACCGGCAAACGCATCCCACATCGCGGGTGCCGCGCGATTCAGCGGATGAAAGCTCTGCTGAAACCAGCGTGACGCCAGCCGGACGTTAACGGTGACGGGCGGAGAGAGTTCAGGGCGGGATGTGGCGATAAGCGCAGCAGCAGCCTGCGTTGCCAGACCGATGCTGGTGGCCGCCAGTTCACTGACGGCAAAGGCAGAAGAGAAGGTGGCGCGATCAACGAAGGCGGGGAGAAGCCAGGCGGCGTCGCGACCTCGCAATCCCTGCTGCATCTGCTGCCAGAGAGAGGCGGCAAGCGGTGAGTCCATGTTGTGCTTCCTGAGAGAAGTGATTTCTCAAGCATAGCACGCGGGATTAACGCCGCCGCAGGCGCGGGAAGCGGGCATGCATCCGCAGGCTACGCAGGTTGATTACGGCAATAGCGGTACCAAGGATTACCAGCGACGCACCGATAATCTTGAAGCTGTTAAGGCTGTCGCCCAGCACCACAATGCCCATCAGCACGGATAATACCGGCGTCAGCAGCGAGTAGGGCATGATCAGGTTGACGTTATATTTCTTCAGCAGCATATACCACAGTGTATAGGCGACAATTGACGAGGCGATAGCGCTGTAAAGAATGGCAAACCAGCCGTGCCAGCCCGCATTTTGCAGGGCGTAGAGCTGATGTGATTCCATCAACAGACTGGATGCGCCGACGACAGGAATGGCCAGAAACGCAATCCAGCCGGTCATGGTCAGCGGTTTAATCGGCGGTGACTTTTTCACAATCAGGTTGCTGACAGCCCAGCCGGTGGCGCTGCACAACAACAGACAAAGCACCCACCACGACGGAATCGTCGGGCTGCCGGAGAGCACGACGACGCCGCTCAGCGAGATCATAATGCCCATCAGCTGCACCAGCTTCAGCTTCTCTTTCAGCACCACCATCGCCAGCAGCATGGCAATGGGTGTACCGAGCTGAACCACAATCGCGCCGGTGCCGGCATCGGTATAGCGCAGGCCGACAAACAGCAGCGAGAAGTGCATAAAACCGAACGTGAAAGCCAGCAGCAACAGCCAG
This sequence comes from Pantoea sp. K16, assembly GCF_048452805.1. Taxonomy (NCBI): domain Bacteria; kingdom Pseudomonadati; phylum Pseudomonadota; class Gammaproteobacteria; order Enterobacterales; family Erwiniaceae; genus Pantoea; species Pantoea sp. K16. The sequence continues at coordinate 274,969 of NZ_JBLWNV010000002.1, read as the reverse complement.
GGTAGCTGCTGACGGTTAATCCGGCAAAACGGTACCAGTACGATGGCGACGACCACAAAGCGCATAAACGTCAGGAAAAGTGGTGGAAGCTCCAGCAGGCCCCATTTCACCGCAACGTTGTTGAAGGCCCAGATTGAAACCACCATCAGAATCAGAAAAAAATGCCGCACAGCCACGATAATATCCTTTCGATGTTTTTTGCTTAGCCCGCTAATGATGGCACGAACTGCGGCATTGCAGCCAATCGCAGGGAGAAATTTTCTGCGATTGCGGCGCAGCCTGATGAGACTTTCGGGCGCGTTGCTGGCAGACTGATTTGAAACGACTTCTTAAAGGAACTGATTCGGTATGACCTACACGTCCGCCTTACCCCTTGCGTTAATTCAGCTTGAAGTCCCACCTGCAAACGTTGTCTCAGAGATTGGTGAACAGCCGCGCTGGTTCATCGACGCGTTAAACCTGCAACCCGATGAATACCTGATTGTACGGCCCCATCTGGGCGAGGCGCTACCCGCTTTCGACCAGATTTCCGGGGCGATCCTCAGCGGTTCCTGGGCGATGGTCACCGATCACGCTGACTGGAGCGAACGCAGCGCCGTATGGATTCGCGCAGCGATGGATCACAGCTTGCCGCTGCTGGGGGTCTGCTACGGTCACCAGCTGATGGCCTATGCGCTGGGTGGCGAGGTGGCGGACAATCCCAATGGATGGGAACGCGGGCTGTTACCAATCAACTGCATGCCGGAGGCGCAGCGCGATCCGCTACTAAAGAAATTGCCACAGGACTTCAGCGTCTGGCTGTCACATCGCCAGTCGGTGATCAGCGCGCCACAACAGGCGCAGGTGCTGGCCGCCTCTGCGCGCGATGGCTGTCAGATTGTCCGTTATTCGCCGCAGGCGCTATCGGTGCAGTTTCATCCTGAATTTTCACGGCACATCATGAACGTTTGTATGCCCAGGGGCTGTACAGAAGATGGGGCAAACGAGATGGAGGGGAAAGACTGGGCGCGTGAGTTGCTGGTGGCGTTCTGGCAACAAACGCGCCCTGCAATGGCGCAAGCTCAGGGCGCGTAGTGACGCGTGCAGCGATAGACCCAGGCGGGTGGCACGTTTTTCATCACCCGCTGGCGCTCCCAGGTGAAGTAGCGCGACAGGTCTGGCTGAGTCAGCGAGGTATACTGGAACTGTACAAAGACGCCGTTGGGCCCGAGCGCGTTATACACCGCACGCAGAATCGCCTCCCGCAATTCAGTGGGTAATGAGAGCAGCGGCAGGCCAGAGAAGATCACGTCATATTCTCCGCTCAGGTACTCCGCTGAACAGGTGCGCACCGTCATGCGCGGATCGTTCAGCGCATTAAGCTTATCGGCCAGCGTGCTGCTGATCTCAAAGGCATCCAGCGTGGCATCGGGTGACATCTGCGCCAGTATCTGCCGCGTCAGTACACCGTCGCCCGCGCCGAGTTCGGCAATACGTAACTTTTCAGGCCATTCCACCGACGTAATCATGGTGCGGCACAGCGCCTCTGACGAGGGCGTAATGCTGCCCATCTTGCGCGGGTTGCGGATAAACTGATGCACGAAATTGGCTTTAGCGCGCATCAGGGTAAAAGCTGAAGCCAGCATGCTCATCTCCAGAATGAATTCATCCTCACGTTGACCCCTTTGTGCCGCACAAGTTTCTCTCTGACCAGCCTTTTGGGTAAAAGTCGGAATTATCTAAAGACGAAGCGTAAACACCCATTCCTTCGGGGCGGTCACAGTTTCCGGTTAACAGAACTGACAGGCTCTTGATGATGCTTCATGTTAATAACAAGTTTCATCATTGTTACATCAGTCACCTGTCAGGAGAATGATCATGCGTTATGCCGCCCCCGGAGAACAGGGTTCTCTGATTACCCTACAAAAGAATTATGGCAACTTCATTAATGGTGAATTCGTCGCGCCGGTGAACGGCAACTACTTCACCAATACCTCCCCGGTGAACGGCTCTGCGGCCGGTGAGTTTCCGCGCTCAGACGTTGCCGATGTTGATAACGCTGTGGCTGCTGCGGCAGCGGCGGCGGAAGCCTGGGGCAAGACCTCGCCGCAACAACGCTCGCTGCTGTTACTGAAAATCGCCGATCGGCTGGAACAGAATCTGGAGACGATGGCGGTCTATGAAACCTGGGATAACGGTAAACCGGTTCGCGAAACCCTGGCGGCCGATATGCCGCTGGCCGTCGATCACTTCCGCTATTTTGCCGGTTGTGTCCGGGCGCAGGAGGGCAGTGCCGCCGAGATTGATGAGTTTACCGCCGCCTATCATTTCCATGAGCCGCTGGGCGTGGTAGCGCAGATCATTCCATGGAACTTTCCGCTATTAATGGCGGCGTGGAAACTGGCTCCGGCACTGGGCGCGGGTAACTGTGTGGTGCTGAAACCGGCTGAGCAGACCCCGCTGTCGATCACCGTTTTTGTCGATCTGATTAAAGATCTGCTGCCGCCGGGTGTGCTGAATGTGGTGCATGGGTTCGGCAAAGAGGCGGGTGAAGCGCTCGCCTCCCATTCCGGCATCGCCAAGGTAGCCTTCACCGGCTCTACCGCAACCGGCGGTCATATTCTGGAGCTGGCAGCAAAAAGCCTGATCCCCTCGACCGTCGAGCTGGGCGGTAAATCACCTAACATCTTCTTTGAAGACATCATGCAGGCGGAGGAGAGCTTTATAGAGAAAGCCGCCGAAGGCGTCGTGCTGGGCTTCCTGAATCAGGGCGAGGTCTGTACCTGTCCGTCGCGGGCGCTGGTACAGGAGTCGATCTACGAGCCCTTTATGGCGGCCGTGATGAAGCGAGTAAAAACCATCAAACGTGGCGATCCGCTGGATACCGATACCATGGTAGGCGCGCAGGCGTCGCAGCAGCAGTTTGATAAAATTCTCTCTTATCTTGAGGTTGCCCGACAGGAGGGCGCGGAAGTGCTGGTGGGCGGTGGTGTAGAGAAGCTGGATGACTCACTTAACAGCGGCTACTACATTCAGCCGACACTGCTGAAAGGCAACAACAGCATGCGCGTTTTCCAGGAGGAGATCTTTGGCCCGGTCATTGGCATCACCACCTTTAAAGATGAGGCAGAAGCAATCAGTATCGCCAACGACTCCATCTATGGGTTAGGTGCTGGCGTCTGGACCCGCGATATCAACCGTGCTTATCGGGTGGGCAGGGCGATTAAAGCCGGGCGCGTCTGGACCAACTGTTATCACCTCTATCCGGCGCACGCTGCCTTTGGTGGCTATAAGAAGTCGGGTATCGGGCGTGAGACTCACAAAATGATGCTGGATCACTATCAGCAGACTAAAAACCTGCTGGTCAGCTACAGTATCGAGCCGCTGGGCTTCTTCTAGTTCTGGCCCGCAACCTGCCAGGATAACCCTGCACTCTTCCCTAAGAACCACGCTACGGCGTGGTTTTTTTTGCTCAACATAGCCGGGCATGCTGAGAAGCATCAGAAGCGTGGCGATGGCTGCAATGCCGATAAAGAACAATTAATCAGTCCTTTCTTAAAGCGACGCCGGGCCGTTTTGCGCTTCGCTTATCTCGCTTCACGACCACCTTATCTCAGCCCTTTCTGAATCGTCCCGTAATGAAACAAATTATTGATTTGTAAGCATTATCTCACTGTTTTTTACGCTAAAAACTGCCACGTATTACGGTCACCTCGCCGTTAACCTTCATTCCGGCCTGTTGAATCAGAGCCATTTTTTACATGAGATTTTTTAATGCTGACTACAGGGGTGTCTGTTTTCTGTGTAAGAATACTTCATAGTTGCTCATATTGTTAGGAATAATCCTAAGCGAGTGATTAAAAGTAACACATATTTGCACTAAGTAAATTACTTAAACTTTACTTAAGTAAAATCTTATGAAAGTGGCCCGTTGAAATTTTGTCAATCTTCTGTAAACTCGCAGCTTATGTTTACAAAGGAATTGTGATTTCATACCTACGGGCAGGATATACCTGGCTCGTGCGGTAGCTATGAGCTTATACACATCTTGTAACTTACTGAATGTGATCGTAAAAACAGGAAAATCAGTCTATGCGCTGCGCTTTTTTCTTTTGTCAGCGAATAGCGTCACAAGTGTAAATCTGAGTCAATATGTCCGTTTTTCGGCCAGGGATGGCATAAGTAAAGCTTGGGTTTTGCCTGCCTCATCCAATCTGACGGAAAAAAATAGATCATGTTTATGATCATTTATCGCCAGCTCAGATTTCTCCCTGCGCCCGTCCCGGTCGCCAGAGTTGCTTTTTAATAGTTAACGTTAGTTGATCTGTTAACGTGCCACGCCATGGCACTTTAACGCTATTTGCTTAAGGTTTTTCTTTTAGGCTGGCACTAAGTGGCGCTCTCTCAGCACCACATCCCCGATTTTCATTACTGACAACCGGCCTCTGGCCACTCTCCAGGATATGAATGGAACACAACATGAAAAAAATGGTGAAGCTCCGTATTGCGTTAGGCCTGATGTTTGTTTTTTCTGTCGCGGGTTGTAAAACGCCGCCAAAAATGACGGATGACACGCTGGTCACCAGCACCGTGGATGGCGTGGTGATCAGTCACCGTTATGCGGTTAAACCGCCTGCGCAGTTCAGCCCGGTCAATGAAACCTACCGTGCGCTCTATCCCGCTTCAGTGATGAGCCATCCGAGTTTTGGCGGCAAGGTGGTGGAGACGCTGAAAACCGGCGAAAGCTACACCGTGATTGGTCAGGTAGAGAACAACTGGCTGGCGCTGGGTGAACCCGCTCAGGCGTCAGCAGAACCTGAACCGGGTAAAGCCAGCAGTGCCGTTAAAGAGTCAACGCCCTCCGCAGCACCGCAGGCAACTGTTCAGCTGACCGGCTATGTGCCGTTTCGCGCCGTGGTGAAAAGCGAGCTTTACGATCAGACGATTAAGGCTGACCAGCCGAAGCGCCGGGTGCGCAGCAGCAAGAAGAAAACCTGTGTTGCGGTAAACGGTGACAGCACCGCCTGCCAGAACAGCACTAACGGAACCTGGATTATTAACTAATCGCACTAAGCAGGGAGGGCGGGATGATGACAACAACGCAATGGCGAGGGGCGCTGATAGTGCTGCTGACGTGGCTGATGACCGCGTGCAGCAGTACTCCACAGCCCGTTGCCTGGTACAACCTGGACGTTCAGGCGCAAAACCAGGTTAACGGCGGTGCGCCGCTGAAAGTCCGGGTGGTATTACTGACCTCCGATGCGGAATTTATGTCGGCTGACTTCTACTCCCTGCAAAACCAGTCCGCTACCGCGCTGGGTAATGCGCAACTCAATACGCAACAGTTCTTCCTGACTTCCACTCAGCCCCATAAAACGCTGCGGATTAAGAGTCTGCCCGAGGCGCGCTTCATCGGCATCATGGCGGAATATCAGGCGCTGGATGGCAAGGTCTGGCGACTGTCGCTGCCGGTTCCCGAAGGCGAATCACCCTCATTCTGGGCGTTCTGGAAGCGTGACGATGGTGAGCTGAATGCGCGCATCGTGGCGGGGATTAACGGCCTTCGCGTGGAAAAACAGTGATGTCTATGAACAGAGCCGAAAAGGTGGTCTGGACCGAGGGGATGTTTCTGCGTCCTCACCATTTCCAGCAGTCAGAAAATTATCTTCTCAGCACCCTGCGTGAGTGGGGCCAGTCGCAGCGCGCCTATACCTGGGGTTTTTACGATCTGGAGTTCGATGAAGCGCTGCTGCGCCAGGGGAAACTGGCGCTGAGCGCCGCCAGCGGCTGTCTGCCTGACGGCACGTTTTTTGCCTTCAGCCAGCCACAGCACGGTCCGGCCCCGCTTGATCTGCCTGCCTCCGTTGACCGCAGCAAAGTGGTGCTGGCCATTCCGGCACGCCGCAATGGCCGCGAAGCGGTGGCCTTTCAGGAGTCGCAGGATTCTCTGGCGCGCTATCTCGCCTGGGAAGCGGAAGTGGAAGATGACAATGCCCAGGCCGTGGGCAGCGCCACGGTGCAGTTCGGCAAACTGCGTCTGCGGCTGATGCTGGAACAGGATCTGACCGCCGAGTGGACCGCCATGGGCGTGGCTCAGGTGATTGAAAAACGCAGCGACAACCACATCCGGCTCGACAGTGACTACATCCCGCCGATGCTGACGCTTAACAGCAGCCGTCCGCTGCAAAACATGTTCAACGATCTGCACGGGCTGATCCAGCAACGCAGCCAGCAGTTGAGTCAGCGCGCGCCGGGCACCGGTCGTTTTAACAGCGCGGATATGGTCGATTTTATGCTGCTGGCGCTGCTGAATCGTCAGCTTGGCCTGCACACTCATCTGCAACATCTGCCGCTGCTGCATCCTGAAACGCTCTACAGCCACTGGCTGCAACTGGCGGCGGAGCTCAGTACCTGGACGCCAGCCCGCGCGCCCGATGGCCTGCCGCTCTACGATCATGACGATCTGCACAGCTGTTTTAGCCGCCTGTCACTGCTGCTGCGTCAGGGGCTGTCCCAGGTGATGGAAGAGAGCGCGATTCAGCTGCCGCTGATTCAGCGCTCGCACGGTCTTAACGTCGCGACCGTGCCGGAGAGCAGTATGGTGCATGAGTTTGGCTTTGTGCTGGCGGTGAAAGCCAGCGTGCCAGCCGACACCCTCAAAACCCACTTCCCGGCGCAGATGAAAGTCGCCCCGGTCAGCAAAATTCGCGATCTGGTGCAGTTGCAGTTGCCCGGTCTGGCACTTCGGGCGATGCCCGGCGCGCCGCCGCAGATCCCGTGGCATGCCGGATACAGCTATTTCGAACTGGATAAGAACAGCGAGCTATGGAAAGAGATGGAGCGCTCGGGCGCTTTTGCGCTGCATCTTGCCGGTGAGTTTCCAGGTCTGAACATGGAGTTCTGGGCCATTCGTAGTCAGTCAGAATCATAAACTGAGCACGCAGCATGATGCAGGAACAACAAAAATCACACAGCGATCTTGCGCCGGAGGCCAGCCATCAGAATGTGCTGGTCGCGGCGGCCAATCCCCTGATTAACGCCATTCCTCAGATCCGTCACTCGGTATCACATGAAGACCCGGCGCAGCTGCGTCAGCAGCTGATCGATCAGATTCGGCGCTTCGAGCTGAGCTGCCAGCAGTCAGGCCTGGGCTATGAAGTGATCATCGGCGCGCGATACTGTCTCTGTACCGCGCTGGATGAGGCGGCGGCGCTGACGCCGTGGGGCAGCCGCGGCGTCTGGACCAGCAATGGTCTGCTGGTCACCTTTCACAATGAAACCTGGGGCGGCGAAAAGTTTTTCCAGCTGCTGGCTAAGCTGTCGCAGAACCCCAGGCGCCACATTCTGATGCTGGAGTTGATCTACTTCTGCCTGCTGCTGGGGTTCGAAGGACGCTACCGGGTGCTGGACAACGGTCGCTCGCAGCTTGAGACCATCAAACAGCGCCTGCTGCAGATGATCAAAAGCGTGCGTGGCAATTATGCAGCGGCGCTGTCTCCGCATCCCACCGATCAGCCGGTCCTGCGCAAATTGTGGCGGCCAATGATCCCGCTGTGGGCCTGTGCGGCGGTGGCGGGGCTGGCGGCCTGTCTGTTCTACATCGTGCTCAACTGGCGTCTCGGCGATTACACCTCGCCGGTACTGGCCCGTATCTATCAGACGGCGCTGCCGGAAGTGAAGATCGGCAACCCTGCGCCACCACCACCCGCCACGCTGAATCTGCGCGCTTTCCTGAAACCGGAAATTGATGCCGGGCTGGTAGCGGTGCGTGACGAAGCGGACCGCAGCGTGGTGACGCTGAAAGGGGACGGACTGTTTGCCTCGGCGGCCACCGAAGTACGTGGACGTTACACCGACGTAATCCAGCGCATCGCTGCTGCCATGAACAATGTCAGCGGCCAGATTCAGGTGATTGGCTACAGCGATAACGTGCCGATCCGCAGTGCCCGCTTCGCCTCCAACTTTGAGCTTTCGCTGGCGCGTGCCCGGTCAGTACAGACCCTGTTGCAACAGCAGCTGGCGCAGCCGTCACGGGTGAAAGCGGAAGGGCGCGGTGAAAGCAATCCGCTGGTGCCTAATAACAGCGCAGAAAATCGCGCACGTAATCGTCGTGTTGAAATTACCCTGCTGGTGGCACCGGATGCGACGCATGCCGAACTCAACGGCCTGGCGAGAGGGAACTGATCCATGCTGAATATTCTGTTTGCGGTGCTGACCAGCCGCCTCGCGTGGGGCTTTGTCGGCATTACCGCGCTCTCTTTTATCATCTGGGTGATTGGCCCGGTGTTCTCAATCGTCGATTCGCGCCCGCTTGAGCCGGAGCAGAACCGCATTATCAGTATCGCGCTGCTCTATCTGGTGTGGGGCCTGGGCCAGGCGATTCCGCGGCTCTATAACATCTGGCTCAATCGCAAGCTGATGTCGAGCCTTGAAACGGGCAAAAGCGATGCACCGGAAGCCGATCGTCAGCGCCTGACCAGTGAAGAGCAGGTGCTGGCAGGGCGTTTCTCCGAAGCCACTGACATGCTGAAAAAGGCGCACTTCCAGCGCCACAGCAACAAGGGCACGCCGTTCTGGGCACAGCGCTTTGGCCGTCAGTATCTCTATCAGCTGCCGTGGTACATGATCATTGGCGCGCCCGGTGCCGGTAAAACTACCGCGCTGGTCAACTCGGGCCTGCAGTTTCCGCTGGCAGATAAGTTCGGCAAATCGGCGCTGCGCGGCATTGGCGGCACCCGCAACTGCGACTGGTGGTTCACCAATGACGCGGTGCTGCTCGATACCGCCGGGCGCTACAGCACCCAGGAGAGTCAGCAGGAGCGTGATGCCAGCGAATGGCATCATTTTCTCGACCTGCTGCGTAAATATCGCGGACGTCAGCCGATCAACGGCGTCATCGTCACGCTGAGCGTTTCCGATCTGCTGTCGCAGTCGCCCGAGGCGCTGCGTAATCAGGCGCTGGCCCTGCGTCAGCGCCTGATGGAGTTGCACGATCGCCTCGGCATCCGTTTCCCGGTCTATGTGCTGGTCACCAAAGCGGACTTGCTCAAAGGGTTCCGCAGCTACTTTGCCTCGCTGGATAAAGCGCAGCGTGAACAAATCTGGGGATTTACCTTTCCCTGGGCGAAAGCGTCCGCCGCCGATTTCGAACTTAACAACCAGTTCCAGCAGGAGTACTCCCTGCTGCAACAGCGTCTGGATGCCGGACTGGCCGATCGGCTGCTGACGGAAAGCGACGCGCAGGCGCGGGCAGAGAGCTATCTCTTCCCGCAGGAGTTTGCGGCGCTGCGACCGTTGCTGGCAGACGCGCTGGATACGCTGTTTGCCCGATCCGATTTTGAAACCCAGTTCGCACCGCGCGGTATCTACTTTGCCAGCGGCACCCAGGAGGGACTGCCGTTTGACCGGGTGATGGGCGAGCTGAACCGCGCACTGAATCTGCCGGGGCAGCAGGCTGGCGAGTCAGGAAGCTGGGATAAGGTCGATAAAGAGTCGCCTATCCCGCAGAACAAAGGGCAGAGCTTCTTCCTGAAAGGGGTACTGGAAAATGTGATTTTCCAGGAGTCCGGTCTGGCGGGCAGCAACCGCTGGTGGGAGCTGCGCAACCGCGCCGGGCTCTGGTCGGGCTATCTGGCGCTGCTGCTGATATTGCTGGTGGCCGGAGCGCTGTGGCTCACCAGCTACAGTAAAAACAAAGCCTATCTGCAGGAGATGGCCGCCAAAGCGCCGCAGGTTGAACAACTGGGCGATCAGCTTCAGCAGCAGGTCAATGGCGATCTCTTTGCGCTGGTGCCTTATCTCAACACCCTGTTGCACCTGCCGGAGAGCGCCGACTTCTCACTGGAAGCACCGCCGCTGACGCGCCGCATGGGGCTTTATCGCGGCACCGAGGTCAGCGATGCCACCCGCGCACTCTACGACAAGGCACTGAAACAGCTGCTGTTGCCGCAGGTGGCGCAGAACATCACCCGCTGGCTGCGTAATGACAACGGCAGTGATGCTGACTACAGCTATGAAGCGCTGAAGGCGTATCAGATGCTCTATCAGCCAAAGCACTATGATGGCAAATTCCTGCAGGCGTGGCTGATGCTCAACCTGTCACGCGAACTGCCGCAGAACGTCACTCAGCAGCAGGTGAAACAGCTGGCGTGGCACCTGCAACAGTTGCTGGAGACGCAGATTCACTCGTCGCCGTATGCGAAGGATGAAGCGCTGGTAAAGCGCGAGCAGGCGCTGATTAATCAGATGCCGCTGTCACAGCGCGTCTATGGACGGCTGAAGCGCCTGCTGCAACGCGATGACAGCCTGCAGCCGGTGACGCTGGCGGCGCTGGGTGGTCCCCAGAGCGAGCTGGTGTTTTCCCGCAAAAGCGGTAAATCGGTCAATGACGGTGTGGCGGGTCTCTATACGCCGGATGGCTACTGGCAGCACGTGGATAAGCAGATTGCCCCGGTGACCCAGGCGTTGTATCAGGACGATCTCTGGGTGCTGGGCGGCGCGGCGCCGCAGCAGAAAAGTGAGCAGACGGATCTTGCGGTGCGCCAGCTCTACGTGCAGGACTATATCCGGCAGTGGGAGCAGTTTCTCAGTGACATTCAGCTCAACAGCAGCGCCGATCTCTCTCAACGCATCAACACCGCCCGTTTGCTGTCGGGCAACCATTCGCCGCTGCGCCAGCTGGTGATCAACCTCGGTGGTCTGCTGACGCTGAACCGGGCGCAGCCGGATGAGAAAACCGCGCAGGCAGCAAAGCCGTCGGATAACAGCGCCACCCGCACCCTTGAAGCGCTGTTTACCTCGCCCGAGGCCAGTGCCGCGCGCGGACAGGCCGCCACCCAGGCATCACCGGAGCAGGCCGTCGCGCTTCACTTTGCGCCGGTTCTGGAGCTGGCCCAGCCGCTGCAGCAGGGCAGCAAGGTGCTGGCGGTGGATGACTTCCTGCATCAGATTGACGATCTCTATCGCTACCTCACCGCCGTGCAGGATGCGGCGAACAGCGGGATGCCGCCACCGGCCAGCGATGCCATCAGTCGTCTGCAGGCCAGTGCCGGCCGTCTGCCGGGTTCATTGCAGAACATGGTTTCCAGCATGGCGGTGGGTGCCAGCAGCGACGCACAGCGCCGCGATATGGATAACGTCCGCAAACGCATCACCATGGAAGTGGGCAGTTTCTGCCGCCAGGCGATCGCGGGTCGCTATCCGCTGGTTCGCTCTGCGCGCAGTGAGGTCACACCAGACGATCTGGCGCGGATGTTTGCACCCGGCAGCGGCATGATGGACAGCTTCTTCCGCGACAACCTGGCCAGCAAAGTCGACACCACCAACGCGGCGTGGCGCTTTACGCCGGGCATTGACGGTAAAACCCTGCCGGGAGGCGAAGCCCTGCTGCGGCCCTTCCAGCAGGCGCAGTCAATCCGCGATGCCTTCTTTGCCAATGGTGCGACCACGCCCGGCTTCCGCGTCACGCTGCGCACGGTAAAAATGGATAACGACATCCTTAACCTGACGCTGGATGTGGATGGGCAGATTTTACGCTACAGCCACGGACCGCAGGCGGTACAGATGGTCAGCTGGCCCGGCCCCGGCGGCACCAGCCAGGTGCGGATGCAGCTGGGTCTGACCAACGGCACCACCTCCACGCTGGTCACCAGCGGTCCCTGGGCGCTCAATCGCTTCTTTGACCGCGCCCGGCTGACAGCGGCAGGCGGCCTGACCCGCGAAGCGAGTTTCAGCGTGGACGGTCATATGGTCACGCTGTCGTTCACCCCTGGCAGCATTCGTAACCCGTTCCAGCTTCCCGGCTTTAGCTGCCCCTGAAACAGGACCCGACAATGACTCATTACGCTGCACCCTGCTGGTACGGCAAAGTGCCCAGCGCGGGTGACTTTGTGAAGCGCCGCTTCCCGGACGTGCTCTATCGCCAATGGTCCAGCTGGTTTCAGGTGGGCCTGCATCACTGGCAGAGCAGTCAGGAGAGTGATAACGCCCCGTCGCGCCCGTTCCTTAACGCGCCGGTCTGGAATTTTGTGGTGCCGCCGATGCTGGGCAGCCAGCTGATTCAGATGGGCTGCCTGATTGCCGCGCGTGACAGCGTGGGCCGTAACTACCCACTCTGCGCACTGCGCCACTTCACGCCCGCCGAGTGGTCGCCAGCCCTGCTGGCGCGCTCCGGCGAGTGGTATCAGCAGGTGGGCAATACGCTGCTGCGGGTGGTGCAGGGCGGCGGGTCACCGGAACAGCTGGATCAGGCGCTGATCAGCATTCCTCAGCCGCAGCCGCCGCAGGAGTCGGACGAGACGTCAGACATTCTCAACGTCATCGGGCATGGCGATACCCCTTCGACACTGAACTGGACACTGCCGGGCGAGAACTTCGACCCGCAGTTCTACACCAGTTTCTGGTGGACCAATCAAAGCGACGGTTTCCCGCTTTATACCCAGGTTCACAGCGGTAATTTTACCGCCCAGCTCTTTTCATTGCTGTTTGATCCGGCCGGTGGGGCAAAGCCGGGACGAAACGGACTTTATCCCCCGATGTTTGAATCCTGAGGCGACACGCATGACGATGAATACAGAGGCTCTGCTGGCTCCGGTCAGCGAGGACAATCCCGGCGGCGATAACCTGGAGTACCACGCTGATTTTCAGGCGATGGAGCAGGCCAGCGCCGGTAAAGCGGAGCAGCAGTTTGGCAATACTATCATTCCGGCAGAACCGGCCGACTGGAACAGAGTCGAGAAGCTGGCGATAGCGCTGCTGGCGCGCAGCAAAGATTTGCGGGTAATGCTGGCGCTGACCCACGCCTGGACCGAACTGAAAGGGCTGCCGGGCTATGCCCAGGGCCTGAAGCTGATTGAACAGGCGTTGTTGCTCTACTGGGAGCCGCTGTGGCCCCGGCTGGAGGAGTTCGGCGAGCAGGATCCCTTCTACCGCATTAATGCGCTGGCGTTGCTGGGTGACAAAACTGATCTGAGCGGCGCGGTGCGTCAGTGCTGGCTGCTGCGCTATCCCTCTGACGGCATCACGCTGCGCGATGCGGCCGCCCTGTGCGACGGCAGTAAAACCGAAGTCGCGGACTATCCTGGCGGCCTGCCGCGTCTGATCGACGAACTGGCGCGCGGCGACCAGCCTGGTATTGAGGCGGTGCTGCAGATTCATGAGCGGCTGCAGACCATCTGCGAAACCGTGACCGAACGGCTGGGCGAAGCCGCGGTGCCGGAACTCACACAGCTGCGCAGACAGATTGCGTTGATCGCTGAACGTTGCCAGGCCACCGATCTGAATGCGCTGATCCCCACAGCCGCCGTGGAACAGCCCGCAGAAACCACGGCATCGCCTGCACCGGCCAGCCCGCGCGCTGCCGCTGACTGGCGCACGGTGCAGATCAGTTCCCGCGCCGACGCGCAGCTGATGCTGGAGAAAGTGAAGCTCTACTTCACCCAGCATGAGCCGAGTCATCCGGCCCCACTGATGATCGACCGTGTACAGCGCTTAATCGAGCGCGACTTTCTGGAGATCATCCGCGAACTGGCACCCGACGGCGTACATCAGCTGGAAACCATTTTCGGACGTCGCGATTAAGCAGGCGTGACGCACACACACTCAGCGGGACCTGCGCGCCTGCTGTGACACTTTATCCGCGCATCATGTATGGAGAAAACCATGGCAACAAGCAAATCCAGTGGGCAGAAGTTCATTGCCCGCAATCGCGCGCCTCGCGTTCAGATTGAATATGACGTGGAAATTTATGGCGCGGAACGCAAAATCCAGCTCCCGTTTGTAATGGGCGTGCTGGCGGATCTGGTGGGTAAACCGCTGGAGCCGCAGCCAGGCATTGATGACCGTAAATTCATGGAAATCGACATCGACAACTTCGATGAGCGCATGAAAGCACTGAAGCCGCGCGCCGCGTTCCAGGTAGACAATACCCTGAATGGCGAAGGCAAGCTGAACATCGATCTGACCTTTGACAGCATGGATGACTTTTCGCCGGACGCAGTGGCCCGCAACGTGGAGCCGCTGAGCAAGCTGCTGGAAGCGCGTACCCAACTGGCGAACCTGCTGACCTATATGGATGGCAAAAACGGTGCGGAAGAGCTGATTGGTAAGGTGCTGCAGGATCCTACGCTGTTGCAGGCCCTGACCCATCTGCCAAAGCAGGATGAGGCCACTGAAGGTAAGGAGCCGCAGGCATGACGCAGACTTCACAACAACCGCAGTCGCAGGGCGCAGCCAGTTTCAGTCAGGATGAGTTCAGCGCGCTGCTGAATAAAGAGTTCCGGCCAAAAAGCGATCAGGCGCGTGCCGCGGTCGAAAGCGCGGTGAAAACCCTGGCGCAGCAGGCGCTGGAGAACACCGTTACCGTCTCCAGCGATGCCTATCGCACCATTCAGGCGCTGATCGCGGAGATCGACGAAAAACTGTCGCAGCAGGTGAACCAGATTATTCACCATCCGGAGTTTCAGTCGCTGGAAAGCGCCTGGCGCGGCCTGAGCTATCTGGTGAACAACACTGAAACTGACGAGATGCTCAAAATCCGCTTTATGAGCATCTCCAAGCAGGAGCTGGGTCGCACTCTGAAGCGTTACAAGGGTGCCGGCTGGGATCAGAGTCCGTTGTTCAAGAAGATTTATGAGCAGGAGTATGGTCAGTTCGGCGGCGAGCCGTTTGGCTGCCTGGTGGGCGACTACTACTTCGACCACAGCCCGCAGGATGTTGAGCTGCTGGGTGAGATGGCGCGTATCGGCTCAGCCGCGCACTGTCCGTTTATCACCGGCACCGCGCCCGAAGTGATGCAGATGGAGTCCTGGCAGGAGCTGGCGAATCCACGCGATCTCACCAAAATCTTCCAGAACACTGAGTATGCTGCCTGGCGCAGCCTGCGTGAATCGGAAGATGCACGCTATCTGGGCCTGGTGATGCCGCGCTTCCTGGCGCGTCTGCCTTACGGCATCCGTACCAACCCGGTCGACAGCTTTGACTTTGAAGAGCAGACCGATGGTTCCGATCATGGCAACTATACGTGGAGCAATGCGGCTTACGCGATGGCCGCCAACATCAACCGCTCCTTCAAAGAGTATGGCTGGTGCACCGCAATCCGCGGCGTGGAGTCGGGTGGGGCAGTGGAAAATCTGCCGTGCCACACCTTCCCGAGCGATGACGGCGGCGTGGATATGAAGTGCCCGACCGAAATCGCCATCAGCGATCGTCGTGAAGCCGAACTGGCGAAAAATGGCTTTATGCCGCTGGTACATCGCAAAAACTCTGACTTCGCTGCCTTTATTGGTGCGCAGTCACTGCAGAAGCCGATGGAATATCACGACGCTGATGCCACCGCCAATGCCCGTCTGGCCGCGCGTCTTCCTTACCTGTTCGCCTGCTGCCGTTTCGCGCACTACCTGAAGTGCATCGTGCGCGACAAGATCGGCTCTTTCCGGGAGCGTGATGAAATGGAACGCTGGCTGAACGACTGGGTGATGAACTATGTCGATGGCGATCCTGCTAACTCCTCGCAGGAGACCAAGTCACGCAAGCCGCTGGCGGCTGCCGAGGTGAATGTGGAAGAGCAGGAGGATAATCCTGGCTATTACTCCGCGAAATTCTTCCTGCGTCCGCACTACCAGCTGGAAGGGCTGACGGTTTCTCTACGTCTGGTCTCTAAGCTGCCGTCGCTGAAAAATGATAATGCGTAAGGGCTGAAAGGGAGGCGTGATGCCGGGGATGACCTGGCATCATTCATCCTCTGAATTACAGGTTTATCAGGCGCGAAAGGGTTTTGCGCCTGATGGCTGACAGAAGGTTGCTGAGATAAATGTCAGGGAGGAAAAGGATGCTTAAAAAATCAGCTTTGCGCTTGCTGGATTATCTGCTGGTTTTTATTTCTTCTCTTATTTTAATTACCTGTGCAGGTTATTACCTTTTCTTCTGTGACTGGAATGTCACGATGATGGGGAAAATAATTAACGGCATTGTGATTACTATTTCAGTTACTGCATCGTTCGGTTTTTACTGGGCGGCGGATAAGCTAAGAGAAATTTATTAAGTGCTTATCTGCTTCCTGAATGCCTGTCAGAACCTCGATTTCTCATCATGAGAAATGAATAAATAAATTGCCCGGCCCGGTGCCCGGCAACGCAATATCTGAAATATGGTTTATGACGATATTTCAGAAGCAAGGCAAAGGTAAAATATGGACTGTTTTATTCAGCCCCATGCTTTTCTTTTTGCCATATCCTTGCTTTTTTTGAAAGCAATAATCTCAACCAATAAAGAGTGAAAGATAATGGCTATTGATATGTATCTGAAGGTAGACGGCATTACCGGTGAGTCTAAAGATTCAAACCACACGGGATGGATCGATATTGACTCCTTTTCCTGGGGTGCCAGCCAGCCAGGCAACATGAGTGTGGGTGGCGGTGGCGGTGCGGGTAAAGTTAATTTTAACGACCTGCACATCAACGCCAAAATCGATAAGGCTGTCACCGCGCTGCTCAAGAACTGTGCCAGCGGTAAGCACGTCGCTAAAGTTGAAGTGTCCGTTTGCAAAGCGGGCGGCACACAAATTGAATATACCCGCATCACCCTGGAAGATGTGCTGGTCACTAACGTTCAGTTTGTGGGTTCTGAGCACGACGATACCCTGGGCGTAACCTATGCCTTCCAGGCTTCTAAAGTGAAACAGCAGTACTGGGAGCAGAGCTCTTCCGGTGGTAAAGGCGCAGAAACCAGCGCTGGCTGGGATATCAAAGGCAACAAAGAAGCGTAAGAAGCGATACGCCTCCGGACAGGGGGCGTATCTCTCCTGGCCAGAGAAGTCAGCGTCGTCATGCGCATTCTCCAGCCGGTTTACAAGGACTCTCTGAATCAACAATATTGTGCGGAGATAGTAGATGAGTATTACTGGCTCGGTTGGTGTAGGTGGCCGTAATCAATACGGTGACGTGAAGACAGTACAGCAGTTGTTACAGCGCAATGGATATCCTCAGCTTCGTGCCGATGGCCGAATGGGACCAAAAACCATTGAAGCGATCAAACAGTTTCAATCCCGTTTTATGTCTCGCCCGGATGGCGTTGTCGATATCCATGGCAAGACGTGGAATACGCTTTCTAAACTGTCAGATAGTAATAAAATAAACCCTGCGTCTAATCCACCAGAAAATATAAATAACAATTCTGGTCGCCTTACTGTGAGTGCCGGACAGGTCACGTTCGATGCCGAAGGTAATGACAATCCTCACAGTCCTTATTTTAGCAGGCACATACACTGGCCTGGGGGTAAGTCAGGCGTAACCATTGGTCGAGGTTATGATATGGGGGGAAGAAGTTCAGATGAAGTCTACCTTGATCTTATCCGAGTCGGGGTTGAAGAGCAGCAGGCGAGAACGCTATCTTTAGGTGCCAATAAAAAAGAAACTGCAGCGCAAGTATGGGTAAGAAAAAATAAAATAGAGTGTGGTGTAATTACGCGTGAATCGCAGGCCAGGCTTTTTGAAACTATCTATCCTATATATGTAAGCCGGGCAAGGTCAGTTTATTTATCAAAAACTGCAGAGAATGCTGAAAGAACAAACTGGGATCAGTTAAAGCCGCCGATAAAAGATATCGTTGTAGATTTGGTTTATCAGGGCGCTGGTTTTAAGCTTAACATGCAAGCCGCTATGTATAATGATATTGACAAGCTTGCTGATTTTATTGATAGTTCAAGCATTCTTCAAAAGTATGAGAAAGGCCGTAATCGTGCTCGTTATCTTCGAAGCCGGAAATGAAATGGGAGACTTATGAAAAATTTGTTATTTATCTCGATGTTCGCAACAGGTTTTTTTGCGTTACAGCCTGCGTATGCAACAACGGACTGCGCACAAGGTAATAACGATCAGGAAGTTTATACCTGTGCCCAGAAAAACAGAAACGAAACTGAGCTTGACTTAAATAAAGAATATAAACTCGCTAAAACCAGAGTTGAAACGCTTTTTAAAGGTGACGATAAAGAGTTAAGTCAGTATATGGATACGTTGACTGAAGCTCAACGAGCCTGGCTGAAATATCGAGATAATGACTGTAAGCTGGCTTCTTATGCTGCAGATAAGGGAAGTGATTTAAGTAACGCTAATATTAATATGTGTACTTCTGAACTTAACGAGCAAAGAATTAAAAAGCTGAAGTTAATACCCTATCACTGATAGTAAAAGTACTGTTAACAGTGTTGAGGATTTCACTCTGTGAAGCAGAAAGAAAGCGTTATATGATTTCTTAAAGTTATTTATCAGCCCAGATAAATTCGGGGCTGATAAAAATTTTATTTGCATTAAAAGTTGCTGAGAAAAATATGAAGAGACTGCATAAATTGGCTTTAATCACTGTGTCTCTTTGCATCAGCGCTTCAGCGCTCGCTGAAGATACCTGTGCAAAACAGCCTTCAGACGGTGCGCTATTTCAGTGTACTGTTCAGCAAAAGAAGCTGGCGGAAGATGACCTCAACAAAGAATACCAGACGGCTAAAAAACGCATTGTACAGATGTACGGCACGCAGAAAAAACTGGCTGATGACTATGTCGCCACGCTGGTGGATACCCAGCGTAACTGGCTGAAGTATCGTGATGGTCAGTGCAAGCTGGAAGCCTTTGCCGCTGAAGAAGGCAGCAATGCGAATGCGGTTGCCACCAACCTCTGTGTTATCCGCATCGACAAAGAACGCACTGCTATTCTGAAGCAACTGCCTTACTGATTATGTCGTCGTGCTCAGGGTTTACAGGCTGGGCACGATATTCTCTATGAATATCACTCTCTGCATTACGCTTTAATCCCGTTTTTACAATGCCGGTAAATAATTCTGCATAAATGATATTTCAGCAGAGTGGTTTCTGGTGATTGTAATGCAATCATCTTTGCAGCTATTTTAATGTTTACCCTGTATGTTAATTAAAGATAAGCCGTTAACGCAGCTTCATCTTCTTAAATAAATATAATTTTTATCTGTTTAAATAATTGAATTAATCCAGTGGCAGAGTATTTAAAAAACAACTCCCAAAATTAAATCCCCCCGCTCTCTATACCGCGCGCCTTTCCCCGAGAGGTGCGCGGTATAGATGCCGAACCGCTAACCGCAGGAATCCGTTATGCGCTTTACGATAATAACGACTAAACCCGGCCAACAGCCGCCGCAAACTCATTGTGATTTCTTTCCGCCTGGCGGCACCATTGGTCGTGGTGTGGATAATAATCTGGTGCTGCCGGATGACGATCGCACACTCTCCCGCCTGCAGGCGATTGTACACATCACGGCAAATGGCGAATGTCGCCTGACCAACCGTGGCAATGTGACGCGCGTGTTACTCAACGATATTCCGCTGGAACGCGGACGTCAGGTTGAGCTGCAGGATGGAGACATACTGGGCATCGATGATTACCAATTGCTGGTCAGCGATCTCAACAGTACACAGCAGCCGCAGAGTGAAAGGGCTGTTCCGCGTCCTGAGCCGGTGCAGTCCGTAGCACCCGCTCGCGAACCGGCAGCGGAAAAAGCCAGCACCACCGCCGCCATTCCCAGCGAAATCTGGGACAGCCTGGCGAAAGAGTTTTCGATTTCGGACGATCTCTCTAAACGCAAAGCTGCGCCAGAGATGCCTGAGGCCCATCCGCTGACTGCGCCCGCTCGTCCTGATCGTAATCCGGAAGATCCGCTGGCTCAGCTGATTAACGATGCGCCGCTGGATTATGGGCAGCAGCCAAAAAATAGCAGCCTGTTTGATGAAGGCGATGCGCTGTTCGGGCAGCAGAGTATTTTTGACGACCGGACGCCAAGCACGCTGTCTGCTCAGCAAAACACGGCGCCACCGCAGGCTGAAACGCCTGCCGCTGAACTTGATCCGCTGAGCCTGTTTGACGGCGAGAGCAGCACGGATGTGCGCAACCATGATGATCCGCTGGGTCTGATGATGGGCAACGCGGTGCCGCTGGCGCAGCCGGAGCTGACGACGCCGAAACCGGCCACGTTGCATGTGCCACCTCAACCGGTGGCAAAAAATGAGCCGATGGCCGCACATCCATCGGAGCAGGCTCCCGCGAGCCTGACCGACATGGATCATTCACCGCTGTTCAGCTTCGACGAATCACAGCATGAGACTCACAGCCAGCCTCACCCTGAGGCACAGCAGCAGACACCGCTGATTGACGAGGAACTGCCCGGCCAGTCTGACGCGGTAAATCCACAGATCGATTACGGCGGAATTACGCTGCCCACGCCGCAGGCGGTACAGCGTACGCCATCCCCGACGCCGAAAGGGCGGTTGCGCATCGATCCCGTAGCTTCCGGTCGCCACCATGCCGCCGCTGCGCACCCGACGACACCCAGCGAAAGCAGCGGTGATGCTCTCAAGGGCGAACTACTGGATGCGTTGCTGGAGGGAATGGGTCTGCGCGACCTGCAACCGACGCCGCAATTTGACCGTGAGCAGATGCTGCAATTCGGGCAGATGCTGAGCATGTTTTCTCAGGGCACGGTGGCGCTGCTCTCATCGCGTTCGATCCTCAAGCGCGGGGTAAAGGCTGACATGACGGTGATCCTCGACGACGCCAACAACCCGTTCAAGCTACTGCCTTCGGGCAAAACCGTCTTAATGCAGATGTTTGGCAGCCGGATGCCGGGCTTTATGCCGCCGCGTCAGGCTGTGCGTGATGCGCTGATCGATCTGCAGGCGCACCAGCTGGGCATGATCGCCGGTATCCGCGCCATCATCGCCTCAATGCTGCAATCCTTTAACCCGGAGCAACTGGAGGAGGAGGCGCGTCAGGCGGGATCGGTGTCACGTATCGGCCTGCCGGGCAGCCGTAAAGCGGCGCTCTGGGAGCATTTTGTTGAGCGCTACGGCGAGACGGCGGGCGAGATCGAAGACGATTTCCACACCCTGTTCGGCGAAGCGTTCCTGCACGCCTATGACCTGGAAGTTAATCAGTACAAAGACTCACAAACCCACACGGATGACGCATGAATATCACTATTGCCTCGACGTCGAATCAGGGCGATCGCGCCAGTAACCAGGATCAGATCGGTGATGTCATCGGTAAGCGCTCGGCCTGCTTTGTGGTCTGCGACGGTGTGGCCGGATTTCCCGGCGGGGACATCGCGGCATCGATTGCCCGCAGCAGCCTGCTGCAGGCGTTTGATGGCGATGCGCATCTCAATGCGCAGTCGATTCGTAACTACGTCAATCAGGCGAATCACGCCATCCGTCAGCAGCAGAAAGCCAGCAGCGAACACAGCCGGATGGGCACTACGCTGGTCAGCCTGTTCATTGACCGCGACTACCATCTGGCCTGCTGGGCCCATGCAGGCGACAGCCGCCTCTATCTGTTCCGTCGCGGCTATCTCTATCTCGTGACCACCGACCACAGCCTGGTGCAGCAGATGAAAGATGCCGGACATCGCACCGAAGGCATCAACAGCAATCTGCTCTATTTTGCGCTGGGGATGGGCGATGAGCAGCGCGACGCCAGCTACAGCGAGGTGGTCGGGATTGAAGATGGCGACGCCTTTTTACTCTGCACCGATGGTTTCTGGCACGGCGTGACGCTGGAACAGATGCAGCAGTCGCTGCACATGGTGAATACGCCGGAAGAGTGGCTGACGCTGATGCAGCAAATCATCAGGAACGATCAGCCGGATCAGGGGCAGCAGGATAATTTCAGCGCGCTGGCCGTCTGGATTGGATCACCTCAGGACACCACCTTGCTGCACTCGCTCTCTGAAGCGGCGCAGTTCTTCCCTCTGCGAGATTGAGAACGCCAACATGAAATATGGATTACTGGGTCTGGCTGCGCTGCTGCTCAGCACGCATGCTTATGCTGAAAACTATCGCATCGTACAGTCCCCGGCACAGAAACTGGATGTCTGGATTGATGACGTAAAAAACAATCAGCTGTCGAGCTGGTGTAACAGCACCATTAACCTGCGCATCGTAACCCTGGGCGAAAAAAACGCCGCGGTTCTGAAAGATTTTCTGCCGCGCGTTGCCGGACTGATGGCGTCGCAGTGTAAACCGCTGCAACAGTTGCACTGGCAACTGACCGATGCGCAGGGGAGTGAAATCGCTACTGGCAGCGCCGCCCGTGCGCAGCAGTGGAAAACCGTGGTGACGCCGCCCGCGACTCAACCGGTCCAGCCGACGGCTACGGCGGTCCCCGCAGACGTACTGCGCAACGCTGCTCAGGCCGACACGTCGCCGTGGCTGCAATTCAGTCTGCTGGACGGCTGCCATTTCCGCACCTGGTGGCAGCACCCGGCACAGGGCAGCGCGCTGTTTGTTCCGGCAAATCAGGGGCTGATCTGTGGTTCTGATGGCTGGCTAAGTGGACACAGCCGACTGACGCAACAGGGTAACGGCGCACCTGCGGCAGTCGGCGTGACCTTCCTGCAGGGTTTTCCGGTGATGGGGTTGAGCAATCAGTCGCCCACTGCCGAACTGCACATCACCACGGTCAACAGTGAACGCATGGTGCTGAGCAATGAAAAATCCCCGGACAGCTGGCTGATTCTGCCGTTCAGCAACCGCTTTAACGGCTGGCAGGCAACGCGTCAGGTGGTAGTGCAGATGCCCGTCAGCGAAGCGGCCGATCAGAGTGCGCTGCAGGCGCGTCTGCAGGAAGTCCGTAAAGTCTGGTCGCCGTGGATCAGCGGCGATGCCGCGCTGAGCGTGCAGCTGGTGGAAAAACTGCATCCTGAACTGAAAGATCCCGCCGCTGCGGTCTACCGCACCCTTAACTGACGCAAAAGGAGTTTGCATGGAATCCTTACAACACCGCCTGGCCAGCGCCACCCTCGGCGAGACGCTCGCTGACGTGACCCGCCAGATTCAGGCGAATCCGGCGAATGCTGACCTGCGGGCCGCCTTTGTGCAGCTGCTCTGTCTTTCCGGCAACTGGGCGCGTGCGCAGACGCAGCTGCAATCCTGGCTGGCGTTAAGCCCGCAGGCGCAACCGACAGTTAATCTGCTGCAACAGGCGATCGCCGGTGAATTACAGCGTGACGCGGTGCTGCGTGGCGAGGCCGACCCGGTGCTGCCGGGCAGCGCCTGGCACTGGTGCGACACGCTGCTAGCCGCCTTGCAGGCCGAAACGGCGGGTGATGTCGCGCGCGGCAGCACGCTGCGGGCTGAAGCGCTTGAGCTCGCGGCGGCCAATCCCGGCACCGCAACGCAGCAGGCTCAGCCCACCGCATTCAGCTGGCTGATGGATGGCGACAGCCGTTTCGGGCCAGTGTGTGAAGTCATCAGTCAGGGCCGTTATTACTGGATCCCGTTTGCCGCCATTCGTGAGATGCAGTTTCAGGCACCCGCCAGCGTCACCGATCTGGTGTGGCGTCACACGCGTGTGCAGCTGGTTGATGGCAGTGAGCAGGTGTGCCAGATCCCGGCGCGCTATCCGCTGCGGGCTGAATCAGACGAGCGTTTTCTGCGCGCCAGCGTCACTGAATGGCAGCCGCTGGGCAACGATCCGGACCAGTTCATCGGTCAGGGGCAAAAAATGTGGCTCAGCGACAGCGCGGAATTTTCGCTGCTGAGCCTGCAGCAGGTCGCGTTTGACAGCGTTGAGTCCGCCGATGAGCCATGATTCAGGCGCGCAAAACGACGGCTATGCCCAACTGCATGGCGGCTTTCGCGCGCGTAAAAAACGTGATGCGTTAACCGCCCGCGACAAGCTGCAATCCTCGCTGCTGGATCGCCTGACCGACAACGCGCCGGATAAACAGCAGGAAGCGGACAACAGCATGCTGATCACTCACAGCACGCTGCGCCGCCACGTACTGCGCGATCTGCAGTGGCTGTTCAACACCATCAACAACGAAGCCCAGCAGGATCTGAGCGGCTTTGATCAGGTGCAGCGCTCTGTCTGGAACTTCGGTGTGGCACCGCTGGCCGGGCAGAACGTCTCCGATATCGAATGGCAGGATATGCAGCGCAAAATGACCAACGCCATTCTGCACTTCGAGCCGCGCATCCTGCCGCAGGGTTTACAGGTGCGCTGCGTCAGCGATCTCGGCTCGCTCAGCCTGCACAACGTGCTGTCGATTGAGATCAAAGGGCGGCTCTGGTGCGTGCCTTATCCGCTGGCGTTTCTGTTCCGCACTCAGGTTGATCTGGAGAGCGGCCATTTCGAACTACAGGATGCAGGGTAATCATGGACAGCAATCTGCTCGACTATTACAACCGTGAACTGGCCTACCTGCGTGAGATGGGGGCCGAGTTCGCTGCGCGCTACCCTAAAGTGGCAGGACGTCTTGGCATGCGCGGCATTGACGTGGCGGACCCCTATGTCGAGCGGCTGATGGAAGGTTTTGCCTTCCTGACGTCGCGCGTGCAGCTGAAGATGGATGCGGAGTTTCCGCGTTTCTCGCAGCGTCTGCTGGAGATGATTGCGCCATCCTATCTCTCGCCAACGCCGTCAATGGCGATCGCTCAGCTGACGCCGGACAGCCGCAAAGGCGACATCACCCAGGGCTTTCGCGTGCCGCGCGGCACCATGATGGAGAGCCAGAACCTGAAAAAAACCGGCGTGACCTGCAGCTACACCACCGCGCACGATGTGGTACTGCATCCGCTGCGCATCAGTGAAGCCAGTCTCGGCGGCGTGCCCGGCGATCTGCCCTCTGGCGAGCTGAAACTCGGCGGTCTGGGCGCGGTCAGTGCGCTGCGTATCCGCATCAGCTGCGAAGGGATCTCCTCGCTTAGCCAGCTCAGCGTGGACGATCTGATGCTGTTTCTCAGCGGCCCGGATATCCAGGCGCTTAAACTGCTGGAGTTGCTGATGCAGCACCGGGTGGGCATCGTGCTGCAGTCGGTTGAGAAGCGTCCGCAGCGTCAGGTGCTGACGGACGACGCGTTACAGCAGGAGGGCTTTGCGCCGGAGCAGGCGCTGCTGCCGGACGATCTGCGCAACTTTGACGGCTATCGTCTGTTGCAGGAGTATTTCGCCTTTCCGGCGCGCTTCCAGTTTATCAGCCTGAGCCAGCTGGCCCCGTTTCTGCGCCGCTGCGACAACGCCATGGCGTTCGATATCATCATTCTGCTCGACAAAGCGGACAGCGCACTGGAAAGCGTGGTCGATCACAGCCATCTGGCGCTGCACTGCACGCCTGTCATCAATCTGTTTCCGAAAACCGCCGAGCGCCTGAAGGTCAGCGACAGCCAGCATGAATATCACCTGGTGGTAGATAACATCCGGCCGCTGGATTATGAGGTGCACTCGGTACAGCGACTGTTCGCTACGGTAGAGGGCAAGCGGGAAGAGCAGGTTTTCCGTCCGTTCTGGAGCACCTTCAGCGGTGACCAGGGCGATTACGGTGCCTATTTTTCACTGCGCCGCGAACAGCGCACGCTGTCCGAGCAGGCGCAGCGCTACGGCACGCGCACCGGTTACATCGGCTCAGAAGTCTTTCTGTCGCTGGTGGATGAGCATCACGCGCCGTGGCACGACGAGGTGCGCTATCTCTCCGCCGACGTGATGTGCACCAGTCGCGATCTGCCGCTGATGCTGCAGCAGGATCAGGGTAACTTCGTGATGCCGGACTCCATTCCGGTATCGGAGCTGAAGCTGTGCAAAGGGCCGACGCCTCCGCGTCCGGCGCTGGCCGAGGGACTTTCCGCGTGGCGGCTGATCAGCCATCTGCAGATGAACTACCTCAGCCTGATGGACAGCAGCGACGGAGAAGGCGCGGCGGCGCTGCGTCAGCTGCTGAGCCTCTACGCCAACCTGGCGGAAGCGCCGGTCGCCCGTCAGATTGACGGCATCCGCCACTGCACGCTCAGCGCTGTCAACCGCCGCGTGCCGGAGCCGGGCCCGGTGGTATTTGCGCGCGGCGTCAGCATCACGCTGGAAGTGGATGAGCAGGCGTTTTCGGGGGCCAGCCCGTGGCTGTTCGGCAGCGTGCTGGAGCGGGTCTGTGGCCGCCTTGTGGCGCTGAACAGCTTCACGGAGTTCACCCTGAACAGCCAGCAGCGCGGAGAAGTGGGCTACTGGCCGCCGCGCATGGGCCGGAAAGCGCTGATATGAGTGGCGAAAAGGTGATTTCGCTGCCCCGGCTCACCCGTCTGCCGGATGATTTCTGGCAGCGGGTGATGGCCGCGCCGTGGCGCTACGATCTGTTCCAGCTGCTGCGGCGGCTGGATGCGCAGGGCGGTCAGCGCTATCCGCTGGGCCGTGCGCCGCTGCCGAAGTTCGAATCGGTGCGCATCGGTCAGACACCGTCACTGGCGTTTGCGCCCGCCA
This sequence comes from Pantoea sp. K16, assembly GCF_048452805.1. NCBI lineage: Bacteria > Pseudomonadati > Pseudomonadota > Gammaproteobacteria > Enterobacterales > Erwiniaceae > Pantoea > Pantoea sp. K16. Next base: position 248,734 of record NZ_JBLWNV010000002.1, on the reverse strand, counting down.
CCGTCGCCAGCGCCACGCCGCGTGACGAGGCGGGACGTCATGAGCTCTCCATCTACAGCTTCGGCCTGTTTGGCCCCAACGGCCCGCTGCCGACCCATCTGACCGAATATGTGCATGAACGTATCGTGCATCATCAGGATCACAGCCTCTCGGCGTTTGCTGACCTGTTTCACCATCGCGCTACGCTGCTTTTTTATCGTGCCTGGGCCGATGCGCAGCCGACCGTGTCGCTGGATCGCCCCGACGACAGTCGCTTCCTGAACTATCTCGCCTGCCTGGCGGGAATCGGTTTACCGGCCCAGCAGCAGGCCAGCTCGCTCAGCCTCCATGCCCGGCTGATGCTGGTGGGCCATCTCAGCCGCCACGGCCACGATGCCGAAGGGCTGGTGCGCATTCTGCGCCACTACTTTGGTGTGCCGGTCAGGCTGACGCAGAACCTGCCGCACTGGCTGACGCTGGACAGCCGCGATCAGGCCCGCCTGGGCGCGGGACGCCATATGCCCCGGCTGGGCGCTTCTGCGTTTCTCGGCGTGGCGGTGCGCGACGTGCAGCACCGTTTTCGCCTGCACCTGGGACCGCTCAGCGCCGCGCAATATGCCCGTTTTCTGCCCGATGCCCCCGGCGCGCGTGAAGTACGCGACTGGGTGCGTCACTACCTCGGCATCGAAATGCAGTGGGATCTCAGCCTGATCCTGGCCGCTGACGAGGTGCAGGGTGTGGCGCTGGGTGGCACTGCCCGACTTGGCTATACCAGCTGGCTGGGGCATGCGCCGCAGCCGCAAGATCGTGAAGATTTTATGTTTGAGGTTGAGGCTGCTTCGCGCTAGCCCAGCCGATTTCCCTGTTACACAGCCTGCGTCTTTCATTGAAGAGAGCCCCCTATGTCAGAAATCAGCCGTGCCGTGCTATTCGGCAAACTGGATACGCTGTTATTTACCTCGCTGGAAAGCGCCACCGCCTTTTGCAAACTGCGCGGCAATCCCTATGTTGAGCTGGTGCACTGGCTGCATCAGCTGATGCAGCAGCAGGATGGCGACTTACAGCAGGTCATCACACATTTTTCACTGGATGAAAAGGCCCTGACTCAGGACATCGTTGCCGCGCTGGATCGCCTGCCACGCGGTGCCAGTGCGGTCTCCGACCTCTCCGAGCATATCGACAGCGCCGTTGAACGGGCGTGGGTTTACGCCTCGCTGAAATATGGCGCGACCCGCATTCGCGGCGGCCATCTGCTGATCGGCATGCTGAAAACCTTCAACCTGGCCAGCGTGCTGAAAGGTATCTCCGGTCAGTTCAGTCGCGTCAACGCCGATGCGCTGCTGGCCGAGTTCGACACGCTGCTCGGCAACAGCAAAGAAGCGCAGCAGGCGCTGAGCGCACCGGCGGATGCTGGCGGCGCACCGCCCGCCGCCAGTGGCAGTACGCTGGCACAATATGCGCAGGACCTGACGGCGCGTGCCCGTGAAGGCCGCATTGATCCGGTAACCGGACGTGACGACGAAATCCGCCAGATGGTCGATATCCTGATGCGTCGCCGCCAGAACAACCCGTTGCTGACCGGCGAAGCGGGCGTCGGCAAAACCGCGGTGGTCGAAGGCCTTGCGCTGCGTATCGCGGCGGGCGATGTGCCTGCGCCGCTGCGCGATGTGCAGCTCTGGCTGCTGGACATCGGCATGCTGCAGGCGGGTGCCGGCATGAAAGGGGAGTTTGAAGCGCGACTGCAGGCGCTGATCAATGAGGTGCAGTCCAGCCCGACGCCGATTGTGCTGTTTGTTGATGAGATCCACACCCTGGTCGGGGCAGGCGGTCAGCAGGGCACCGGTGATGCCGCCAACCTGCTGAAACCGGCGCTGGCACGTGGACAGCTGCGCACCATCGGCGCGACCACCTGGGCGGAATACAAAAAGTACATTGAGAAAGATCCGGCGCTGACCCGTCGCTTCCAGACCGTGCAGGTGCAGGAGCCGGATGAAGCCAAAGCGATTCTGATGCTGCGCAGCACCGTCAGCGCGCTGGAGAAACATCATCGGGTGCTGTTGCTGGATGATGCGGTCAGTGCGGCGGTGAAACTGTCGCATCGCTACATTCCGGCGCGCCAGCTGCCTGACAAAGCGGTGGCGCTGCTGGATACCGCCTGCGCCCGCGTGGCAGTTAGCCAGGGCGCGCAGCCCGCGGCGCTGGAAGATTGTCTTCACCGTCTGGCGGCGCTGGAGATTGAAGCGGAGATCATTGAACGTGAAATCCGGGTGGGCCTGGGCGACGCCACCCGCCAGCAGGCGATTGCAGCGCAGCGCACTGCGCTGGAAGCCGAGCGGGATGCGCTGCAACAGCGCTGGCTGCAGGAGCGCGAACTGGTCGAGACGCTGATTGCGTTGCGCGCCCGCTGTGTGACAGAAGAGGATGCGGCGCTGCGTGAACAGCGTGATGCGACGCAGCAGCAGCTTACTGCGCTGCAGGGCGACACGCCGCTGCTGTTTGCCGCCGTCGATGCAGGCGTGGTGGCTGCCGTGGTCTCTGACTGGACCGGTATTCCGCTGGGCAGAATGGTGAAGAATGAGATCGACGCGGTGCTGAATCTGGCCGACACCCTGAACCAGCGGGTCATCGGCCAGCGTCACGGCCTGGATCTGATCGCCAGACGGGTACGCACCTCGCGCGCGCGCCTTGATAATCCCAACAAGCCGGTCGGTGTGTTTATGCTGTGCGGGCCTTCCGGTGTCGGCAAAACCGAAACCGCGCTGGCGCTGGCCGAGTCGCTGTACGGCGGCGAGCAGAACATCATCACCATCAACATGAGTGAGTTTCAGGAGGCGCACACCGTCTCGACGCTGAAAGGCGCACCGCCGGGCTACGTCGGCTACGGCGAGGGCGGCGTGCTGACCGAAGCCGTTCGCCGTCGTCCCTACAGCGTGGTGCTGCTGGATGAGATTGAGAAAGCCCATCCGGATGTGCATGAGCTCTTCTTCCAGGTGTTTGATAAAGGCTGGATGGAGGATGGCGAAGGCCGGCACATCGATTTCCGCAACACCATCATCATTCTGACCTCCAATGTCGGCACGCAGTTAATCAGCGCGATGTGTGCCGATCCTGAACTGATGCCCGATCCCGACGCCCTGAGCACCGCGCTGCGTAAGCCGCTGCTGGAGGTGTTCCCGCCTGCGCTGCTGGGCCGTCTGCTGGTGGTGCCGTATTACCCGCTCAGCGACGCGATGCTGGCGGAGATTGTGCGGCTGCAGCTGGCGCGCATTGTGCGTCGTCTGGCCGAGAATCACGGCATTGAAGCGCAGATCGACGAGTCGGTGGTGAGCCAGATCGTGCAGCGCTGCACCGAAGTCGAGTCGGGCGGTCGCATGGTGGATGCCATCCTCACCAACACGCTGTTGCCACAGATGAGCCAGATCCTGCTGAGCGCCCACGCCCGTGATGAACGCTATCGCCGCGTCGATGTGCGTTGTGAGCAGGGTGAATTTGTCTGCCAGTTCGCGGTTTAAAGCCTGGCTATCAGAGAGTAATCGAATATGTCGGAACATGATCAACCCCTGAATGTCCCCAACGCCTTGCCGCTGGGTTACCGCTTCAATGAGTTTGAAATCAAAGAGGTCATCGGCGGTGGCGGCTTTGGCATCGTCTATCGCGCCTGGGATCACCAGCTTGAGCGTGATATCGCGATCAAAGAGTTTATGCCCGCCTCACTGGCAGTGCGCAGCGATGATCTGAATCTGGTGCTGCGCAGCGAACGGTTCAGCAAAACCTTCCACGCCGGACTGAACAGCTTTATTCAGGAGGCGCGGCTGCTGGCGCGCTTTAACCATCCCAACCTGCTGCACGTGCTGCGTTTCTGGGTGCAGAACGATACCGCCTATATGGGCACGGTGTTCTACAGCGGCACCACGCTCTCGAACTTCAGCGAACGTAATCCGCAGTCGGTAAATGAGGCCTGGATCCGTCGCATGCTGCCACCGCTGCTGGGCGCGATCAAAACCATCCATGAAGCGGGCTATCTGCACCGCGATATTTCGCTGGATAACGTCCAGATTCAGAGCAGTGGCGAGCCGATCCTGCTGGACTTCGGGTCGGCGCGTAAAACTATCGGCAATCTGTCGGATGAGAGCGAGACCATGCTGCGTCCCGGCTATGCGCCGATTGAGCAGTACAGCGACAACGATGAGAGTGAGCAGGGCGCGTGGACCGATATTTACGCGCTGGGCGCGGTGCTGCATACCCTGATCACCGGTGCGCCACCGCCGGTCAGCGTGGTGCGCAGCATCGAAGATAACTACCAGCCGCTGATGCAGCGTCGTCTGGCAGGCTACTCGTCTGCGCTGCTGAGCGCCGTCGATCGCGCGCTGGCGCTGAAACCGGAAGATCGTCCGCAGAGCATTGATGATTTTGCTGCGCTGATGGCGCTACCGGAACGTGAACCGGAACCGCTGCTTAGCGCAAAAATCAGCGGACCGGGCACCATGCTGGTGCCGATTGAAGAAGAAGAGGAGGTCATCAAACCCGCCTCTAAACTGAAAACGCTGCTGGAATACCGCTTTGCACTGCCAGGCCTGGTTGCCGCTGGCGTGCTGGTCGGCCTGGGTGCCGGTCTGCTGATGTCACGCGGTAACGAACAGACACCGCCGGCTGAGATCACGCAGAACGACGCGCCTGCCGTCACCGTCGCGCCGGTTAACCAGCCGGTTGCCGCGCCTCCGACCCAGGCTGACGCCTCACCGGATACGGTTGCCAGCACTCCGGCTCAGACTGCTGAGCCGGTGCAGACCGCCGCACGTGAACCCGATCCACAACCGGCACCACCGCCCGCTCCGGTCGCCCAGGTCTATATCCGTCTGCAGCAGGGTGAACGCGTTCAGGTGAACGGTCAGCCGCAGGCGCTGGTGCCGGCGGTGAATGGCTTCGCCACGCTGCAGCTGGCGCCGGGCAACTACACCTTCGCCATCAGCGGCCAGAGTGGCACCCGCGAACAAACGCTGAACATCAGTGAAGAAGGTGTCTGGTTGCTCGATCCACACAGTTAATAGTCAGGGATTACTTATGTTCTCACGCATTACTGCACAGCTGCCGGCGGACGGCCTGCTGTTCCATACGCTTAAGGGCACCGAGACGCTGTCCCGTCCGTTTGTGCTCACCGCTGAACTGCTGGCCACCGACGCGCGCATCGACCGCCACGCCCTGCTGGGGAAGCCGGTGACGTTTACGCTGCCGACCGACGGGCTGATGAACGCGCTGAGCCCGCGCTACCTTAACGGCAAAATCACCCGGGTGGCGGTGCGCAGCCAGGAGCTGAGCGGCACCCGCTACGCGGTCTATGAGCTGACGGTCGAGCCGGACCTGTGGCCGATGAAGCGCGACCGCAACCTGCGCATCTTCCAGAGCCAGACGGTGCCGCAGATTGTGCAGACGCTGCTGAAAGAGTACGGGGTCAGTGTGGAGACGCGCCTGGCGGGCAGCTACCGGGTGTGGGAGTACTGCGTGCAGTATCAGGAGAGCAGCCTGGACTTTATCAGCCGCCTGATGGAGCTGGAGGGGATTTACTACTTCTTCCGCCACGAGGCGGACAAACATACGCTGGTGCTGTGCGACGCGCCGGACCAGCATCAGGCGTTTCCGGGCTATGAGACCATTGCCTATCACGTCACCCCGTCGGGCGGCGTGGTCACTGAGGAGGGCATCAGCCAGTGGTCGCTGGCGGAAAGCGTGACGCCGGGCATCTACAGTACCGACGACTACGACTTCCGCAAGCCGAACGCCTGGATGCTGCAGGCCCGGCAGAATCCGGCGTCGCCGGTGCCGGGCTCGGTGGACGTTTACGACTGGCCGGGCCATTTTGTCGACCACAGCCACGGTGAGTCCTATGCGCGCATCCGTCAGGAAGTGTGGCAGGCCGAGCACCACAGCGTCAGCGGGTCGGGCACGGCCACCGGCATCGCGCCGGGCTTTACCTTCTCCATCATCAACGCGCCGCACTTCAGCGACAACGGCGAGTATCTGGTGACCTCGGCGACCTATGACTTTGCCGAAAACAGTTACGCCAGCGGCGACACCGGCGACAGCCGTCACAACATCCACTTCACGGTGCTGCCGTCGTCAGTGACCTACCGCACGCCGCCGGAAACGGCGTGGCCGAAAACGCACGGCCCGCAGACCGCGAAGGTGGTGGGCCCGAAAGGCGAGTCGATCTGGACCGACCGCTACGGCCGGGTAAAGGTGAAGTTTCACTGGGACCGGCTGGCGAAGGGCGACGATACCAGCTCCTGCTGGGTGCGCGTCTCCAGCGCCTGGGCGGGCCAGGGATTTGGCGGGGTGCAGATCCCGCGAGTGAACGACGAAGTGGTGGTGGACTTCATCAACGGCGATCCGGATCGTCCGCTGATCATCGGCCGGGTTTACAACGAGGCAAGCATGCCGCCGTGGGCGCTGCCGGCGGCAGCGACGCAGATGGGCTTTTTGAGCCGGTCGAAGGATGGCACGGCGGACACCGCGAACGCGTTAAGGTTTGAGGATAAATCGGGTGAGGAACATCTGTGGATTCAGGCGCAGAAGAACATGGATACCCATGTTAAAAACGATGAATCACATAGTGTTGGTGGGGAACGAAGCCACTATGTGGCTAAAAATGAGCTCAACAGGGTTGAAGGTAATCAGATTCAGGCCATAAAAGGCGGAACTGAAATCCTCACTGGCCTGAGTAAAGTTGATGCAGTAGTCGAACAGTATGTTCTGGCGTCGGGATCGCAGTTGAGACTTGTTTCTGGTGAAAGTGCCATTGAGCTCAATGCTAATGGCACAATAAATCTTATTGGAAAAGATTTTAACTTCTTTGTTGAGAACGACGGACATATCACCACTGGCGGTAAACTGAATCTGAATACTTCGGGTGCTAAACCTGGTACGTCTGCGCCAGGTGCAGGTCATAAAGGTGATATTGATGCGGCTGTAAAGGAGAAATTTACGCCGGGAAAGGAGAATAAGGCAGGTGCATTAGCAAGCGCGCCTGCCGACGCGTCACAAAATGCCGGCTTAGCTACGAATACTCAGGGTCCTTCTTTTAGTGGCTTTGGCGCAGATGTAGACAATATGGTTGAGAAATCACCGACCATGAAACAGGACATCACGACCCTCAAAAAGCGCGGCTGGGTTTTTAAGGAAGGGGCTGCAGGTAAAGGTACGTTTGCCGATCGTCAGAGCCGGATTATTACTGTTGATAAAAGTCATATGAACGATGCCGCAAAAGTGGTGCAGTCACTGTCACATGAGAGTGGACATGCATTGTATAAGCCTGATATCAATGTAACCACACGTGAAGCCTACCTGAATAGTGCACTTAGTGATGAAGGGGCAGCAACACTTAACAATATTCGCGTACAGCGCGAAATTATTGCAAATCAGGGCAGAGATATTGGTATAGCTGGCAATTCAGCAAATCAGAAAGGGTACAACGGAATCTATGATTCCCTGAGTAAAGGTGACATAAGCGAAAGCGAAGCCAGGACGCAGATTGGTCGTATATTCGGTAAAGGTGAAAAAACCTCAACTACCAATCAACTTTACGAAGATTACTATGGGGGCTGGTATGATAAAAATTATCCGACAAAGTAAGGTATTTATTTTATTAATGGCTGGTTTCATGTTAAGCGGAATAGTGGAAGCGAAGATGCAAAAAGAAGATATATGGGGTTTTGTTACAAAAATGAGTACCTCCATAAAGAATCTATCTGTGGAACGTATTCATCACGTACCACTGGCGTTTACATTAAAAAGTCAAAATGAGTACATTAATTTCTATCAGGCTAATCCTGTAAAACTACAAGATGCTTCGGAGATTACGGATATTGAATTGCGTTTAAGTAAAACATCTGATGGCATGCCCCCTTTCCTTAGCTTTATTCCTCATGGGAAATGCCTCTCGCTCGATGATGTCAAAAAGCACTATCAGAGTGTTAAGTTAACCGATTATCCTCGGGGGCAGTCTGAAAACGAAGTGACCAGCTATACATCATCCCCAGATATTAATGGACAGGTCATCACGTTTTCATTTTCTGCCAAAAACCCTGATTGCCTGAATAAAATTATTATTACTGCCGATGAGTAAAAGAACGTGATGTTGAATCCATTGCCTCATATTTGAGGCCCTTATGCCTTTACTCCGATAAAAACACAATGATTGTAAATCGTTTTTTCACCAGCCTTATATTTGTGTCTGTTCTCATGGTTTTATCCTGCATTGCCAGGGCCGAATCCAGCACGGAATCGTCTGTTCCTGCCCTTAACGAGGGCGATTTTTCCGTTCTGCTAAACGACTATGCTTTCACTCCCGGAGACACATGGAGCAATGAAAGCTTCGTACGGGCTGGTAAGGCTCTGAGTTCAGTTCTGGCCGGAGAAGTGGCTATCAATAACCAGCAGTACAACTACTTCCAGCATAGCTATGACGGCTTTGAGTTGTTCAGCGCGGCGGCGGTGGGAGATGCCAGCCACACGGTTCTGGCTGAGATCCTACTGGAAAATGCCAATGTGCCGACGTCCCGAAATATAAAGGTAGGCGATAGCCTGGAACAGGTTCAGCAAGCCTATGGACCCGGAAAAGAAGATAACAGTGATAATCAGCACTGGCTTGTCTACCCGTCTGGCGGGAAACAGTTGATGTTTCAGATTGACCAGGGAAAGGTCAGTTGCATCATGTTGAAAACAGACATGGGGGCAGAGCAAAGCGAAATCAGCGCTGACCAGGCTATCAGCGCTGCAACCGAAGCAATTCATACCTGGCAACTGACCACCCTTGATGAGAAATGCCTGCGATACGATCTTGACGACAGCAGTGATGAAAGTTTCTTTGTTATTACGGTTCGTGAAGATAATCACGACGCCAGTTGCGGTGGCGATCCTGATATTACGCATCGACTTTTCGACATTAAAGTTGCGCGTGATAATACACAGATACTCACTAATGCCGATAACGTTGATGGCGAATATCATAGCCTTATTCCACCCGCCACAAACAATTAATAAAACGGATACCCAATATGCATTACCAATTCAATGAGGGCGCCTTTGCGCTTTTTCCTGCTGCCTGGCAGGACACCACCATGAATATTCTCCGCGATGAAGCCAGTGGGCTGGCATGGGTTGTGAGCCGTGGTGTTATTTCTGAGGGCAGTGATGCGGAAAAAGAGTTCCAGCGTCAGTGGGACACATTGCGGAGTCAGATGGGCCATATCCAGCAGACTGAATTTGTACGTTTGATGGCAGGTGTGGATAACACATTACACGCGGTTGAAGTTGAAACCGTATTTGACCGTAACGGGCAGGCAGTGTGGCAGAAACAGCTGGCTACACAGGTGCCTGACTCGAACATCTTAATGATTTTTACGCTCTCAGCCATGCGTCCATTCAATGAAGAGGATGGACAGCGCTGGAGTGCATTTAAACAAAGCCTGAGTCTGAACAATCCACGGAAAGCATAACCTATGGATAACCCTGCTGCCCGCGTGGGCGACGAGATCATTCACTCCAGCATTTTCGCTGATATCACGAGCATTGTTGCGGAAGGTGCGGCCTATGCCGTCATTGGTGCCGCAGTGGGTGCTGCTATCGTCTCGGCAGCGCCCCTGCTAGGCACAGGGGCGGCAGCGGCGAGTGTGGCAGCCGTGGGTAACAGTTGCCTGCTCAGCGGTATTCTGGGTGGTGTACTGGCCAATGCCGTTGGTCTGTCACAAGAGATCAGCAAAGCGGCCGATGGGCTGGGAAACATGATATTCCCGCCGTCACCTGCCGGAGTAATCGCCAGTGGATCAGTGAATGTCTACGTTAATGGTCTTTTAGCCGCACGCGCGGCCGGGATGCTCACGCCTGGCGAGACACCGCCACCGGAACCGCAATCGCCGCAGAGCTTCGCGGACTATGGCGGCATGTTGCTCTCTGCGGTCGGCCAGTTTGGCAGTGCAATGTGGCAGCCCACGGTAGCCTCCGCCGATGCGGGCACCTCTCCGCTGGAGCAGGACAAAGTGGCCTGTGAAAAACACAGTGCACCGCAATATCTGGCTCAGGGGTCGAAAAGCGTCTTTATCAATGGCCAGCCTGCGGTGCGCGCAAAGGATAAAACCACCTGTGACGCCACCGTGAGCGACGATGTTTCCCCCAATGTCATCATTGGTGGTCAAACCGTCACGGTCAGAGAGATCAAAAGCGGCAAGGTGCCAGGCCTGGCCGTGATGATGATCGGCCTTTCCCTCATCCGTGGTCGCCCCAGTCAGATCCTGAAAAACATGCCCTGCGCGCTGGCCGGTGCCGTGGGCGGTATGGCGGCGGACATGGCTATCAATGCGGCCTTCTCGTCGCTGTTGCCGGTTCATGCGGCGACCGGCGTCAAAGTCCTTAATGATGATGCCGAGCGTGATTTTTCCCTCCCCGGACGTTTCCCGCTCAGTTTTCAGCGCAGCTATAACAGTCTGACCCAGCGCGCTGGCCTGTTTGGTCAGGGCTGGGCCACGGTGTTTGACAGCTACCTGACGCTGGAAGGGAATCGGGCAACCTGGTTTGATGACAACGGGCGCGAACTGAGTTTTGACGTTCCCGGTGAAAAAGAGGTGCTCTACAGCATCAGCGAAGGGCTGATGGTGCGCCGCAACGAGTCTGGCGATATCGCCATTGCCGATGATGACGGTGCGGTATGGCGTCTTTACAGGCGCACGGCCGCTGATCCGCAGGTGCTGCGCCTGGCTTCACTGAGCGACGAGTACGGTAATGCGCTGGAGATGGGCTGGGATGAACAGGCCCGCCTGGTGCGTATCCATGACGCGCCGCTGGCGATTGACGTCACGCTGCACTACGACGACAAACAGCACGCGCGGCGTCCGACATCAGCCAGCCATTTTGATGGCGATCAGCACTGGCCATTAGCGCGATGGACCTACAATGATCGGGGCCAGCTTACCAGCGTTACTGATGCCGCAGGCGTTGTCTCACGACGCTTCCGTTACAACGACGATGGATTGATGGTTTGGCACCAACTGCCGGGCGGGCTGGAGAGTGAATATCGCTGGCAGAAGCTGGATCACTGGCGCGTTATAGAAAACCGCACCAACAGCGGTGATGGCTGCCACATGCATTACGATCTTGAGGCGGGCATCACGCGTGTGTCGACCTACGACGGTCAGCAGCGCGAACACCACTGGAATGCCGCGGGCCTCATCACCTGTTTTATCGACGAGCGCGGCGAGAAGTGGCGCTACGAGTGGGATGAAAACGAACTCCTGACGCGTCGCATCGATCCGCTGGGCAACGCGGTGAGCTTCACCTATGACGATCTGGGCAACCGTGTTGAAGAGAAGGATGCTGACGGTGGTGTGCAGGCGGTGCAATGGCTGTCACACCGTTCGCTGCCCACGGTTGTTGCCGGAGCAGACGGTTCCACAACGAAATACTATTACGATCCCCATCACGGCCTTGAGCGCGTTGTTGATGCGCTCGGGCAAAACACGCTCTATCAGCGGGATGAGTTCGGACTGGTTGTCGAAGAGACTGACGCAGCAGGTAACAGCTACCGCCGTGAGTTTAACGATGCCGGCCAGGTTATTCGTGAAACCGACTGTTCAGGGCTGACCACGCGCTACCGTTATCATCCCCTGGGCTGGCTCAGCTGTGTCATCGCGCCGGATGGTGAAGAAACCCGTTATCACTATGATGCAGCAGGCCGTCCTCTTCAGCTGGAACGCGCAGAAGGATGGGAAGAGCGGTTGCACTGGAGTGAAAACGGACTGCCGCTGGCCTATGAATCGGCTGATGGCAAGCGCAGTGAATTCCGTTACGACAATGTCGGGCGATTGATCGCCAACCGTAATGCACAGGGTGAGACGGTTCAGCGAAGCTGGGACAGCCGTGGCCGGTTGACGGCGCTGCAAAACGAGAACGGCGAGCAGTATCAGTTCGAGTGGGGCGCAGATTCTCTGTTGCTGGCCCAGGTCGGGCTGGATGGCGTTGCCACACGATATGACTATGATGCGGCGGGCCGCACGGTATCACGCACCTTTGCCGCCGGACATCCTCAGTCCATTACTCATCGCTATCACTGGAGCCGTGCGGGGCAACTGCTGGCGCGAACCACGCCGGAAGGCCAGACGCGCTATCACTACAGTGGCGGCGGCCAACTGGGTAAAGTGTCGCAGCATCTGCCGCTGTCTGACACCGAGTGGAGCCAGCAGGCCGAGCAGGAGATTACCTTTAAGTATGATGTGCTGGGCCGCATCGTTGCTGAGCAGGGGGAGCAGGGCGAACTGGCGTGGGAGTATGACGCGCTGGGCAACTGTACTGCCTTAACCCTGCCGGATGGGCGCAACCTGAAGCAACTTTATTATGGTAGCGGCCATCTGCTGAGCATCGCATTAGACAACCTGCCGGTCACGGAATTTACCCGGGATACACTGCATCGGGAACTCAGCCGGACGCAGGGCGGCCTGACCATGCGCAGTGAATATGACCGGTTAGGCAGACTGCGCCGCCGTGACGTGTTCAGGGGTGACTCACAGCGACCTGCACCGCGCGTCTGGTCCCGCCGGCGCGACTTCGATTACGGCAACAACCTGATCCGTGAAGAGCGTGATGATAATCCGTTCAGCCAGACATTATGGAACTACGATAACGCCGGCCGGCTGTTGTCACAGGACGGTGCGCAGCCGGGTAATGAACAGTGGCGCTGGGATGGCGCAGGCAACCCGCTGGATCGCCATACTGCCGCACATGTCCTGCATAACCGCGTCACCGAACTGAACGGTATCCGCTGGCAGTACGATATCCATGGCCGTACCACTGAGAAAGATGACGGGCATACCCGCTGGCGCTACCGTTACGATGGTGAGCATCGCCTGACGGATGTGATCAGCGAGCCACGTGACCGTAATAGGCCGCGCACTAAGGTGAGTTTCCGCTACGATCCGCTGGGACGCCGCATCAGTAAAACCAGCCAGCAGCTGTTGCAGGGCAGGCCGTCTGGCAATGCCGTCACGACGCGCTTTGTGTGGGAAGGCTACCGCCTGCTGCAGGAAATCCACGACGGCATTCCGCTGACCTACGTTTACAGCGACAGCCAGAGCTATGAGCCGCTGGCGCGTATTGATGGTGTGGAAAGCCCGGAGATTTACTGGTTCCATAATGCGGCCAACGGAATGCCGGAGCTGCTGACTGACGGTGAAGGGCAAAAAGCCTGGGAAGGTATCAACAGCCCGTGGGGCAAGCTGCTGCGCGAGTCGAGCCAGCGTGTTCCTGTGGTGGAGCAGAACCTGCGTATGCAGGGCCAGTACCTGGACCGGGAAACCGGACTGCACTACAATCTGTTTCGTTATTATGACCCGGACAGCGGACGGTTTACCCAGCAGGACCCGATAGGGCTGGCGGGCGGGATCAACCTTTACCAGTATGCGCCGAACGCGCTGGGTTGGGTGGATCCGTGGGGGTTGATGAAGTGTAAAGACCCTGCGAAAGAAGCGACGAAGTGGCAGGGGCCAGGGAATAGAGATTATCCAGGCATCGATGTTTATGAGAATACGGTTATAAAAAAAGGGACGATACTTTATGCTCTTCATCCTAATGGAGATCGGTTACCTGCTTATACTGTAAGCCATCCTACAGTCAGGCAGTATAAAGGTGATCCACTTGGCTATCATAAAGCTTTGCAAGTTATGCTAGACCCAGCATTTACAATGCGTTCAAAGGTGAGAGCTTACTACGTTACCGAAGATATATATGTAGCCAGAGGACGTGCTGAAGCTAATGCTCAGTATGGTCGAGGAGGAGGGCTACAGTTTTATATACCGGAAGAGGCTCGGCTTAAACTGAAACCTGGAAAAGTAATTGATATATGAAAAAAATGATTTTAGAAGAGAATGGCGCTTTGCTTGTAGATGGAAGTAAAATAGAACTTTCTTCTTACGAAAAATTTATTAATTCTTCGTTTTTTAAATCATCTGATGATCTTATAAGTGTAGGGGAATATTATTTTTCTGCAAAAAATGTCATGTGGCACAATGAACCGTTCCATGTGCAATTTAGGCCTGCTATTTTTTCTATTAATAAGAGCGTGTTCCTGATCAGTAAAACTGGTTATTTTTATAAAAACATTAATGATTGGGAAAAAAGAGCAAATTTAAACGTTTTAATTGATGAAGAGAAAAGATTGTATGAGTGGGTGATGGAAAAGTATCCAAATAATTACAAGGGTGAATTAAAAGATCCTCCTTATGGTCATGTTTGGGAATTTTCATGGGGTGAGATAACAGTACAGTCTAATGAAAGATCATTTACGTGTGGGATATATATTGAGTGGAGATGAATTTAAAGTTAATCACGCTGTCAATATATTAATGTGTAGTGCTACTGCAGAAAATTATAATGTAGGGCGTTAAGGTTTAACTATTAATCTTGGTAAGGATTATAAATGCCTGCAGGCACTGCGATATTCAAAGCCAAACGATTGAAAAAGATGAAGGACATACCTGTTAGCGCTATTGCTACTATGGTGACTACCGCTTGAATAATATTATTGTTTATGTCAATTTATTTTAAAAGTTTTTTATGATGGAGTGTGGTTCTGCTATTATATGTCCTTGGTGAAAGGTTAAGTAGAATAACTATTGTTCTTTTGTTTAATTAAGGCATGATGGTTTTTTAGCCTATTGTATGCTTATTGATATGTAATCCTGTTGCGGTAATGACTGGACCTGCATTCCAAATTTCAATTTTTAAGAACTCTCTCTTCATCAGTTTGAGCCTATAAGGAGATAAAATGAACCTGCCAGGAATGAATCCCGAGAATAACTTACCGGGTTATGACATCGCCAGGATGACCGGTTATGGGGCACCTGATTTTGATTTCAAAGCGCTGGGTGCAGCAATGGATTGTACTCGGGAGTTTTATCAGGCTGGCATCATCTATGCAGATGGCGCACAGCGTTATCTTGTTCGGCCTGGTCAGCGTCATCCCAATGGTCAAAGTGGTATCGTTACACATCTGATTGTGACCAAAACGCCTAAGCAAGCCACAGCGTCTAATACGGGCAAGTCACTTAGTGAAGCCGTAAGCGTAACCTCAATGGGAACGGAGATTGCCTCGACCGTGCTTTCCTGTGGTGCAATGATTATCACAGCTGGTGTAGCGGTTATCGGCGCTTCAGCAACGCCTATAACCGCTGGCAGTAGCGGCGTGCTTGTTGCTATTGGTTATGCTGGCGCTGCCGCAACAGGCGTGCAATGTGTCAATGGTATTTACCGGGTTTATGATCTCGTCGAAAACGGTGGTCAAAACGTAGCGTGGCTGGACTCTCAGGATTGGTACGTTGCCACTTCAACGTCCCTTGACCTTATTTCACTAGCCAGTGTGGGCGGTGCGTTAAAAGAAGCCCTGGCAACATGGCGAGCGATGAAATCAGTCTCTTCTTTAAAAGCAACGGAGTGGCTCCGGAACTATCCAAGGCAGGACCGGGCTCGCCTTACTGAATTAATCATTAAGGCACAAAACCCTGGTATAAGTAATAAAGAGCTTAAAGCCGCCATCCGTGCAGGACTTTATCCAAAGCGTTTCCCTGTAGGGTCGGTGCAAAAAGAACTTGTTAAGCAACTCGCGCAGGTCGTTACGAGCGCAGCTGCTGTGGCAGGCAGTGCTGTCAGTGGTATCATTGCTGCTCCAGGTAATGTGCCGCGCTCCGGGCGCTATATTGTGGGAACAATTCAATCACTGGCGGTATTTTAATGCAATTTCTATCATGGCTTGTCGGGCCAAATATCACTGAACTACTGCAACATGGTCGCGAAATAGATCAGGTAATCGCACGGCAGGATGATTCCATACTTGCCCGTTCCACTTCAGAGCTCGAGCGCTATTTTAAACAGCCTTCTGAGGCGCTGCCCCGGCAAAATGGCTTCCCCGTTGCAATCGTGCTGATGCTGTTGCTGGCTGCATTTGCATTTAATTTGCTGACGTTTCTGCACGCTTTACCTCCGCTCAGTCCACAGGTACATGCGTTGAGTTTTTTTGTTCCCTCAATCGTCGTTATTGGCGCGATACTCACGGCCAGTTACCTGCTTGCGCGAGGCCATACAGCCGGTGTGGCGGGGCTGGCTTACGTCTGTGCGATGTTGCTTATATCGACCGTTTTACTCCTGAGCTACAGTGTAGTTATGGGTAGTCACTCGGGCCTGTGGCTGATTCTGGCACTCGCGGCTTTGGTGGGTGCTCGCTGGATACTTAATGGGCAGGCTTTCATCCTGTTTGCCATTTACTGCCGGACACAACGTCTCGCCAGCGTCGCCCGGCAGCGTCGCATGAAATAACCCATACTGGTCTGAAGTGCTGTTATCGCGGAATACCCATTCCGCGACTCTCTTCTATTTTTCTTTCAACACGATCTTTTTCCTATGACCCACTCCTTCTTTTACTCCATCCCCTGTCCCAAACCCCCTGAAAAACCCATCCATCATCACTATTACCTCTGGCTATAACCTGCCGTTATACCCTCCTGCTAAACAAGCATTCGTCACCTTTCAGAGCGCATGAAATAGTGGTTTCAGAACCTGATCTTTTGGCTGAAACGAGAGACAACATGCTAATCCCACAACCCTATTTACTCTTTCTTGGCGATGTTACCGATCCCCTTGCGGCAAAAACGGCGCGCGGTATTCATATCTGGCGGCCGGAGCAGTGCGTTGGCGAAATTAAACTGCCGGGCTGCACGGTCAGTCTGGGTCTGGATGAACTGGATATTCCCGGCGCCAAAGCGCGCGGAGCGAAAACGCTGGTGCTTGGCACTGCCAATGCCGGGGGCTATCTGCCAGCGCACTGGCTTGAAACGATCAAAGGTGCCATTAAAGCAGGCATGAATGTGGCCAGTGGTCTGCACCATCGGCTGGTAGACGAACCGGAACTGGTGACGCTTGCACAGGCTTCTGGCGTTGAGCTTTTTGACCTGCGTCATATGCGTCCAGCGCTCAATGTGGGCAGCGGTAAGAAGCGTTCAGGTAAGCGGATACTGACCGTGGGTACAGACTGCTCAGTGGGCAAGATGTACACCTCACTGGCGCTGGAAGCGGCGATGCGTGCGCGCGGCCTGAAAGCTGATTTTCGTGCCACGGGGCAGACCGGGATTCTGGTCGCAGGGGAGGGCATCGCTGTCGATGCGGTCATCGCTGATTTTATTGCCGGTGCAGCAGAAGCGCTTTCACCGGCGAATGACGAGGACCACTGGGATATCGTTGAAGGCCAGGGCTCACTGTTCCATCCCTCCTATGCGGGCGTGAGTATGGGGCTGATGCACGGTGCGCAACCACACTGGCTGGTTATGTGCCATGAAATGGGACGACCCCACATGCGTCATTTGCCACACCAGCCCATGGTCAGCCTGCAGGCGTGCGTTGAAGCCAATCTGCGTGCCGCGCAGGTGACCAGTGAGTCCGTTCAGCTGGCTGGCTTTGCTATCAATACCTCCAATTACAGCGAAGAAGAGGCGCTCGCTTATTGCGCCGAAATCAGCGCTGAGTTCGGCTTACCGGCAACGGATCCTGTGCGTTTTGGTATTGATGAGATCGCCGCACTGCTTCAGGAGCGTGGCTGAAATGAGAAAGTTGCAGATTGATGTGGTGGAGCTGCCGCTGGCGCGACCCTTTGCTATCGCACGCGGTACCCGTACCGCCGTGACGGTCATCCGTGTCACGCTGGAGCAGGAGGGATTCATCGGGCAGGGCGAATGTACACCAACGGCTCGCTACGATGAGACGCCGGATAGCGTTAAGGCCATGCTCGAAGCGGTACGCACTGACATTGAGTCGGGCCTCAGCCGTCATGATCTGCAACACCGCTTACTCGCCGCTTCAGCGCGCAACGTGCTGGACTGTGCGCTATGGCGACTTGATGCCGCACGGGCTAATCAAACGCTGTGGCAAAAGAGCACCTGCTCTCAGCCAGAGTCGGTCATTACGGCAGAAACCCTTAGCCTCGATACGCAGGAATGTATGGCTCAGGCGGCGGCGGATGCTGTATCACGTGGCGCCCTCCTGCTCAAAATTAAGCTCGACCGTAATGCGATTCTGGAAAAAGTGGCGGCGATTCGCGCGGCGGCACCGCATGCCACGCTCATTATCGATGCCAATGAAGCCTGGTCGAGTCTGGAACTGGAAAGCCTGCTGGTGGCGCTTAAGGCCTTCAACATCGCGATGGTGGAGCAACCCCTTCCCGCCGGACAGGATCATGACCTGAAACGTTTCAAACATCCCATACCGGTCTGTGCCGATGAGAGTTGCCATACGCGGGCGGATATTGCCGGACTACGCGATCGCTACGAGATGATCAATATCAAGCTGGATAAATGCGGTGGCCTGACTGAAGCGCTGGCGATGGTGGATGAAGCCCGGACGCTCAATATGCGCATTATGGTCGGTTGCATGCTGGGCTCGTCACTGGCCATGGAGGCCGCATTACCCGTCGCGGTTAACGCTGAATTCGTCGATCTGGATGGCCCCATCTGGCTTGCCGCCGACAGTTCTCCTTTCCTGAGCTACTCCCAAGGCCGTATCTGGCTATAACTCTGTGAGGCGACGATGACGGACACACAACGTACTTCCCCTGCAACCCGCGCTGCCTCTGCCTCTCCCGTGCTGGCGATTCAGGATCTCAGCGTGTCGTTTCATGGACGCAGCGGTGAAAATCAGGCACTCAAAGGCATCAGTTTTGCCATTCATCCAGGTGAAATCGTCGCCGTCGTGGGTGAAAGCGGCTCAGGCAAATCTGTCACGTCGCTGGCGGTTATGGGCCTGCTGGCAAATAACGGCCGTGTCGATGGCGGCAGCATGCAGTTCCGCGACCGCAGCGGAAAAATGCATGCGTTAGAAAAGCTGGATGACGCTCAGCGCCGCACGTTGCGTGGCCGTGAAATGGCGATGATCTTTCAGGAGCCCATGACCTCGCTGAATCCGGTGCTGCGCATTGATGATCAACTTACCGAGGCATTACGCGATCATCAACAGTGCGACAGAAAGCAGGCCCATGCGCGGGTGCGTGAATTGCTGCGACAGGTGCGTATCGCCGATGTGGATCGCGTCATGAAAAGCTATCCGCACTCGCTGTCAGGCGGCATGCGGCAGCGTGTGATGATTGCCCAGGCCCTTGCCTGTGACCCACAACTCCTGATTGCCGACGAGCCTACCACAGCGCTGGATGTCACCGTACAGGCGCGCATTCTCCATATTCTGCGTGAGCTGCAACGCGAGAAACAAATGGCGGTGCTGTTTATCACTCATGATATGGGTGTGGTAGCGGAAATCGCCGATCGCGTGGTGGTCATGCTGCGTGGCGAAGTGGTAGAGCAGGGAACCGTGTCTGAGATTTTTGCCGCCCCGCAGCATGCTTATACCAAAGCGTTACTGGCGGCAGTACCAAAACTCGGCGATATGCGGGAACACAGGTGGCCACAACGCTTTCCTCTGCCCGGTGCCCGCGAGGCTGTGCAAGGCGAACAGCATACCGCTCGCTATGACGTGGCGCCGCTGCTGGATGTGCGCGGATTAAAAGTCTATTACCCGATTCGCAGCGGCATCTTATCGAGCCTGACGCATCATGTGCATGCGGTTGAGCAGATTGATTTCAGTCTGTGGCCAGGTGAGACCCTGGCCATCGTGGGTGAAAGCGGCTGCGGCAAATCGACAACCGGACGGGCGCTGATGCGCCTTATCAACAGTGAAGCTGAAAGTATTCACTTTGAAGGAAAGGAAATCTCTGACCTGAAAGAGGCAGAATTCCAGCCGCTCCGCCGTGAAATTCAGATGGTGTTTCAGGATCCCTATGCGTCACTGAATCCCCGCCTGACGGTGGGTTTCACCATTGCCGAGCCGTTGCTGTTACATGGCATGGTCTCTTCGCTTGAACAGGCTTCCCCACAGATAGATGCGCTGCTGAAGAGCGTCGGTCTCCTGCCAGAGCACGCGCGTCGTTATCCGCACGAATTTTCTGGCGGTCAGCGTCAGCGTATTGCTATTGCCCGCGCCATGGCGCTGAAACCGAAAGTGATTATTGCTGATGAAGCGGTATCGGCCCTTGATGTCTCGATTCAGGCGCAGGTGGTCAATCTGATGATGGACCTGCAGCAGCAAACGGGCGTGGCATGGATTTTCATCTCTCACGATATGGCGGTCGTCGAGCGTATTGCTAATCGCGTCGCGGTGATGTACCTCGGCCAGATTGTGGAGCTTGGACCGCGCCAGTCGGTATTTAATCAGCCGCAACACCCCTATACCCAACGTCTGCTGGCCTCCGTGCCGGTAGCGGATCCCGAAAATCGTCAGCCCCGTATTTTCGATGACAGCGAAATCCCCTCGCCGTTGCGTAAGGTGGGTGAAACGGTCACTAAAACCCGATATCGGCAGGTTGCCCCCCAGCACTGGGTAGCTGACGGCATTGCATTGCAATAATCCTTAACGACCAGGAGAATTTATGAAAACGCTGTTTCGCCGTACTTCGCTCGCCCTCGCATTGACGACGACGCTGGTCATGACTGCGCAGGCACAGGATCTGCGCATTTCAATGTATGCCGATATCACGGGGCTGGATCCGCACGACACCTCGGATAATGTCAGCTACTCGGTTCAGAGCGGCATCTTTGAGCGCCTGTTCCAGTTTGATTCCCGGATGAAGCTGCAACCCTGGCTGGCGACCGGTTATACCTCTAATGACAGTGCCACCGAATTTACGCTGACGCTGCGCAAAGGCGTTACCTTCCAGGACGGTACCCCTTTTGATGCAGACGCCGTCAAAGCGAACCTTGATCGTCTGGCAGATCAGAAAAAAGGGCTGAAGCGTAACAGCCTCTACAAAATGATTGATAAGGTCACGGTGCTGGCACCCGACCAGGTAAAAATCGATCTGAATCAGTCGTTCGGTGCCTTTATCAACACCCTGGCGCATCCTTCCGCGGTGATGTGGAGCCCGTCAATTCTTAAGCAATATCCGGACGAAGCGCAGTTGCGACTGCATCCGGTGGGAACCGGTCCGTTTACCTTTGTCGACTGGAAACCAGGCAAAGCCGTTACGCTGGCCAGATATGCAGGTTACTGGCAGCAGGGATGGCCTAAAGTCGACCATGTCATCTTCTCTCCAAGTCCCGAAGATGCGACACGGGTGGCAGCGTTGAAGTCGGGTCAGGTGGACGCCATCTGGCCATTGCCTTCAGACCTCATCGCAGCCGTTCAGCAGGACAGCCACCTCTCCATTCAGCGCGATCCGAGCATTTACCTTTATTACATGGCGATCAACACGCAGCACAAGCCGCTGGCCGATGTTCGGGTGCGTCAGGCGATCAACTATGCGATTGACCGTAATCTGTGGCTGAAAGTGGCCTTTGCCGGTCTGGGCAAACCTGCCACATCCGCGATCCCGGAAGGCGTACAGTTCTATCAAAAACAGGGCGATCCTGATTACGGCTATGCGCCGGATAAGGCCAAAGCCTTGCTGAAAGCGGCGGGTTATCCGGAGGGACTGGATCTTAAGCTCTGGGTGACCAACGCCACGGCCAGCGTCCGTGCCGCTCAGGTGCTGAAAGCGCAACTGGCTACGGCAGGCATTCGTGCCACGGTAACACCGATGGATTCCGGCACGCGCAACGCAAAATTGTGGGGCGTACAGGACCCGAAAAAGGCGGAGTTTGACCTCTATTATGGCGGCTGGTCGACCTCTACAGGGGATGCCGACTGGGCGCTGCGTCCGCTGTTTGCCACCGAGTCCTGGGTTCCGACCTCGTATAACGTCTCCTACTTCAGTAACGCTGATGCAGACAAAGCGATTGCTGCCGGGCTGGCGACGGCCGATCCGGCAAAGCGTGGCATCGCCTATGCACAAGCGCAAAAGGTGTTGTGGAAAGAAGCACCGGTGGCGTTCCTTGGCACGCCAGACAATCTGGTCGGCAAACGCAACACGCTGAGCGGCGTTTCGATGCTGCCTGATGGCAATTTACTGTTCACTCAGGCGTCCTTTAAATAAGACGGTCTCTTCTTCCTCGTCCCCTGTCCGGAACGGATGAGGGACGTGAGGAGGCCAGTCGCACCTCATTTCAGGGAATGGCATGTTTGCATACATCATTCGCCGATTGCTGGAGATGATCCCGGTTTTGCTGGTGGTCTCGTTGCTGGTTTTCGGTTTTATCAAGCTCATGCCGGGCGACCCGGCGCGTATTTATGCCGGACCGGATGCGCCAGTTGAGGCGATCGAAGCGGCGCGTCAGCACCTCGGGCTTAACGATCCGCTGCCGCAGCAGTATTTTCACTGGATCGGCAGCCTGTTGCAGGGCGACCTGGGCACCACTTATCGTACCCAGCAACCGGTGCTGGAGGTGATCAAAGAGGGCTTTATGCCGACGCTGTGGCTCGCCTTAGCGGGTTTTACCTGGTCCGTCATTCTCGGTTTGTTATTCGGCGTGATGGCGGCACTGAAACGTGGAAGATGGCAGGACTGGACGCTGATGAGCGTGGCGGTCGGCGGCATTTCGATGCCAGCCTTCTGGCTGGGGCTGTTGCTCATCCAGTTCGTCGCGATGCCTTTTGGGCTGTTCTCGGTCAGCGGCTTTAACAGGGCCAGCGATATAGTCCTGCCCGCCATCACGCTGGGTTCGTCGGTTGCGGCGGTAATGGCGCGTTTTACCCGCTCGGCCTTTCTTGAGGTGGCGCAGGAAGATTACGTGCGTAC
This sequence comes from Pantoea sp. K16, assembly GCF_048452805.1. Lineage (NCBI taxonomy): Bacteria > Pseudomonadati > Pseudomonadota > Gammaproteobacteria > Enterobacterales > Erwiniaceae > Pantoea > Pantoea sp. K16. The sequence continues at coordinate 226,017 of NZ_JBLWNV010000002.1, read as the reverse complement.
CGCCAAAGCCAAAGGGCTGCGTAACCGCCTGGTGACGTGGAAACATGTGATGCGCAATGCGCTCATCCCGGTGATTACCATGCTGGGCTTGCAGTTCGGTTTTCTGCTGGGCGGATCCATCGTGGTGGAGAGTGTTTTCAACTGGCCAGGGTTAGGCTGGTTATTGATTGAGTCGATCAAAGCACAGGATCAGCCGGTCATTCAGGCGCTGGTGATGCTGTTCGTGTTTGAATTTATTGTGATTAATCTGCTGGTCGATCTGCTTTACGCGGTGGTTAATCCGGCCATTCGTCTGCGACAGGAGCCAAAATGAGTATTCAATCGCTGACTGAAAATCCGCCTCAGATTATTCGTTCGCCGTGGCGCGATTTCCTGCATGCTCTTGTGCGGAACCCTCTGGCGCTGGTCTCAGGTGGGTTTGTGCTGCTGTTGATTGTGGTGGCGATTTTTGCGCCCTGGCTGGCGCCCTGGGATCCCATGGCTCCGGACTGGATGGCGTTATCGTCGCCGCCAACGGCGGCACACTGGATGGGGACCGACGAACTCGGGCGCGACCTGCTCAGCCGCATTATCTATGGCGCGCGTATCTCGCTCTATATCGGCGTGCTGTCGGTGACGATCGGCATGCTGGTCGGGGTCATGCTGGGCTTACTGGCGGGCTATTACGGCGGTTGGGTCGATATGCTGATCATGCGCGGTGCCGACGTATTATTCGCGTTTCCCGGTATGCTGCTCGCCATTGCGGTGGTGGCGCTGCTGGGGACGGGTCTGAACAATGTCATCATCGCCGTCGCGGTATTCAGCGTGCCGGTATTTGCCCGCATCGTGCGGGCGTCGACGCTTTCTCTGAAGCAGGCTGCCTATGTTGAAGCCGTGCGCTGTGCCGGTGCACCAGACAGAGTCATTATCCTGCGGCATATTCTGCCCGGCACGCTTTCCAGCGTGATTGTCTATTTCACTATGCGCATTGGCACCAGTATTCTGACCGCCGCGGGCCTGAGTTTTATCGGACTGGGTCCGGAGCCTGACGTGCCTGAATGGGGCAATATTCTGGCGATGAGCCGAAGCATGATGATGGCCGGATCGTGGCACATGAGCGTATTTCCGGGGCTGGCGATCTTTATTACCGTGCTGGCTTTCAATCTGCTTGGGGATGCGCTGCGCGACACGCTCGATCCAAAACTCAAGGGCTGACTATGGATTTCCAACAATTGCAGCGCGATTTGCTACTGAAACGCTGGCGTGATCTGCGTCAGCTCGGACAGCCGCGAAGCGCCTGCGGACCTACTAATCGAATCAGCGATGTTGCGGGCGTGCGTGTCGGACATTGCACGCTGAATGAAGGCGGAAAGCAGACTGGCGTAACCGCTATCGTACCGCCGGGCGACAATCTGTTTCTCACGCCGCTGCCGTGTGGGGTTGAGGTCCTGAACGGCTTTGCGAAACCCGTCGGACTGGTTCAGATAGAGGAGCTTGGCGTGCTTCAGACGCCGATTCTGCTCAGTAACACGCTGGCGGTCGGCACGCTGTTTACCACGCTGGTGCGGGATGCCATCAGTCGTAACCCGGAACTGGGACGAACACTGCCCACGGTCAATCCGCTGGTGCTGGAGTGCAACGATGGCTGGCTGAATGATATCCAGGCGCTGGCCATCACTGAAGCGATGGCGCATGAGGCGCTGCAGACGGCCTCAGCGGACTTCGCGCGCGGCAGCGTCGGCGCGGGGCGCGGGATGAGCTGTTTCAGCCTGAAAGGGGGAATCGGAACCGCCTCGCGGGTGATTCCCTCGCTCAACGCCACGCTTGGTGTGCTGGTGCTGGCCAATTTCGGCGCACTGGAGGCATTAACGCTCGATGGCGTTCGGGCTGGCGAGATGATTGCGCCGCTGCTGGCCGGGGAGACGCCGCAGCTGGATGCCGGTTCTGTCATCATCATCATGGCGACGGATGCACCGCTGGACGCACGTCAGTTAAAGCGCATCGCGAAGCGAGCCGGCGCCGGCCTGGGACGGCTGGGCAGTTACTGGGGCCACGGCTCGGGCGATATTGCGGTGGCGTTTTCAACGCAACCTCTGCCGCAACCGCCACAGGACGACACGCTGGAGCCGCTGCTTGCTGCAGCGGCAGATGCAACTGAACAGGCTGTACTGGATGCTTTGCTGAGCGCTGAGGCTGTTACCGGCTTTCGCGGTCATCATCGCCCCTCACTGACGCAGATTCTGGATAGATTAACGACATGAAAATTTTTATCTCGGCCGACATTGAAGGCATCGCGGGTGTCATGCGCCCGGAGCAATGTACACCCGGTCACCCGGAGCATCAGCTGGCCCGTGGTCTGATGGAGCAGGAAGTGAATGCTGCGATTGAGGGGGCTTTTGCAGGCGGGGCAACGGAAGTGGTGGTGGCAGACAGCCATGCGCAGATGACCAATTTGCGTGCGGAAAATATTGATCCCCGCGCCCGGCTGGTGCAGGGGAAACCCCGTGTCCTGTCGATGGTGGAAGGGATAGAGCAGCAGACGTTCGATGGGCTGTTTCTGGTGGGATTTCACAGCGCAGCAGGTGAACCGGGCGTACTGGCGCATACCATCAACGGCCGGGCATTCTGGCGTATCCATATCAATGGTCTGGTGATGGGCGAAACCGATATTTATGCGGCCGCCGCTGCTGAGCACGGCACGCCATTGCTGCTGGTCACCGGCGACGATCAGTTACAGAGCTGGATAGCGGAACACTACTCAGCAGTCAATTACGTCTGTGTAAAACGCGCCATTTCTCATACCTGCGCGGAATCAATCAGCCCACAAGCGGCACAGCGTGCGATCGCTGCCGCAGCAAGCGCCGCACTGCAACATCCCCCTCAGGTGAGCACGAGCCGCCTGACGGCACCTTACGCTATGCGCCTTCAGGCCACTAAACCGGTGCTGGCCGATCTGTTCAGCCTGATCCCCGGCGTCACGCGTCTGGATGCCGTTACTGTGGCGTATCAGGCCGAGAATATGGAGACGTTAATCAGCTTACTCAGTGCATTCTCTTATCTGGCGAGCACACAGTCGTAGCGAAATTATCCCGGGCTGCATGCAACATCAGCCCGTTAAGCCCGCCGTTCCGGTTCTGCTGAAACCGCGCTGCCAGGCACACGCCTGTAGTGCGGGCTGTGCATGCGCATCTTCCCTCTGACGAGTCAGAATCGTTGCTGGCTTAAATCCGCGCAACCCGTGCTGCTGACCAGCGCTCCTTTTACTGCACCACGGCAGCACGAACCCCGCTCCCTGCAGAGACTTCAGTCAGGCCTGCCGGGTACGGACGGGGGCGAGACAGGCAGCTGAGCCTGCACCGGTTTTGCGGTACAGTTTTTGCAATAGGATAATGATTGCTTTCTCACCCTCCGCCCGGACCTGATCGTACAGCCTGTCGGAGAGGCCTTCGTTTTCGGTATTCCATCCAGGGTAAATAGTCATGCGGCTCCGCCATATAGAGGTCTTTCAGGCCATCGTACAGACCGGCAGCATCAGCGCGGCGGCGCGCTTGCTCAATGTCTCGCAGCCCAATATCAGCCGTGTGCTGAATCATGCTGAACAGCAATTGGGATTTGCGCTGTTTGAGCGACGTATACAGGGAATGAGTGTGACGGCAGAAGGACGACGTCTGCTGCCTGAAATAGACGATCTCTGCCAGCGCCTGCAATCTATCACCCAGCTTACCGAACAGCTGCGGCGGGGCGAAGGGCAATTAGTTCGCGTCGGCGCGGCTCACGCTTTTGGTCAGATGGTGCTGGCGCCCGCATTGGTCACCTGGCGGCAGCAGATGGCCTCGGTCAGTGTCGAACTGGTCACCGAGCACTTTAGTACCTTATGCCAGATGATTCTGGATAATCAGCTCGATTTCGCGCTGGTTTTTGGTCAGCAGGTCGATGCGGATCTTCTGGCTGAACCTCTGTTTCAGTCTTCGATGGTCGCGTTGTTACCGCTCAATCATCCCCGTAATGAACCCGTTACGCTTGCGTGGTTATGCAACAATAATCTACTGATGATGCAGGCTCAGGATCCGCTTGGACGCGTACTTCACCGAGCGCTGCGCGATAAAAAACTGAATCCCGCCGTGTCGTTGTCGATTAAAACCTATTCGGTCATTGCGGATATGGTGCTGGCAGGCGGCGGCACGGGCGTCGTGGATCTCTTCACCGCCTGTCGCTATGCTGAACAGCTAAAGCTGCTACCCATAGCGCAACCCCTGCCGTTTGAAGTGATGCTGATCAGCCGCCGTGACCAGCCACAGTCGCAGTCCACTCTGCAACTTAAGCAGGTGATCCGTAACAGACTGTGGGAGATCGCCCGGCAGTGCGAAGCGCAGTTTATTCGGGGCTGAATAAGTGCCGTGCTTCACCGCTACCCATCCGGCTATTTTGTGAGATGCATCACAAAATTTTTAGAATTTCTTCCTGATTTGAAACCAGGCTCGCTCGCGCATCACTCAACCCTGACGCTGCGGGGTGAGTTGCTCATTTCGCAAGTTATCAACTGACCGGTTAGTGATAACCGGCACAACCTGGCGGAGTGAGAATTATGGATGGAATTAGACGCACACCTTCCCCTGTACATCACGAAACGATTGAAATGCCCACGCGCGGTGGGCCATCAACAACTGAAGTCACTGCTACAACCCCTGCTGCGAGGGCTCGTTCTGCAGAGATTAGCCGTATTACAGCTACTCTGCATAACGCGTGTAAAGGCGGAGAAAACGTGCGTGATTACCTGGCAGGAATCGCTGTCACCCTGCACGATGAATTGCACCAGACGGACGATCAGGTAAAAGATGTCATCAAACTGGCTCACAGCTGCGACACGATGATCATGGCCAAGGCAAAGGGGGCGATTGGAATGACCTATGCCCTTTCCGGTGTACCTGGCGATCTGGTCGGCAAGGGGATAGCTAGCGCAATGAAGCTGGAGCCGGGCACGCCCATGCACAATTTTGTCGCTGGCGTAGCGGGGGGGATGACTGCAGTGGCTTTTAAAGCGGTGCTCACTCGGGTTATCGGTAGCAGCATCCAGGATTCGAGATGGATGCAGGCAGATATGGATGCACTGGAGCCTCTTATGAAAGATGAGGCAGAAAAACGCGAGACATTTGGGCATAAATTAAAAATGACGGCGCTGGGCGGGACGGGCTTTAACGTCCGCAACCCGGTGACGGGTGGAATTTCCAGTGCAACCCAGCTATTACCCGAAAATAAGCCGCGGCCAGAGCCATTGGGGATTATACAGGGTGCGCTCAAGCCGGGTTATGCCATCAACCAGATTGCAGGTTTTGGCCTGACTTCCGCTGCCGGTGCATTGAGTGGAGTTGTGGAAAACTACTACGACAACCTGCATGGCGCGGAGTTTTTATTTGGCCGTAACGACTGGAAGGATCGTTATATGTCGCTGTCCAGCGGGCACACGAATAGTGGCGAGGGGAGCCACTTCGATGCGGTGTGGGAACACGCCAAAGCGCCAAAACGTTGGGTTGAAGGCGTTACAACGCTGAGTGCATTAAGTGCGGTAGCCTCTGAGACGATGGAAGCGCTCGGTTTGGGCATCGGAGCGGGGGCGGCACGTGTGACCAAAGGTGGTGCAGAGAAGCTTTTCACCTCCGGCAAGACAAGTGCGGCAGAGACCGCTTTGGATCTGGCGAACAAATCCGGCTTCCGCGTTTCCCGCGAAAGCATTGGCAATGCGGCGGCCCTGGTGCCAAACGCCTATTCTTACCTGCAACAGGGGGTGTTCGGTCTTCTTTATCAGGAGGCTGAGCGAGCAGTGGCAAACAAGCTGCACCCGAAGCCCGCCGACGCGACAGAAGAGGAAGCCCCGGTGAGTTCAGGGGCGAGAACACCTGAAGGCGCGCCAGCACCCAGCGTGGGTACTGAGGCGAGAACGCCGGAAGGCACGCCAGCACCGAGTGTAGGTACTGAGGCGAGAACCCCGGAAGGCACGCCAGCACCGAGTGTCGGTACCGAGGCGAGAACGCCTGCCGGTACGCCAGCACCCAGCACCGGTACCCGGGCGAAAGGGCCGTCAGAAGAAGGCGAATCGGACAGCGATAGCGTACGTTCGCATAACTCCGGGCCATTACGTAATACCCCGCCTGAGCGTTCATCAGAAATGCGCGCTGCGGGTGATACCTCTGCATGGTGGCACTCGTTCCCGGACCTGGCGAATATCAAAAGCCCACAGCCTGAGAAGTTAACCCAGGCTGACTATGAGGCCATCATCGCCGTCCTTGAAGCTGAAGCAGAGAAGATGAGCGAGCGCATTGCCGAGATGATACCGCTGCCGGACTCCTTACCGACATCATCAGCATCATCAGTGACATCCGGGTCATCTGCGTCATCAGAAGCTGCAGGGCCTGCAGGATCGCCAGAACCTGAAGAAACGAAAAAAGCCTCCTGATACCACACCTTAAAAGCCGCAGCGATGCGGCTTTTTTTTTACGCCGAATTTGCGCTGTCTCACGCGCTGCCCGGAACTCCCGCCTCGCGCTTTCCACTCAATCGTACCCCGGTCATAGCGGGAGAAAGGCGCCAGTCTGGCTGGCGCTAACGATGATGCTTTGTTGAGAGGAGAGAAGAATGAATATCTCGTCAGGTTCGGCTTTCGGGCCGATACAGCCGCAACTGCCTGATTTTAGCGCGCTCGATGAAAAAAATTTAGCCTCGTTTACTCCGCCAGATTCTGGCGCCAGTGGCCAGGCGATTAACTTTGGCAATGATGCCATGAGCGGCACGGATTTCAGTAGTCTCACCGCCACGCCCGACAGTGTGAGCAACCGGGATCCGATGCAGATGCAGGGGCTGATGCAGCAACTGGGGCCGCAAATAGAGGCATTGCTGCAACTGCTATTAATGCTGCAACAGCTCTTCGCTGGTCAGCAGCAAAATAACAGCGCCGGAGCCGGGCGTGGCGGCGGTGCCGATATGCCGGACACCTCAGCAGAAGAGGGGGCTTCGCTCACCGCACCGTTTAATGCCGCGATGCAGCAGCCTGTTAACCCGGCTGAATCCACTTCTGCACAGCAACCGCTAACGGCCAGTACAATGCCACAGCCAGGTACGGCTTCTGATGCTGCACTAAATACGCCTGCCCGGCAGACGCCAGCATCCGGCGGCGTCCCGCTGATAAAAGGCGAGTCGGGGTTACATTTACCTGCCCCGTTACTGGATCATGAGCAGGCGATAATGCGTGCCGCCAAAGAGACTAGCCAGGGGCCTGAAGTGCTGGCAGCGCAAATCTGGCAGGAGTCGCGCGGAAAAACAGAGGCGACCACCGTGAACGGCGGTAATGGCCTTTCCGACAGCGGCCTGATGCAGGTTAATTCCAACACCTTCGCCGATCTGCAAAGCAGATACCCGCATCTGCTGGGGCCAGATGCCAGCCCGTCCAGCCCTGAAGACAGCATCATGGCTGGCGCGCTCTATCTGAAAGAGCAGCGGGAGGCTTTTGGGGGCGATTCCGGTGCCGGGTTGCGAGCTTATAACTCAGGGCCAGGGAATGTGAATGTCAACGATCTGACGGATATCTCGAAAACCGGAACCGGCGATCCGACTTATGTTGGAAAAGTGCTCAACTTTGCCGACATTATCTCCAGCGGCAAAGGCACGTTACCTGCATAACGCGCAAAAAAAGTCCCTGTACCGGGTACAGGGACAAACATGAGCAGCCTCAAAATCAGGCAAACGGCGGCGGTTCGTTCTTGCCTTTCCCCCCGCTATTTTCCACCGCAATCTGTACGGTATCGGTCGCTGCCGTGATGCCCCAGCCAATCGGCCCACGCGCCGCGCTCATTCCACCCTCGGCCAGTCCTTTCAGGCCACCGGTAAAGACTTCGCCCACATTGCGGGCTTCGCCAATATTGTTAAAGAAAGGCGCGGCAACAGATTTGAGAATCGGGATGTTCGACAATATTTTGCCGAACTCACCCATGCCCCACTGGAAGTTGTCTTTATTGGTACCATCCATACGAACGTGCGAATCATTCGTCTCCGGCAACTGTTTATTCTCCGGCAGCATCTTCAGACCCTGTTCGGCGATATCCTTCAGTACACCCGCCTCGGTACCGTGGCGCGCGTCACCATCTTTGGTGATGCCCTCTATTTTGTCGTTAGCTGAGATCTCCTTCCGCTCGCTGCCATCACGCGCATTCAGGCCTTTTATGCTGTTTAACACGCAGGCCATGTTATACGCCGCATCAGCACGACTCTTCGGATCTTTATTGGCATCCGTCCAGTCGCCGAAGCGCTCTTTTAGCTCTGCCTGCTTGATATCTTTCTGGTTGCCAAGGTTTTTCAGCACCGGGTTTTCATCAATGATCTGTTCGGCGCTGCGGTTATCACCCGGTGGACGACCCTTCAGATTCTCCTCCGTCGGCCTGACGCGGATGTCCTTCTCACTGGTTCGCATGCCATCGCCCGGTGCCTGTGGAATATCTTCACCGGATGTTTCGCTGGCAAATAACGCCGTGGGCACCGTCCCTTCTTCAGCGGCTGCCGGATCGACAAGCGCCCCCAATCCAGCCTGCGTTAAAAGCTGATCAAGCTCCCGGATCGGATCGGACAGGCCCGCCAGCGGCGTTCCGCTCCCACCGGAGTAGCTGATGGGGAGATCGCTGCCCGGGACCGGGACCGGGACCGGGAACGCGGAGCCGGGCAGGGGAGTGGATAATGGCAGGTTACCCGGCAGTGGCCTGCCGGGTGAAAAAGCGGGGGTTATTCCCCCCCCGCCAGGTATTGGCATAACCATACAAGCCCCCTGAGTTAGCTTTGCGGATTTTTCTGGGAAGATTGCCCCTCACCGCCGCCCAAAAGCCCCTGCAACAATGAAGAAAGCCCTAACAGGGACAGCAGGTTTTGCATCATTCCGCCCTGTTGCCCCCCATTGTCAGTTGCTCCCTGAGCCGGTGCCTGTGGTGCATTACCGCCAGATTCTCCGCTGTCTGCCCCTTTACCTTTATCTATCCCCATCATCTGCTGGAGCAGTTGCTGAAGCATCTGCATCAGCTGCTCAAGCGGATTGCCGCTGTGATTCGTGCCCTGTGAAGGTGCAGGCGTGCCCGGTTGCTCCGGCTGCTGCGCCTTATTACCGCCGCCCAACAGCTGTTGCAGGCCTGTCAGCATCATAATCTGCTGTAGTAAGCCGCCGCCCGACGGGGCGTCAGGCGAGTTTGCACCGTTTGCCTGGCCGTTTTTCTGACTTCCGCCTGAACCGGTCAGCGAAGCCAGTGTGCTCAGGCCGTCAAAGGCATTACTGGCAAAATTGAGCGGGCCTGTTTTCGCATTATTGAGAAAAGGTAACGACGATTTTCCGGGCTGATCGGGTAAGTCAGGTTTACCTGACGGACTGCCCCCCGTCTTGCCTGGCATATTTGCCGGAGGCATATCGATTTTGTTCGCGTTTGTAGCCCCACCACCAAATCCTGGAATCTTCATGAATTTATTCCTCAGAGTTAATAAGTCAGCGATTGATTGGGCAGCAACAGCGGTAACATTTTGCAATCCTGATTACTGCCGATTGCACAATTTTACCGTTCAGGCTGATGCTACCTCGCACTGTGAGTGGTAGTTGTCCCGTGATGGTTCCACTAAAAATGTTCCCTTTGTGATGCGGGTTCAGATTTATAAAAATCCAGCGGCACCGCCATTAAGAAATTATCATTCTGTTTTTGAAGGTTTTTCTGTGAGTCCTGTAGGGTAATCCTTACCGGTTGAGCGTCTATCCCTACAAGATAATAATCCTGGACTGATAGCGGGGATGACCTGATTGGGTGAGAGTGAGGCCGCGGTAAATTTGTAATTCTTTGCATCAGGCTCTGCTTCCAGAACATCCACAAGTGCTGAACGAGCAGCGCGCCTCATGTAAGGCGCGCTTATGCGAAGCTAATGGAGAATGTATGGTTCGTCTTTACAGGACACAGTCAGGCCACGGGACTGTCGATGAGGAGAGTGAGGATAACGTCTTACGCCAGGTTGATTCCCGCCCGGATGCGGCGGCGGGTTACCCGGAGCCCGTAACCGATATCCATACTCATCTGTATAAGATTTTAAATACGATTGCACCGTTAAACATAGATGTCTTAATCGAGGGAGAAACGGGTACAGGGAAAGATGCACTGGCCCAGCGGCTGTATCAACTTTCCGGCTGTCGTGGCCCGATGGTGCCGGTCAACTGTGCGGCCATCCCGGAGACACTTGCCGAAAGCGAGCTGTTTGGGGTCATGGCCGGGGCGTTCACCGGCGCAAGCAGTTCCCGTGCCGGGTATATTGAGAGTGCTAATCACGGCGTGCTGTTTCTGGATGAAATAGACAGTATGCCGCTCACGATGCAGGCTAAGCTGCTGCGTGTACTGGAAAATCGCGCGGTAGAGCGACTGGGCAGCACCAAAAGTATCGGGCTGGATCTGCGGGTGGTCGTCGCCTCGCAAATTCCACTGGCGCAGCTGGTGGCTCAGGGCCGTTTTCGTCGGGATCTCTTCTTTCGCCTCGACACAATTAAAATTGCCACGCCAACCGTGCGATCACGGCCGGAACTGATTTTGCCCATGTTTCGCCAGTTTACGCAGGAGGCGGCGCTGCGTCTGAATCAGCCTCTGCCGGCAGGATCGCTCGCGCTTGATGAGACCCTGCTGCTGCATAGCTGGCCGGGAAATATCCGCGAGCTGAAAGCGGCGGCAGAACGCTTTGTGCTGGGCTTACCGCCGCTGTGCTGTGAGATAAAGCAGGAAGGGCGCGTGTTATTAAAAGACAGAATGCGGCGCATTGAGCGCAGCCTGATCCACGACTGCCTGAACCGGCACGACAATCGTATCGATGATGTCATTCTTGAGTTAGGAATTCCCAGGCGCACCCTTTATCACCGCCTGAAGCTGTTAAAACTTACCGCCTGACATATCACCCACCTCTCTTGCCGTGGGCCAGCAGGCTTAATCTGCATAAATATTTTCTTTGCGATGGAACCGGATAGCTTCATTGATTACTTAATGAATGCAACACCCAACTACAACCTATCATCAACGCGAGGAATGACTATGTCAGGTGCTAGCTTACTTTCCAACGGGATCACCAACGCAGCTTCTGCTTACACTCAGGTTGCCGGTGCTTACAACGGTGCGAAATATATGGTCCGTTCGCAACAGGCGATGGACAAGATGCAGGAAAACCAGGCCGATAAAATGGATCGCGATGTAGAGTTCCAGCGCATTAACGGCATCGCCGAAAGTAATGCGCAGGCCGCGTCAGCCGCAGCCCAGGTCAAAATTCAGTACTAATCGACTCCGGCAGGGAGGTGTTTTTTTGTCTCCCTGCTCTCTAATCCCACAGGAGTTTTACTGATGAAAGTCTCTCAATCTTCCTTGCTCACTTCAGAACCGGTTCCGTCAGTCGAAATGTACCAGGAAGCACCGTCGGCGGAAGATATTCAATGGTTTAATGCAAAGCTTAATGGCCCTGCGCCTGACAGCAGCCAGATGAGCTCTTCAGAGCCTGGCGTGGTCGGCAATATTCTGCAATCGCTGAGCGGCAACCAGCGTGCGCAAAAAGAAGCCTTTAACGATCTCAGAGTCGCTTCGCGGTCATCCAGTGCGGAAGATTTCTCCCGCGCCAATGCGCAGCTCTCTGATTACTATATCGAGAGTCTGATGAACGCCAAAGTGATTGCCAAAACCGTTCAGTCAGTCGATAAACTCAGCAACCTGCAGTGAATCTTATGAATGGCGCTGTCATTAAATGCTTCTGTGCTCTGTGCCTGGCGCTGCTGCTTACCGGCTGCGGTGATCAGACTCAGTTGCACAGCGGACTGTCAGAAAACGATGCCAACGATGTGGTGGCAGAACTGAGCCGCTTTAAGATTGAGGCGGAAAAACAGGTTTCTAAAGAGGGGGTTAGCGTTAGCGTCGCGCGCAGTGACATTGAGCGGGCGGTGAATATCCTCAATGCCGCCGGACTGCCTCATCAGGCGCGAACCAGCCTTGGCGCGGTTTTTCAGAAAAGTGGTGTTATCTCCAGTCCGCTGGAGGAGCGCGCCCGCTATATCTATGCGCTGTCACAGGAGGTAGAAGCGACACTGTCACAAATTGATGGCGTCGTGGTGGCGCGTGTGCATGTCGTATTGCCCGAGCGTATCGCCCCCGGCGAGCCGGTTCAGCCCGCTTCCGCCTCGGTATTTATCAAATATCATGAAAACCTCGATCCGGACAGTATCGAACCGCGCATTCGCCGGCTGGTGGCAACCAGCATTCCGGGGCTGGGCGGGCGCGATGACCGCGATCTGGCGATTGTCTTTGTCCCGGCGAAAGCCTGGCAGGATAAAATTGAAATGGTGCAGCTGGGGCCGTTTCAGCTTAGCCCGGAACGCTACGGGATGGTTAAGATAGTTACAACATGCCTGGGAGTGCTGCTGCTGTTACTGGTGGCAAATGCATTCATCCGTCAGGCTCTGAGTCGTAAGCGCCTGGCTGCACAGGCGAAGTGATTGATTATGCTCAACGTTGCGCCTGATGAGGAAATTACCCTGCGCTGGTTACGCTGGTGGCACGCTGACTTTTGGTTACAGGCTGATGAAAGCTGGTGCACCCAGCCACTGGCCCGTTTATCTGCGCCTTTGCAGAGGCACTATCTCCGCCAGCATGCCTCGTGCTGGCACCACACACTGGGTGTACCAGGCGAACTGGTCGCGCCGGAGCCGATGGTGCTGGCCATCAGCGACTTAAGCTGCGAACAGCGCGCGCAACTGTTGATTTTAGTCGCGGAAATTTGCGCCGGAGCCATGCCGCTACCCGCAGAGCTAAAGATCTGGTTGCGGCGTCTGGCGAAAGGAATGCGCATTGAGTGCTGGCTGCCCGCCGGGCTTTTCACTACTGGCGGCAGCGCCGACAGCCTCTGTCTGCTGCAGGCGTTATTTCCGGCTATCTGGCCGCGCCTGCGGCTACTCTTCCCTGTAAGCGACGCGCCGGTAAACCCGGCACTTTCACTGCCTGGCCATCGTTTGCGTCCTTTATGGGAAACGGCGCTCTGGCAGGTACAACAACATTCGGGAGAGACGCGCGATGTGGAAACTTAAAAGCCTGCATCTGCAGGGCGGCAGCGCCCCACCGGGTAATGTGCTGCGCCGCGAGGAAATTGCGCTCAGGCTTGAAGCGGCTTCCATTATCGAGCTGGCCCATAAACAGGCGCAAACGATCCGCGAGCAGGCACGCGCCGAGGCACAGGCCGAAATGGCGGCCAGCCAGCGCGAAGGGGAAGCCCGGTTCTGGCAGCAGGCGCAGACGCTCTTTGCGGAGTGGCAGGAACAGCGTGCAGCCGAAGAGACGCAGCTGGTGTTGCTCGCTGGAAAGGTTCTGAACGAGGCACTGCAACACCTGCTCGATGAGGTGGATGATGAGCGCCGTTTTCACGCGTTGCTCAGACAGTTGTTGCGTCACTATCCGCGTCAGCAGCAGGCGACGCTGTATTGCGCCAGTGGGCAGGAGCAGGAGATTAACGGCTGGCTGGTCGCGCAGCCGCAGCTTCGCTGGACGCTGTGCGCCGACCCGGCGCTTGAGCCAGATCGCTTGCGGCTTATTACCGACGCAGGCGAGCTGATGGTTAACTGGCGGACGCTGTACCAGCAGCTCGCGCCAGCGCTGGCAGAAGAGAATGCATAAAAAAAGCAAAAACAGTGGAACTGCTTCGCTTGTCGCGCCACTTAACAGGGGTGTCCAACAAGAGGAGTCAACATCATGAGTTCCAGCGATCTGTTACAGCGTCAGTTATCTTCCAACTCAAACCGCAAACATCATGAAGCCTATCAGTTTGCCCGCGATGTTTCGGGCGAATCGTTCAGCATTGCGGATATGTATGCTTTCCAGAATCGCCTGCAGGATATGTCCAACGCCAGCTGGGCAAGTTCGCAATACACCCAGTTCAGGTTTGGCATCCGTAAAGCGATCATCGACGCTGTTAACTAAGCCCCTGTCATCAAGGAGTCAGGCGTGTTTACGTTTTCTTTTCCGGGCCGCCTGCTGGCGGCCATTACCCTGCTGCTACTGAGTATGGGCATCACAAACGCTCGTGTACCGGATGAGTGGAAGAATGGTGCGTATGCCTATTCGGCAGATAATACCCCGCTTAATATTATTCTTGACGATTTTGCCAGCAGCTTTGGTGTTGAGGTCAATCTTGGCACGCTGGGCGACAGCAATGTCACCGGTAAACTGCGCGCAGACAGCCCGGAAGCGTTCCTTAATCGCCTGGCGCTTGAGTATCGCTTTCAGTGGTTTGTCTACAACAACACGCTCTACGTCAGCCCGCAGGCAGCGCAAACTTCCCAGCGTATTGAGATTTCCCCGGAAGCCGCGCCGGATCTGAAAGAGGCGCTGCGCGGTGTCGGCCTGCTGGAACCCCGCTTCGGCTGGGGCGAACTGCCGGATGAAGGCGTGGTATTGGTGACCGGTCCGCCGGAGTATGTGCGCCAGATAACGGAATTTGCCCGTAAATCGGAAAGCAAACCTGAAGCCGGGGCCAATAAAGATATGATGGCATTCCCGCTGCGTTATGCGGCCGTGGCGGATCGCACCATTCGCTATCGCGATCAGGAGCTGCTGGTGCCGGGGGTGGCCACCATTCTGAATGAACTGCTGGGTCAGTCCAGCAACGCCTCTTCCGGAAAAGTGTCATCAGGCCAGGGAGAGGATGAACAGGTATCACGTGAACAGTCGCAAAGTGTTTTAAACGAGCTGATTAATCGCAATATGCCGGCCTCCGGACGTAAAAAGGCGCCTGTCAGCAGTCTGGCGGGTAAAGTATCAGCGGATGTGCGTAACAACCTGCTGCTGGTGCGTGACGATCCGAAAACCCGGGACGCTTATCAGGCATTAATTAACGCCATTGATGTTCCGCAAAAGCTGATCGAAATTGATGCAGTGATTGTCGATATCGACCGCAGCGCGCTGAAACGCTTCTCCAGCAACCTGGCCGGTCAGTTTGGCAGTGTCGCCAGCGGCGCCAATATGCTCTCCGGTGCCAGTACACTGTTTGTGACCGATTTCCAGCGATTTTTTGCCAGTATCGAAGCGATGGAGGGGGAAGGGACGGCATCCATTATCGCTAACCCCACTATCCTCACGCTGGAGAATCAGCCCGCGGTGATTGATTTCAGCGATACTGCCTTTATACGCGCCATTGGCGAGAGGGTGGCGGATATTCAGTCTGTCACCGCAGGCACCAGCCTGCGGGTGACGCCACGCGCAATCACCACTTCACAAAAATCGGCTATCCAGCTCATTGTTGATGTGGAAGATGGCAAGCTCAATAAAGATGATGAGGGCGATGCGCAGGGAACCCATAACGCAGCGGTCAGCACCCAGGCGCTGGTGGAGGCGCGACGCTCGCTGGTTCTGGGCGGGTTCCATTCCAAAGAGACGGGCGACCGTGAGCGACGCATCCCGATCCTCGGCAGTATTCCGCTGATCGGCAAGCTCTTTACCTCAACGCGCTATGAGACCTCCCAGCGTGAGCGGCTGTTTATTATTACGCCGCATTTAATTGGTGACCAGGTCGATCCGACCCGGTATATCGCTGCCGAGTCGCGCGAACAGCTGAATAGCGCGATGGATGAGGTGACTAATCGTCATAAGTACACCGACGTCAAAGGGATGGTGGAAGGCGCGATGCGCGACCTGGCGCTGAACCGCGTGCCAGCGGGGATGACCAGCGGTGGCACGGGCCAGACGCTTTCCTCCCTGTGCCGCATTTCGGGCGCTTTCGGGAGCGATTTCCGTCGCCATCAGTGGTACGGCAATAGCAGCGTACAAATAACCGTTGGGGTGATCACCAACAACACCCAGCAGACGCAGCGTTTTGATGAGAGTCTGTGCCGCAGCGACCGCACGCTGGCGGTAGCGGTCTGGCCGCGTGGAGAACTGCGTCCGGGTGAATCGGCGGAGGTATTCGTCGCATTTGATAGCAATGCTCCGTCACGTCCTTCTCGCGCTTCGCTGCTCTCTTCAGCAGGCGGTGCACCGGCCAAAAACCTCTACTGAGCTGATAAGGAAAAAGCATGTTAGTGAGAATAATTGTGCTTACCGCCGCCGCGCTGGTGCTGAGTGCCTGCGCGCGGCCGCAGGGCGGATGTAATGACGTGGGCTGTCGCCCCTCTTCAGACCTGCATAACCTGACCATCTGGTGGCAACCACAACTGCGTAATGGCCCGAACGACTACACGCGGATAACGGTAGATAACTAATCACGTTTCGGCAGTCCCAGGCCCCGGCTGATCGACGGGGCCATATTTTAATGAGAATCGACCATAGCTATTCACCTTCCGTTTCCGGGAAGCCTGCGTGCGGCGCACTCTTTGCCCGCATGCCAGTGCTGGTAATGCTATTCCATTACGTCAGTTTTCCTGCAGCAGACCGCAGGCGGCTCTGTTATCAGCAACCGCTTGCCGGTTTCACCCCGGCGACTTTTAGCGCTTTAATACTGGCTTTTATTCAGCAGGCACGTGAGATGCAGATGTGACTGCCTGATAATATAGTGCGGAGTTACCCTCCGCACTATTCTTCCCGAATCTCAATCACCTCATCCAGATAGTGATCCTCCAGCTCCCGCAGCAGACGATAGACGTGCGCGACGGCATTTAACGTTTCGCGTGGAACATAAGCCCCTTCGCGCGTGGTGCGCCACAGAGTGCGGGTCAGCCAGATAAAGCGGATAACCGGTCTCTTTTTACGCTGCGCCTCTTCAATTAATGCCCGCGCCTCTTCATCGCAAGCCTTGAACAGCAGACGCGGCAGCGGCGTTTCATCCGGGCGATAATAGAGACCGACGGCAAAATGGGTGGGATTAACCAGCAACACATCCGCGTCTTCCACGTTAATCTCACGGGCAGGCAGCGGCTCTTCATTCAGGATCTCCTGAGCCAGCTGACGGCGGTGGCCTTTCATATGCGGATCGCCTTCGCTCTGCTTAAATTCGTTTTTGATATCTTCATGACTCATACGCTGCTGTTTGAGGAAGAAATAGCGCTGAATACCAAAATCGAACAGGCTGATTATTAGCATCACCATCAGCACCCGACGTGACACCTTCATAAACAGCGCCATCACCCCCTGCCAGAAACCGTTGAGATCGCCAAGCGCCAGCTGAGCAAGGCCACCGAGGTCCGGCATGATCGCCTGCCATACCACCAGGCCTATCACCACCGCTTTAAAGATGCTGGTCAAAAGCTGGGTAAACTGGCGGGCGGAAAACATATTCTTCAGATGATTAAACGGGTTAAGCGCATCCGGTTTCGGTGCCAGCGCTTCGGTGGAGAAGAGTGGGCCGAACTGCACCCAGCCGCCCACCACCCGCAGCAGCATGGCAATGGCGCACGCGATGCCCACCAGTACCAGCATTACGGTGACGCTATCACTTATTACTTCCTCCATCGCGTGATCGAATGGGTCGCGCAGACGCGTTAACGGCAGCAGCATCATCGCCTGCAACCGCTGCATCCCGGTATCCACCATAGCAAACAGGGTCTCAAGGATACCGATTGAGATAAGCAGCTTAGGGATATCCTGGCTCTGGCTGACCTGGCCTTTTTTGCGCGACTCTCTGAGTTTTTGCGGTGTAGCGTCTTCGGTTTTTTCGCTCATGGCGCGCTCCCGGCTGAAGGGGCAAATATCTGCGACAGGACAGGGATAAGATCGCGCAGTTCATACAACCGCGCATTACCCAGATGGTCCAGCAGTGGCAGATAGAGGATAAAAAACAACATGCCGAGCAGGCATTTCAACGGAATTGTCAGGGCAGTCGCCTGTAGCTGTGGGCTATAGAGACTCATCACACCGATGGCAAAATCGAGCAGCAGCATCAGCGCCACCGGCGGCCCGGCATAAAGAACCATATCGCTGAAGATTTTCCCCAAAAGCGTAAGCCAGACGTGAAAACCCGCCTCTGCGGGGAAAGGTATCCACTGGGTGGCGGACCAAAGATGATAGCTGTCCCAGATCACCTGGGTGATGGTCGATAATCCCAGCCCTGTGACCAGCAGCAATATCAGCACCTGCTGCATTAACTTACCCAGAGGCGTCACATCCGGCCCCAGCTGGGGGTTAATTTGTCCACCCATTAAGGCACCCCGCTGGTTATCGAATAACGCACCAACAGACTCATACAGCCAGAAAGGCAACGCCAGCAACAATCCGAGCAGGGTGCCTATCATCAACTCTTTGAGTACCAGCCCTGCCAGCGCCATCATTGTCGGCTCAAGCACATCAATTTGTTCTTTGATGCCTGGGGCGATAAACAGCGCCAGCGCCACAGCAATGGCGGTTCGCAGCAGCCCTTTTATGACGCTAAAAGAGAATATCGGTGTCAGTAACAGGCAGGGAAAGATGCGCGCCATGCCAAGTCCCAGCGCGAGGATTGCATGAAACGTATCGGTGAGTGGGTAACCTGTCAGCATCAGGAACTGACCGTTGACATCATCGCAAACGCCGCCTGCGCCAGCTCCATCAGTTCAACACCGACCCAGCGCCCGGTAAGCGCCAGCGTCAGGCCGACCGCGATAAGTTTGATGCAGAACGGCAGGGTCTGATCCTGCAACTGCATCGCGGCCTGTACCAGTGAAATAATTACCCCGGAGATCACTGCCACCAGCAGCGGCGGCGCGGAGAGGATAACCACCAGCAATAACCCCTGGCGAAACAGCGTCAGAATATCCATGATGACCTCATAAATAGCTGTAGAACAGGCCGTCGAGCAGCCGCGTCCAGCCGCTGATGAGCACAAACAGCAGGATCTTCAGTGGCAGCGAAACGGTCATCGGCGACACCATCTGCATCCCGAGCGCCAGCAGGATATTCGAGACGATCAGGTCAACGACAATAAAAGGAATAAAGATCAGAAAGCCGATTTTGAAACCGTTCTGCAGCTCCGATAGCACGAAGGCCGGGATAATGAGCAGCATATTTTCGGGGGTGACCGAATCTGCCATTTTCTTTGGCCACATACGCTGGGCATTTTCCTGCAGATGGATGACGATGTCCGGATCGGTATTTTTATGCATAAACGTTTTCAGCGGTTCGATACCATTAGCGGCGGTATATTCGAGCCGCTCCATACTGCTGAAATCGACAGGGATCGCTTTCAGCCTGTCGGTCATATCGCTAAATACCGGCGCCATAATAAATAGCGTTGCCGCCAGCGCAATGCCGTTGAGCGCCATCGTTGGCGGCACCTGCTGCACGCCCATCGCGTTGCGCGTCAATTGCAGCACCATCGTAATTTTCAAAAAGCTGGTACAGATAATGAGCATCATCGGCAGCAGTGCCAGTGCGCCGAGAAACAGCGCCAGCATAATCGGGTTGAGTGGCCCCATCTCCATCGGAATCACCTGTTCACATCCCCGACGCTCGCCACGCCCGGCAGCATGTGAGTAATCTGCAACCCCAGACGTCCTTCGACATCGACCAGTTCGCCTTTCGCCAGCGGAAACTCGCCGTGACATAGCAGTGCTTCACCGGGCACGACGTTTTCGACCGTGACCGTCGAGCCGACATCCAGACGATTTAACTCACCCAGGGTAAGTCTGAGATGGCCGCAGCGCACGGTCAGGGCCAGCGGCAGCGCATCAAAAGGTGATGCCACAGGCGCCGTTGTTTCAGTCAGGCCTTCATCCGCTTGAGGTGTATCGGCAGGCAGATTATCTTCGGGGGTCACATTCATGTAACTATTCTCCAGACGGGTAATAAGAAAACGGGCAGGATGCCCCTCCCCGAACAGCAATTCGCCCTTAAGGTGCAATTGCGCAAGGCGAAGCTCGCCGCGACCGGTCGGGAAAAAATACGAGGTAGCAGGGAAAATCACATCACCGGGGCGAAGTGTGCGTAACTGCGAGGGAGCAAACGACACCGCACCCAGTTCTATCGGCAGCGATAACGGCAGGGCGCTGCAAAGCGGTGCAGGGAGCGGAGCCCAGCCAGGCTGGTTTAACAACGCCGCCAATGTGGCAGGCGCAAGATATAACTGACTTTGCGCCTGCGCCTCACCGATCGTGACGCTAATCGCAAGCCACATCCCCTCAACCGGTGCGCAGAGCGAGTCCTGCGGCGTCAGGTCGCCAAATAGCGCGCGCAATGCCGGGCTGAGATGCTGGTTAAAGAGCGGCCAGTACCAGTCAGCGCACGCCCCGGGTTCTGGCAGCAGCGGGCAAGTGGAAAACAGACTCAGCAGCGCTTCGCTCTCCGCCAGAGATAACCCTCCCGCCTTGCATGAGAAGCTCTGCGTCGGTGGCCGCTCGCCGGGGGGGGCGAGCCGCAGCTGAAGCTCACCCGCTTCGCCCGCAAGGGTAAAAGGATAGCCAAGGCCGTGGCCGATACGCTGGCGCAGGCTGGCTTCTTCGCGCGGCAGAGTGCGCAGGGATAAGGGTTTCATTCCCGGCCTCCGCGCTGCTCAAAACGCAGGCGCACAGCGCAGGCCATCCGGCGGCGCAGGGACTCCCTGCAGCGTTCCTGATGGGCGGCCATCATCGTCATGGCAGGTGGCGCAAAACGCAGGCTGATATCCCAGCCCGCGGCAAAAGGACTCAGGCGGGCATCCACTTCGCCTAAAAGGGGCAGCAGTAGCGTCATCGATATCGGGCCAGCAGGCTGCTTTTCTGCCATGGCGCACAGGGAGGGCTCCAGTTGTTGCCAGGCCCTGGCCGGAGAAGCGGGAGTCACATGCTCATGGGATAACTGTGACCCAAAAGAGGGGGAGCCTTCCCAGGGTATGATAAGCGGTTGCGGCAGTTCGCTGGGGGTGAGCAACAGCGCGTCGAACAGCGAACCCTCTTCGCGAAACGGCTCGGCGCGGGATTTACGCTCGGATGTCGCGACGTCTGAAGGTCCGGTCTGCGGCGAACGGCGCTGCACCTCCGGCCGTGCAGGCGGCGCTGGATTATTTTGCGGGGGGTGGGGTAAGGCTGTCATCGTAATGCCTCGCTGTGCGCCATCAGATATTCCAGTTTTTCCACATCGCGCAGACGCGCCTGTGTTTGCTGCTGTGTGTGCTGCACCTGTTGTTGTTGCATAACCTGCTGTGCGCGGCACTGTTGCAGCTGATTACGCTGTCCACTCACCGCGTCGCTGGCCTGGCGCTCCCGGGCCAATCCCCCGACCAGATGCTCCTGTTTTTGCAGCCCCGACTGGTGGTGTCCGGCAAAGCTATCGCGCAGCTGCTGATAATGCTGTTGTGCGGCTTCAAGCTGGTGTTCCGCCTCGGCTGACTGACGTTGCGTTTCGCACAGCGCCTGCTCCGCTTGCCGTTGCAACCGTTCGCAGCGGCGTAAGCGCTGGCGGCGAATTGGCAGCAGCAGAGAGAAGGCCTGCTGCAATTCAGCGCTGCCCTCATCAGTCGTGATGTCGTGATCAGGTAGCGGATGACGGCGCATGCTGGCTTACCTCCGCTAAGTAATGCAGTGTGTCGTCATATCCGCAGGGCGCGTGCATCGCCTGTTGCAGATAGCCATTTATCGCCTCCTGAGCCGATACTGCCGCATCGGTCATGGCATCATGTCCCGGCTGGTATTCTCCCAGGCGGATTAACATTTCTACCTGCTGCCAGGCGGACATCATGCGACGCAGCTGCGTGGCGTCGCGGCTATGCTCGCGAGTCGCAACGTTGCTCATAGTACGGCTCAGGCTCGCCAGCACATCAATAGCCGGGTAGTGTCCGCGCTCCGCCAGACGACGGGTCAGCACAATGTGGCCATCAATCAGGGATCTCACTTCGTCCGCGACCGGATCGTTCATTGAATCGGCTTCAATCAGCACGGAATAGAGGGCGGTGATGGCCCCCCGTGAGGTCTGTCCTGCGCGCTCCAGCAGGGTGGGCAATAAGGTATAAACCGAAGGCGGCAGCCCGCCGCGACCCGGTGGCTCGCCCAGCGCAAGGCCGATTTCACGCTGGGCGCGGGCAAAGCGGGTCAGTGAGTCGAGGATTAACAGCACGTTCTTACCCTTATCGCGCCAGGCTTCGGCGATGGCAGTGGCAGTAAAAGCGGCCCTGGCGCGTTCCATACTGCTGCGATCGGAGGTGGCGCAGACGAGCACCGTACGGCTGCGCAGCGCCTCATCCAGTTCGTGGTCAAGAAACTCGCGCAATTCGCGCCCACGCTCGCCAATCAAACCAAAGACAATGACATCGCAGGGCGTATTACGGGCAATCTCCGCCAGCAGGGTGGTTTTCCCGCAGCCCGCGCCGGCGAAGATCCCCACCCGCTGTCCCACGCCCAGGGTCAGCGGGCCATCAATGGCGCGAATGCCGGTCGGTAGCGGCGTATCGATGCGCGGACGATCGGTGGGTGCCGGGGCATCGCCCAGTACGCCTACCGCATCGTCCACCGTACCGGGCAGGGCGAACGCGCCAGGCTGGCCTGCATCCAGTGGACGGCCAAAGCCGTCAAGTACGCTGCCGAGCAGGGCGTCGGACACCACAATACTGTGTGGCAGGCGCAGCGGAACCACGCGTGCCCCACGCGCTATGCCGTCGAGCTGGCCGAGGGCGGAGAGCAGTGTGTGCTGCGGGTTAAAGCCGACCACCTCTGCCAGCACGCTTTGCCCGTCATCCCGGGCGATCTGGCAGAGATCGCCAATCCGCGCCTCGGGCAGGCTGCTTTCGAGCAATATCCCGCTGATCCCGGTAATGCGACCAAAGCTTTCGACCGGCGAAAAGCATGTCAGCCGCCGCTGCTGCTGCTGATACCACTGCTCCAGTGTCATCGTCATTACCAGCTCACCTTAATGTTATCGCGCCCGTTGAACTCGATCTGGTTACTGGTAATCGCCACCAGCCGCAGGTTGTCGACTTCATCGCCAATAAACAGACGCTGCCCATCATCAGTGACGATATTGGCGCGGCTACCGGTGGTGATTTGCACAATGCGAAACGGCAGTCTGACCTTCAGCAGCCTGACCTGGTTATCCAGCGGGATATCGCTGGTGTACGTTGCGTTAAAGCGCTCCAGCATTCGTTTATAGATTTGCATCTGTGGCTTACTGAGGCGGCCTGTAAGACGCACTCGCTGATTATGCATGTCCACTTTCACGAGGCTTGCCAGATCGCGTTCGCGCAACATTTTCTGTAACGGAGCCTGCAATTCTGCGGGAGTACTCAGTGGCCGGGAGGAGGTGACCTGAGTCTGGGCTACGGTGGGCTGCAAAACCCAGCTCATTACTGTCAGGGTGAGCAGCAACATCAGGCTCCAGACCAGCGTGCGGATGCTGCGGGTGAATATCCCTTTACGGGCAGCGACCGGGGGTATGGCCTCATTCGGCGTTTCAGCAGATTCTTCGGGCACAGAAGGATTGGCAGGCGGCATACAGGCGGCCCACGGCGTGTCGATACGCGCGACGCAGAGCCAGACGTCAGCGACCTGAAAAGGTTCTTCACTATTAATGGCATAGGCTTCCCCGCCGTGCGGTTGTGCCAGCCACCGGGTCTCTTCCCGGCGCAGCTCGCACTGGCGGGCAGCAACGCGAGCATCGCTAAGCATCAGATCGGCCTCATCGGCGTGGCCAATCAGCCATTTATCACCGAAGAGGGGTAACGCGGCGCCTAAATGCAGGCCAGACAGCACGCGCAGTTCGAACATGGTTAACTCTCCCACGTGGTAAGTGAGTAAGCGGCCGGATCGAGCTCTATACGCCCCAGCACATTTACTGCGAGATTGGGTTGCAGCTCTGCAAACGAGAGCACCGGCACATAGTGGAACTCTTCCTGAATAAGCCCGCGCATCGGGCTGCGCAAATCCTGGGCGACCAGCAGCACCGCGCTTTCCGGGGTGTCAACCGGGAATGCGTTGGCGATGAGCGGGAGAATGGCGCTGATCTGCTCATGGGTTAGCGCAAAGAACAGATCGTTTTGAGTCTGACGAAGCGAGTCACGCAACTGTTCTTCCAGTTCCGGTGTCAGCAGCCAGACATGCAGGCCGTCCGGACGGGCATACTGGTAACAGAGATGATTTTTTAACGAGATGCGCACCTGGTCGGTCAGCAGCCAGATGTCGCGCTCATGCTGCCCATGCTCGATCAGCGCTTCGGCAATTGCCCGAACCGATCGCAGCGGAATACGTTCTGAAACCAGTTTTTGCAGGACGCTGGAGAAACGTGAGAGGGGCATCACGCGCTGTAACTCCTGCGACAGCTCCGGCTGCTCTGATTCCAGCCAGCTCACCAGCGCGCGGGTTTCCTGCAGACCAATAAAATGCGGGCTGCTGGCGTGAATAGCGTTCTCCATGCGCTTTACCAGGATTTCGCGCGCCGTCCAGCGCTCGACCTCTTCGTTTTGCAGCAGCGGATGATCCGCCGCCAGCCAGATAAGATCGCCTTCCTGACGCTGCTCGTCGCCCTCTGCCACGCTTTCCCTGTCGGTTGACGCGATCTCGTCCAGCCAGCGGCGTTTCACCGCCCGATGCGACACGTTAAATGTCCCTTTTACTTTCGGGATTTCATAAACCGAGAAGCGAAACTCATCTTCCGTCTGCTGGTCGAGAAACTCGATATCGAACGCTGGCAGGGTAAAGCCGAAGTGGTAAACGATACGGTTACGCAGCCGGCGAATATCCTGCACCAGCTCCAGCATCTCCGGATGGCCGCGCCATGAGGACGAGAAATTGATCAGATAAGGTCGTGTTGGGTTGAACTGACGTAAATCCTCCTTGCCGTTCAGCTCAGGGGGAATGACCTCATTTTCCATTTGCGGCTGCGCAAGGCTCAGGGTCTTTCTGACACGCCAGATCTGAAAACCGCCGCTAATCATCGTCAGCGCGGCCAGCAGCAGAAAAATTGCCGTTGGCATACCTGGCAGCAGGGCAAAGCCCACCATCCCCATTGAGGAGAGCAGCCAGGCTTTCGGCTGGCTGGTTAACTGCTCGGCAATCTCGCGGCCGATATTATTGTCAGCCGTCTGCTCATTGTCGGACGAGACGCGGGTAATCAGCATCCCGGCGGTCAGCGAGATCAGCAGCGCAGGGATCTGTGCAATCAGTCCGTCACCGATGGTCAGAATCGAGTAGATATGCATCGCTTCGCCAGCAGGCATGCCCAGCTGCAGCACGCCAATACTGATGCCGCCAATCAGGTTAATCACGACAATCACCAGCCCGGCGATAGCGTCACCTTTAACAAACTTCATCGCGCCATCCATCGCCCCGAATAACTGACTCTCTTTTGCCAGTTCATTACGCCGGTTTCTGGCCTGTACCCCATCAATCAGTCCGGCGCGCAGATCGCTGTCGATGGACATCTGCTTACCTGGCATTGCATCAAGGGTAAAACGCGCAGCCACTTCGGCTACCCTTTCGGAGCCTTTGGTAATGACCAGGAAGTTCACCACGGTCAGGATCAGGAACATCACCATCCCTACCGCAAGGTTGCCGCCCACCACAAAGTTACCGAAAGCCGCCACCACATGGCCCGCATCCTGCTGAATTAAGATCTGGCGGGTGGTGGAGATAGAGAGTGCCAGGCGGAACATGGTGGTGAGCAGCAGCACGGCGGGAAAGGTTGAGAACGCCAGCGGCTTAGGCAGATACATGGCCAGCACGACCAGCAGAGATGACAGGCAGATATTCACCGCTATCAGCGCATCAATTAATGGCAGCGGTAAGGGAATAATAAGCATAAACACCAGCGCCATGGCAAAAGCCGCACCGACCACTTCGGAGCGTTGCATGGCGCTGATCGCGATTCGATTCAATATGTGAAACAGGGTATTCATCTTTGTTGCCTCACGACGCAGCGTTCCGGTTGCGGCGTTGCTGTTGCTGCTCAGTTTTAGTGACGTCCGTAATCATGCCGCGCAGCAGTTTTAACGCGTTGTCACGATTTTCCTGAGCGGGCCACAGCGAGGCTGGCACGCCGTGCAGGAGCGGAAAAAGCGAACTAAAAAAGAGCGGCAGATGTTGCCTGTTCTGGCCGACAATCTCGTCTGCCAGCCCGGTAAAATCACTCTGATAAGCGCCGTTATGGCTGATTTGCAACATCCGGCGTGCCAGAGTCAGGCTGTTCATGGCAACACTGGGCAGTTTGCTGCGCATACGCTGCAAAAAGGCAGTGCTGTCGCTCAGCGTCTGGCTTATCCCGGCAGCATCGCGCAGTCCGCGGTGGATACGTCCGAGGGTAATAACGCTGATTGAGGGGGCAAGTGCGGCGATATCATCCGCCAGCGCGCGCTGCAGAGTACGCAGCGTCGGGATCAGATTACGCGAGCCGATCAGCTCCAGCAGCATATCCAGCATCCTGGTTGCGGACTGCTGGTGGACGATGCCGTCGTAATAGAGGTTGCGCAACGACTGTTTACGCTGCGGATCGCGGGTATACCCGGCGATGGCTGACGCCGTGTTGTTGCCTGCACGAATGGTCTGGCCGTGGGTCTGCTGTAGCTTATCCAGTTGGGCCCCGGCCAGCCCGGCCAGTTCCCCGTCGCCTTTATCCTGTGCCTGTTCGCCGATCACACGCAGTAGCAGGGCGGTGCGCGCCGGATCGCCGCCGGTCTTTTCCAGAAGTGTGTCGCTATCCGGCGGCGGATTCTGGCGCAGGGCGGCACGTAGCCACGCCATCTGCTCCAGCGTTTGTTGTTCATCGCCGCCGTCGAGTAGGGAAAATAGTGCATTCAACTCTCCGACTTTGCTGAGCGCATGCTTGCCACGCTGCTGGTTCCGTGACGCATTACGGCGGTCCTGAGCCTTTTGCCTGCGTTCCATCTTTTCACTGAACGCGGCGCCCATTTCTTCCATCGCGTCATTCAGTGAGGTTTCACGCGCGCGGACATTATCCGGCACGTCGTTTTTACCTGCTGTCTGTGGCGTGTTTTTATGCAGAGCTTTTAGCGAGTGCGCCAGCGCCGGTATCGCATGTTGTATTTTGAGCATCGCCAGCCATCCTCAATGGTTATTACTCTCTTTCTGTGTCAAATAACGCTTACCGGTTCCGAAAAAAGCGGTAAAAAAAAGTGGAAATAATTTCATCCGGAAATCAGTGCAATTTTTTGCATTATTCATCGATAAGGAAGGGTAAAAACTGTCTCAGATAATTCTGTATGGAGAATTAATTGTTTTCATAAACAGCAGCTTATTTGTTGAGCAGCAGATGGCATATCTCTTGCTATGTAACGAAATCAATTGCTACTAATGAGAGAGATAAGAAAATGATTAATTCAACGCTCGTATCCGCTGTCGCAGAGTCACCCTTAGCAATTAACGTAAACTGGGATGAGATCTTCGTTACGCATAATAAGAAGCTGTTAAATTTCATTCGAAAACGTATTGCCAGCCATGAAGATGCTGATGACATCCTGCAAATGACCTGTCTGGAAGTGTTGTGTAATCGCCATAAGTTTCGCGGCGCATCCCGTCCGGAAACGTGGGTATTTGGCATCGCAGTTAATTTGATTCGCAACTACTACAAATCAAAACAGATCCACTATCTGTTTGATAATCTTAATGATGAAGTTATCGCCGATCTGCTGCTGGATAATGATCCCAGCGATCTGACGGAAAACAGGCAATTACTGAGTCATACGCTGGCATCCCTCGAAATTTTACCGAAAGACGTCAGGGTGATGCTGTCTATCCTTGTGGAGGAGGAGGGCAGCTATCAGGATATCGCTCAGCAGTTAGAAATCCCGGTAGGCACCGTGCGCTCTCGGCTCTCACGCGCGCGGGAAACATTAAAGGGGAGAATTTACGCCTGAATATGGGCCTGCGAAAAATGGCAATTTAACTGCTAAGCTTATCAGCTCGTTAATATTTAGCGGGTTATGACTATCATGCCGTCGGAACGTTATTCTCTGCGGCTTGATAAATCCGTGGAGGGAATAATGCTTTTACAGGGTGTATCTGACCAGAATGACAATCACAAAACTACTATCACCGGTTTATCAAATATTGCCTTAAACAAAATTCATGATGCGATATATTTGATAGACAGCCAGCTGCATATCAAATATGTCAATGAAAAGGCCTGCCAGTTGACGGGATATTCCCGCGAGGCATTTTCGCAGCTCAGCTTTGACATCATTGATAAAGAACTGCGCGACAATGATGTTTTTGCCCTGTGGTGGAAACTCAGTACCCGCCCTGAAGGGATACAATTCACTTCACATCATACCGGCCGGCATGACGTTTTTCCCGTAGAAGTGAGTTGTAGCGGATATCACCAGGATGGTGAGCTGCATATCTTATGCATTGTGCGCGATATGCATGAAATTCGCCGGCAAAAAGAGCAGCAGCAACTTCGGGAAAAACAGCTGTATCAGGTAGTGGAAAATTCTCCCGACCTCATTTTACGGTTTGATTTGCAGACCCGCTGCCTCTATGCCAACCTGGCGGTCCGCAGCTGGTTTAATCTTAGCGAAAACGATATCAGTCGGGTGCCGCTGACTGAAAGCGTGCAGCGCGGGGGGATTGGACTGAGCCTGTTTAAGCTGGTCTCACGCACGATGGTTGATGAGAAAGTGGCCGAAGATGAGCTGGTGGTAAAGTATCAGGGTGATAAACGCACCCTGCATGTGCGCTGCGTGCCGGAATATGATTTACAGGGCGAGCTGGTTAGCGTGCTGGCGGTTGGGCGCGATATCACTGCAATCCGCAAGACCGAAGAGGAGTTGCGGCAGTTAACTCATAATCTCGAGCGGGCGCGGGAAGCGGAAAAAAAACAGCTGGCGCGTGATATTCATGACGAGCTGGGCCAGCATTTAACCGCTCTGCGTACAGGGTTGTCGCTGCTGGCGATGCGTAAAGATCAGCCTGTCGATGCGCAGCAGGCAAAAATTCAGCAGCTGATGGTGCATCTGGACAGCACGATTCAGGTGGTACGGGATGTCTCGACCCGCCTGCGGCCTAACGTTCTCAATCTTGGTTTAATTCCGGCGCTGGAATGGTTGCGCGATCAGTTTATAAAAAACAATGGAATCCGCTGCATTTTACTGGCACCTGATGAACATACCGTGGTGCTGGATGAAGCGACGCTGACGGCGGCGTTTCGCGTGGTACAGGAGTCTCTCACCAATGTCGTCCGCCATGCCAGAGCCAGCAATGTTTATATCTTCGTCAAACTCACGCCGGATGCGCTGCTCATCGAAGTTGTCGATAACGGTAAAGGGTTTCATCTGAATCGAGTGAAGAAAGGGACGTGTGGGCTGCACGGCATCAGGGAGCGAGGACGCATGCTAAATGGAGAAGCGACCATCGATAGTACACCTGGTAAAGGGACCCGGGTTAAACTGAAATTCCCCCTCTCTGTAAGCGCTAAATCAGTCGCATCCTGTCCGAAAACCGGGAGTATTAACCGATGAGTAAATGCATACGTCTGATGATTGCCGACGATCATGCCATTATGCGCGAGGGCCTGAAGCAAATTTTTGCTCTTGATGACAATATCGACGTGGTATGCGAAGCATCGGATAGCGGCCAGGTGCTGGAGCGCCTGCGTCAACACGAAGTCGATCTGCTGCTGCTCGATATTTCGATGCCTGGCATGAGCGGAGAAGATCTGATTACCCGCCTGATGCCTCTCTATCCCCGGCTGCGCATTCTGGTATTGAGTATGTACAACGAACCGCAAATTACCCGGCGGGTGTTAAATAATGGTGCGCTGGGCTATATCACCAAAGACAAGTCGCCGGATGTTTTACTCAAAGCGATTCGTACCGTGGCGCAGGGATCACGCTATATCGATCACGATCTGGCACAGGAGATTATCTTCTCCGACTACCAGAGCAATAATCGTGCGCCTCATGAGAGCCTGACGATGCGCGAACGGCAAATCATGATCATGCTGGCCCACGGGGAGTCGATTAATGCGATAGCCGATGCGCTCTCCATCAGTAATAAAACCGTCAGCACCTATAAATCACGCATGATGAAGCGAATGAAATTTACCAATAATGCCCATATCGTGAAATATTCCCTGCAGCATAACCTGGTGCAATAATGTCTTAAGGCTCCGCCTGATAAGCCTCGGGCGGGGTCGATCTGAAAGTGTTTTGCAGCACGGCTAACGGGAAGGACGTGTCCGCCTGAATTTTACCCCGACCGCATAATAAAAATCCACGCCATGGCGTGGATTTTAGGGAGTCTGTCAGACTTCATGGTTTTGATGAAACCCCATGAGACAACAATATTTAATCAGACGTTGAACCGTGACTTTCGATTTAACCTTTTGATATGTGTGGTTAATTTTAATTTATTTTTATTTTGTACTCACAGTCGTACTCATTTGTCGTGATGCTTCATTATTACTGTGCAACTACCGTACAAATACGTGACACGGAGTCTCTTAGCACCTGAGTAGTTCAGTTTTTCATCTTTCCTGATGCTCTTACGGGAAAAAAGCGCCAAATAAGCATCTTTCATTGGTACAATACGCCAACTTGTCTCTGGCTTTGGCCAAACTCCATTTGTTATCTCTGATCTTCATATCAGGGACGTAAAAGTTATCAGGAATCATATGTTAACAGGTAAGCTACGCAACCAAGTTGATGAGATCTGGACCACCTTTTGGACCGGCGGTATCGCTAATCCCACTTCGGTCATCGAACAGTTCACCTATCTGCTGTTTATCCGCCGTCTGGATGAGCTTGAAATGCAGCGTGAAAATCAGGCGTTGTTGCATAGCGGCAGCCTTCAAAACGCGCTTTTCCCGCCTGACAAACAGCACTATCGCTGGAACAAATTCAAGAACATTGACCCTGAAGACATGTTTGAGCTGGTAAAGGACAAAGTTTTCCCGTTTATCAAGACTATCCACGGCCAGCAAAGCACTTTCGCTCACCACATGAAGGACGCCATCTTCATGATCCCGAGCGCCCCAATGCTGGATAAAGTGGTTAACTTGATCGACAAGCTGGAAATGGATGATCGTGATACCAAAGGCGATCTCTACGAATACATGTTGAGCAAGTTGGGATCGGCAGGGACCAACGGCCAGTTCCGTACCCCGCGTCATATCATCAAAATGATGGTGAATATGACCGAGCCAAAACTTGGTGGTGACAGCAGCGATGTGATTTGTGACCCGGCTTCCGGCACCTGTGGCTTCCTGATGGCGGCGGAAGAATATGTGCGCACACATCATAAAACCGCATTAATGAAGCCAGAAAATAGTGCTCATTTCCATAACGTGATGTTCAATGCTTACGATTTTGATCAGTCGATGCTGCGTATTGGCGCCATGAACATGATGCAGCATGGCGTGGATAACCCTGTTGTGGAATATCGCGACAGCCTGATGGATTACGGTGAAGAGAACATTAAAGACAAATTCACTCTGATCCTGGCTAACCCGCCGTTTAAGGGCAGCGTGGCCTACGATGAACTGTCGCCAGATTTGTTGACCGCACTGGGCAAATCGCCGAAAAAAGCCGAAAAGAAAGTCGTTAAGACAGAAGACGGCGAAGAGAAGAAGAAAAAAGACCCAACCGAGAAAACTGAACTGCTGTTCCTGGCGTTGATCCTGCGCATGCTGCAGCCGGGTGGTCGTGCAGCCGTGATTGTGCCGGACGGTGTATTGTTTGGTTCGACAAAATCGCACCGTGAAATTCGTAAGACCTTGGTAGAAAAGCATAAGCTGGATGCGGTGGTTTCCCTGCCTTCTGGTGTGTTTAAACCTTACGCAGGTGTTTCCACCGCAATTCTGTTCTTCACCAAAACCAACAGTGGCGGGACGGATGATGTGTGGTTTTATGATATGCAAGCTGACGGTTTCTCGCTGGATGATAAACGCACACCGCTGATTAAAGACCAGCCGCTAACCACTGAAGCAGATACAGTTGATGAAGAGGCTGCGGAAGGTGTTCAGGCTCCTTCAGAATTACCTAACCACAAACTGAGCAATATCCCCGATGTGTTGTGGCGTTGGCAAAATGCGCATAAAGAGATCAACCGCAAGCGTACCGATCAAAGCTTCTTTGTACCGAAAAGTGAGATTGTGGAGAAAGAGTACGATCTCAGCATCAACCGTTATAAAGAGACGGTGTATGAGGAAGTTAAGTACGAATCTCCAGCGGTGATTTTGCAGCGAATTAAAGAACTGCAAAAAGCGATGGAGCAGGGTATTGCTGATTTGGAGAAGATGCTGTGAGTTGGCCGATGGTGAAGCTTGCTGAGGTTTGCGATATTCAAATGGGCTCAGCACCGAAAGGTTCGTCTTATACGGAATTGAGTGAAGGTATACCACTGGTGGCTGGTGCATCTGATTACGGTGAACTCTACCCCTTACCTAAGAAAGCAACCACTGAACCAACACAAGTTTGCCAGACAGGGGATCTGATCATTTGTGTTCGGGCAACAATTGGTGATCTGAACTGGGCGGACAAACCGTATTGTCTGGGACGCGGTGTTGCTGGTCTTAGGAGCAAAGCACAGCTTGATAGTAATTATCTTTTTTATTTTATTCGCGCTAATGAGCATGTCCTTTATGACAATTCGACAGGATCGACATTTCCTCAAATAAATAAAAAAACCATTGAGAATTTGTTAGTCCCTCTACCTCCAGTTGCCGTACAAAAAAGTATTGCTGAGAAATTAAAAAAAGCTGAGATGTTAGTTAAGTCTTCTTTGCAAATGGAGTCTGAACTCAACATATTGGCGCAAGCTGTGTTTTTGGAGATGTTTGGTGATCCTTTGATTAACTCTAAAGGCTGGAATACAAAAAAACTGAGAGATCTTGGTGAACTCAACCGTGGCAAGTCTAAGCATAGACCTCGTAATGATCCAATTTTGCTTGGAGGCCCGTATCCTTTGATTCAAACTGGAGATATAGCCAGAGCGGACAATTATATTGTAAACTATAAATCGACATATTCAGCGTTCGGGTTAAAACAAAGCAAACTGTGGCCTAAAGGTACATTATGTATTACCATTGCTGCGAATATTGCAGATACCGCTATCTTGTCATTTGAAGCATGTTTCCCGGACTCCGTTGTTGGATTTAATGCTGATGTAAATCTGACCTCAAATGAGTTTATTCATTATTGGCTGAAATTCTATCAATCAACACTTGAACAATTAGCACCAGAGTCGGCCCAGAAGAATATTAATCTAAAAATATTAGAAGAAATAGATGTTTTTGTTCCACCACTAACGCATCAACTACAGTTTGTCGCGATCTTGAATGCAGTTGAGAAAAGAAAAAAAGAAGTTCGTAGGCAGAATGAATATCTACATGAATGTTTTGATGCTCTCATGCAACGTGCCTTCTTCGGAAAACTGGACCTCAAAAAAGTGGCCTGATAAGTAAGGATACCCGATGTCGAATTTTGCTTTTTTAAGCGAGTGGTCAGAAATTCAGTTAAATGCACAGCAGGCGGAGAAAATGCTGAACAGCGACCCGCGAACCTGTTGCTTTTACAGCCGCTATACTCTGGAACGTGCCGTTCACTGGATGTATGAGTTCGACAGAGGGCTACTCAAGCCCAGGTATGACACCAGCCTTAACACACTGATTAACCAGCCTGATTTTCGCGATCTGGTAGGTCCGAGGGTTTTCCCTAAGATTAAAGCGGTCCAGAAATCAGGTAATAATGCAGTGCACAGTTCTGCGAAAGTGAGTACCGCTGTCGCCACGCAAACCCTGAAAGAGTTGCACCATGTGCTTTACTGGCTCTATCGTACCTATACCGCACATCAACCTGTCAGCAATGAGATTTTTGACCTTAAAAATGTTCCGCAAACGGTCCATGTTGATGCCGGGCTGATTACCCGCAGCGCACAAAAGCTCAAAGAGTTACAACAGCAGCTTGAAGAGCGCGATAGTCAGCAGGAGCGTGAAGAGGAAAAACGTGAGAGGGAAAACGCAACGCTTCGTCAGGAGCTGGAGCAGCTCAAAGCGCGGGTTGCTGAACGTAAGCTGCAAAACGTTGAAGTTAAGGACAGTCATAATTACAACGAAGCTGAAACCCGTCACTTTATTATCGACCAATACCTAAAAGAGATGGGGTGGCTACTGGAGGACAGCCGCGACCGTGAATATCCGGTTACGGGAATGCCTCTTTCCAGCCAGAATCCGCAGGGAAATGGTTTTGTTGATTATGTTCTCTGGGGAGAAGACGGCAAGCCGCTGGCGGTCGTTGAGGCTAAACGTACTACAGTGGATGTGCAGCAGGGGAAACGCCAGGCTGAACTTTATGCTGATTGCCTGCAGCAGGTCTCCCGGTTTGAGGGCCGCCGCCCGTTAATCTATTTCACCAATGGCTATGAGATCTTCTTTTGGGACGATCTGAACTATGTGCCGCGAAAAGTGCAGGGTTTTTTATCCAGAGATGAAATGCAGCGTCTGATCGATCGTCGCGAGTTGGCACAAAATCTGAATAATGTCGAGATCGACACGAGTATTGCTGGCCATAAACGCCCCTATCAACAGCAGGCTATTCGGGCTGTATGTGAACAATTTGACCAGCAGCGTCGGCGCAAAGCGCTGTTAGTGATGGCTACTGGGACAGGGAAAACCCGAACGATTATCGGCCTGCTAGACCTCTTAATGCGCGCAGGTTGGGTAAAGAACGCATTATTTCTCGCTGATCGTAATGCACTGGTGACACAGGCTAAAAAAGAATTCTCAAAGCTGTTGCCGAAATGCTCACCGGAGATTCTGAGTGGGGCAACAAGTACGCTGAAAGGGCGGTTGTACCTGTCGACTTATCCCACCATGATGAACTTGCTTAGTGCGCCGCCGGACAGTCGGTTATTCAGCGTAGGGCATTTTGATTTAGTGATTGTCGATGAAGCACACCGCTCGGTTTATAAGAAATACGGCTATATCTTCGACTATTTTGATTCCCTGCTGGTGGGCCTGACCGCGACGCCTAAAGCCGATCTCGATAAAAACACTTACGACGTATTTCAGTTGCCTGACGATGACCCGACCTTTGCCTATGAGCTTCAGGAGGCGATTGATGACGGCTATCTTGTTCCTCCCCGTGACGTTCGTGTTGAACTGGGATTTGTTCGCCAGGGGATCAAATACAGTGAATTAAGCAAAGATGAGCAGGAAGAGTGGGAAAGTAGTCAAGAGCTGGCTGAGCGGGATGAGGTGCTGCCTTCGGAAATTAACGAATTTTTGTTTAATAAACCCACTGTCACGGCGGCACTCAAAACCCTGATGGAAAGAGGGATTAAAGTTGCAGGTGGCGATAGATTGGCTAAGACGATTATTTTTGCAGCAAATAATCGTCATGCGCAATTTATCAATGAGGTGTTCGATGACAATTTCCCAAAATTTAAAGGGAAATTTGCTCGCACGGTAACTTATAAAGAAAAATATGCCGAAAGCCTTATTGAAGAATTTAAAGGCGAGCGTGACCCAGTTGATCCCAATACGCCAATGACGCTGGCTATTTCTGTCGATATGCTTGATACCGGTGTGGACGTTCCTGAAGTAGCCAACTTGGTGTTCTTTAAGGTCGTCAAATCTAAAGTGAAGTTCATGCAAATGCTGGGGCGTGGTACCCGACTGTGCGAGAAATTATTCGGCCCCGTGACCCCGGATGATGACAAAACAGAATTTAAAGTCTTCGATATCTGCCAGAATTTTGAGTATTTCGAAATGAATCCACAGGGAGCCTCAGATTCTGCGGGTAAGTCGCTATCACAGTCGTTATTTGAGAATCGTCTGAAGCTGACTCAGGTGCTAAAAGATCACGAGGAAAGCGGTGATTATGGCGGGGCCCTCAGGCAATATTTGCTGACAATGCTTCACCATCGTGTGGCTGGTATGAGCCTGGATAATTTTATTGTCCGCCCTAACCGTAAGCTGGTTGAGAAGTATCAGAAAGCCTTAATTTGGCAGGATTTGACGGATGAACACCTTGGCGAACTGATTAGTCAAATATCTCGGCTACCAAGTTCAGCGGAACCGTTTGATGAACAAGAGCAGGAAGAAGAGTTGGCGTTGCGTTTCGATCAGTTAATTTTGACGATGCAACTGGCCTTACTTGAGCGTAGAGGCGTTAGCGATACTCAGCAGGACAGATTGCTACAGATTGCACATAAGTTGAAAAGTAAGGCCAGCATTCCACTGGTTGAAGTGCAAATCGAATGGATCGAGTATGTGCTGAGTAAACAGTTCTGGCAGGAACTTTTACTTGAAGATCTTGAGAAGACTCGTCTGCGTTTGCGTTTGTTGCTCCGGTTTATCGATAAAGATAGCACAGGTGTGGTGTATACCAATTTTCAGGATGAGGTCCTCTCTGTGTATGAGAATGAATCGTCCTATACCTTTACATATGGCGATGCACTGATACTTTACAGGAAACGTGTTGAGTCCTGGGTGAGGGAAAACCAGCATGACCTCACCATCCAGAGACTACGTCGTGGGCAACACATCACCAAACTCGATCTTGAGCTACTAGATCAAAAGCTGTTTGAAGCGAGCGGAATCGAGAATACTGAGACTTACCAACAATCCATTCATCCCGATAAGCCTTTGGGTATTTTTATTCGTGAACTAGTTGGGCTTGATCGTCATGCTGCCAAAGCCGCATTTGCCGATTATCTTGATGAAACTCGTTTTGATAGCCAACAGATTCATTTCGTCAACACCATCATAGAATGGTTGACGGAAAACGGTACGATGAGTCCGGAACGACTGGCCCAGCCTCCATTCACCGATGAGCATTTTAAGGGAGTGTTTGGAATATTTGATGTTCCAACAGCTATGGTGTTACGCGACAGACTCATCAGCATTGAGCAGAGTGCAGTTGGCCAAATTTAGTAAACTACTGCAAAGCTTGTTCACGGCACTGGTGTTATTTGTTTGTTGTCCGATCAGCGTTAGCGATTAGGTTGCCTGTCCTGCCTGTTTCTGGTTATTCTTTTATTAAGAGTGTACAGACACATAAGGACTAAAAGCGTCATGGTGAATTATCACTGGAACTGCGAAGTGCATAAGAGGGAATATGTTTGGCAATCTCTTTAGAAATATGTCTTTTGGCGAAATGCCCTCCGAAAAGCTCCATACAATAAAGCCCTGTACCAAAATTACCACATTTGACGATGCCCACTCTGAATGCGTCACAATCGAAGCCGCGTCAACGGTATGCCCTGACAACAACACATTACCTGCGGATCTGATCGCCTTTCTCCCCCTCAGAAAATACACATTTACCCTAAAGCATCAACTGCTTTCGGGGCTGGGAAAAGTGTCAATATTTGTACTTAAGGCACTATCCAGGGAAGGATTCGGGCTGGAGGATATTGAGTGTATTACAGGTCTGACGGAAGAACATTTGTCGCCAATTTTGAGTCGATTGGCCGGTTTGGGCTGGTACGAACCCGCGCGCAGGGAATTAACTCCTCAGGGATATGAAATGGCAAAGGCGGCCGGATTGACCGGGCGTCGTTTCTCCCTGTGGATCGATGGACTGGATAACAGAAACTCCCCCTTAATCCTCATTTCCGCTAACCAGATTGTACAACCGGAGGATGACAGACACGGGATTCGATTACCTGAATTTGAACGTGACTGGAATATCCTTGAAGTTCTACAGCAGCAGAGGTTATCGCGGAGACTGAGCGCTTATAAGGACAACGAAGGGGATCTCATGCCGCTACTGTTGCTGCTTTGTGATGAAGGAGAACATGCTGCGCTGCAGCAGCAGAAGCTGGCCTGGGATTTCGAGCTGGAACTTGATCGCGAGTTATCCCAGCCGAGCTATATCGAACTCATGCTTGCGCAGGGGCTTGATACCGGTAATGACAGCGGTAAGCAACTGGTCTTCTACGCCCCCGTTTTACATTACAGTGCGACCTACAGTGTACCACCGTTGTTGATGGATGAGATCGCTCATCCTGCGCCTCAGTTATTTAGTTATTGCTTACTGTCTGGCGTATCCTTGCAGACAGAAACCCTTTATGAACAGGTCAGCTCATGGCCGGAGAGCTTAAATATTCCCCTAGCCACGCTGATGGAAAAACTGACGATGGATATGCCCACTGACAGTGCGTTTCTGAGTAAAGAGGTTGTTGTGACCAAGGCAAGTAGAAAAATAGCGCTGAGTTATTCGGTGCTTTCGCAGTTGGTTGCTAAAAATATAGAGACACCGCTGCCACAAGGAATGACGTAATGAGGACAGTCCCGTTGTTCGATTCAGTGGTTGAGTCGTTTTTCTCTGATCGGCAGGTGCGAACTTTTCGTTCTGGAAAGGTGTTGTATCAACTGTTTCGGTTCGCGGGGAAGGGCGTAAATCCAGCCGCAGTCTGGTTGGATGCCGGCGTTGCGGTGATAGATTGTATTAATGCATTTCTTCGACACCGACAGGCCCAGGAGATTACCGAGCAACTGCTAGCGCAAAAGCATGCGCTGGAAGTACAGATCCAAAATCTTAATAAGAAATTTGAGGTAGAGCAGGAGTTGATGAATATCGATCAGCAACACCGCATACAGCTGCTCGATAATCTTCTCAAAAATGATCAACAGGCAACAATACGGTTATTAAAAGTGATACGCGCCAACAGGCAAAACCTGGATGCGCTTCTTGTGCAACTAAACACGCTACGTAAGCAACCCACATACCGGCCACCAGAGTTTAGCGCGCTAGTAAAGGCCACGGATACGTTTATGCAAGCCCAGCTTGCCTGCCTGGTCGCCGCCTTTGATGGGCCGAATGACCGATTATCGTGAGAACAGATAAAATGAAAACCCCCTCTAAAGTTTCGAAAAGCCCGTCAACTAGCAAAGGTCCAAAAGAGTCAGGATTGACCGGCGCCCAGTATGTCGCGGTGGCGAAATCTACCGCACAGTTAGGGTCATCTATCGCGGATTACGCTGCTGAGGCTGAGCGAACCGAGCAGGTTAAAGCACAAAGTTTACGTGATATGCATGTGTCAAATAATGACGTTCAAATCGCGCATTACAAATTGACGGAACGTAAAGACGAACTGAGCGTAGAGCGGATGAAGCAGGAAAATGCGCGACAGGCTGCGGATGACAGTCATCAGAGATGGATGACAAGCCATGAAGCGCGAGAAGAGACGGCAAAGATCCTGCGAGAAAAACTCAAGCAAGGCATCATTACGGAACAAGAACTGCTAATACTGCAGAATCTTTATGCACCAGCCAGTGATAAGTAACAGTGGGACAGACTGAGTGAATCCATTATTTATCGTTGCTGGCATTGCCATTGCCGCAGGCACAGCGGCTTGGCTATTCGATAGTGCCACGGAAGACGAAGAGCGTAGACATGAGCAGCTTCGGGAGCAAATTAACGATCTTAATGCGCAGTTAGGTGAGTTCGATATAAAGCTTGAGACTCTGCAACAAGAGCACCTGAAAAAAGCCCTTAGCGAACTGCTGGCGAAACTTTCCCGGCATCACCGTACGCTTTACAATAAAATCGATCCGATCGAAAATGAGCTCAAAACATTACCGAAAAATATTCATACAGAATTAGAAAACGAAACGCTTAGCCCTTACAGAAGACGCGCGTTGCAGCAAAATTTCTGCAAAGTGGAAGATGCGCAAGCGCGTCTTGAAGCTTACAAAGCATATTTGTTCTGGTACGAACAGCGATTATCTGATTATGGGCAGAAAACCACTGGTCACCTTTCTGCCGAACAACTCAGTGCCATTCTCAGTGAATTACAGCCGCCTTCACCAACCCTTCCCGCCGAATGGCTTTACCCTGGAAAGGTTGTTTTGGTTGAGCACCATGAAATCGACAGGGATCTAACATTTAATAGTCGCCTTCATTTGACCAGTAATTTTGGTTTACAAGGACGCAGTAATAATTTCCAAAAAAGTCTATTTTTCAATTATCACAATCAAGAAGCGATACCACTGCAGATTGTTCATGAGAGCGTGGGCAAACGCGGTCATCGCATTTATTACGGCTGCGTGGCCCGTGGTATCGCATATGTCGACGGTATTCTTTCCTCGGCACCGCTTGAATTTGAAATTGAGTGGGGTAATCGGCTGGGATATTTCGCGCATTCGATGGGGAAAACAATAAAGGCATTTCTGCCTCGTCAGTTGACGACAAATCCACTTATTAATCTGGTGCCGGGGCAAAAAATCGAGGCCTGGGCGGATTTATTTAACCTAAAACTGGATGCGACACCTGGTACTCAGACGCAAAAGAAAGCTATTCAAATCAGTATGCTCGGCAATACATCGCCGGGTTCAGTAGAAGAACGTCAGCTTTATCTATATTTCCAGCCAAACCAATTTGAAGCGAAGTGGGGCGAATCACTCTACGCGAATGATCCTACGCCTTGGCATCTGGTGGATACGGGCGATTTAAGCCTGTCCATTGCGCGTCATAATATTTGCTGCCGCTGTGATATTGATATTGAAAATGCCTGCCTGCGCGTCACACAAATCCGCGATTACACCGATCTTGCAGAAGGTTATGTCCTTCCTTTTACGTTGATACCCGCTGATGCGCGTCTTGAGGCGCAATCATTACGTAGCCCCGATGCTCTGGACGCACTGATTAGCTTTGTTAATCATATTGCCAGCAGCGCCGCAAATCTGTCTGCACGGCTCGCGCAAAGCCAACTGCTTCACCAGTGGGGTGATGTCCTACGTTACCAGCAACAACAAAATGAATTCCATATCAAGGGTAAGCTGGGCGATTTCGCGACCGAAGGCCATGAAGTGGTTATGGCTTACAATGTGGCAGCGAAAGAGCCAGGTTTTTTGGACTTTATGGATAAATTTAAAGAGATACAACGCTCAGGGTTTATTCCTAATTGTCGGCTGACTTACTGGGGGGACAAAGGCGAGGGAGAATTTGGTTGGATTGAACCTATACCGCTTAATCAGCGAAAACGTCTTAACGTTCAGGAGGAAAACCAGCAGTTAACCCTTCGCTTACCGATATTGAATGCGAAAGCGATGCTTGCAGCCTGTGAGGATGCGCCTGAAAATACGCCGCTGTGTTTGAGTCTCTATGTCTACGATGATTCGCTCAAGCGGCAAAGTGATGCACTTGAAGCTTTTCGTTACGACGCGCTTGTTGAATCCCGTCTTAAAGATATTTTACTGGCCCCGTCTTTATATCGTTCGGAGCAGGATCCTTGGTGGGTCGCCCGTTTCAATTCAGGAATTGAGTGGCAAAACCCGCTTCTCACATCAGCGCAGCAAGATGTGATTAAAAAATTGCTTTGCGAGAAGTATCTCTCGTTGGTTCAGGGCCCTCCGGGCACGGCCAAAACCACCTGTATTGTTGAGCTGCTTCATCAAATCTTCTCTTACCGCGCGGATACTCGTGTGCTTTTAGTTTCGCAACAGCATGTCGCGGTGGACAATGCGCTTGAGCGATTTGTTGCTTCACATGCAAGGGAGCTGGCAGATCGTGATGTGCGCTTATTGCGTATTGGTCCAGAAAACAAAATTGATGGCAAACTGCGTGAATTTACACTGCAACAGCAACAGATTGAATTCGTAAAAAAAAGCCGTGTTGTCGCGACACAGGCCGCCTGTAGTGCCGATAAGGACGAGGCGGCGCTGGCCAGTCAATGGCTTTATGACGTACTCGGCCCTGAACAGAGCGAAGGGAATACAAAATATGATCAAGAGCTGATCTGGATGCTACTTTCCAGTAATAACCTGGTTGGTGCAACGTGTGTAGGTCTGGCCTCACGCAAACAGAGTATTGACCAATTACGTTTTGATGTGGTGATCATCGATGAAGCGGGGCGTTCAACCGTACCCGAACTGCTTATCCCTATATTAAGGGCAAAAAAAGTGGTGCTCATTGGCGATCATTTTCAGTTGCCACCAAGCATTGCACCTTTACTCCAGACCGATGAGGCGAATGAAGAATTGCCTTTCCTGGAAGCCTGTTTTCTGGAAACTAGCTTTTTTGAAACCCTTTACAATAAACTCCCGCCGGAATCAAAATGTTTTTTAAGCGAGCAGTTCCGAATGCCGGGGCCAATAGGCGACCTTGTTGCGACGTTGTTCTACAGCCCTGATGGCAAAAGAATGCTCTATAACGGGCGTCATATCGAACCGACTCATTTTATCCATCCAGTTTCCTTGATGTGGAAAGATATCCAGGGTCATGAAGTACAAGAAGGCACGAGTAAAAAAAATGTCCAGGAAGCAAAATCTATCGTCACTTTCCTGGTTAATCTTGCCGGGCAAATACAATGTGTTAGTAAAGAGGTCGCGGTCATTACGCCTTATGGCGCACAAAAGCGTTTGTTGAGAAGATTAATTGCAGAACATTGCTCGGAGCCGAATGGAGATTATCAACTAGGTAACTTAAAAATTCGAATTAATACGGTAGATAGCTTCCAGGGAAGCGAAGCGGATATTGTCCTATATTCCGTGGTGCGCACTCGTGGAAATTTACGCTTCATTCTCGACTGGAAACGTTTGAATGTCGCCTGCTCACGTGCAAGGGAGAATCTGATTTTTTTCGGTGATTTAAATTTCTTAAAGTCGAAAAAAAGAAATACCAACGAGCGAAACCTTTTTGCCGAGGTGATAGAGCAGATTCCACCCGGGGGAATCGTATTGGCTCCACGTGGTGCTAAATCAGCCAGTAAAGAGAGCGCTATCAGATCTATTTCAGGTAAGCTTGTATGACGAAGGTTTTGGAATGCTTTAGTAAGGGGGTTAAGTATAGGAAATTGAAACCATTTCTGCAGCGGAATGATCTGGCCAAAAGTTAAATATTTTTAATTCGTAGCTTCAGGTACAGGTAGCGCCCCCGCAATATGATGAAATTTTGTGAGTTTTGGGCGTATTTCGGGCTATCAGAGTGAATCGCCACGGATAATCTAGACACTTCCGAGCCGTTGATAATACTGGTTTTCATATTCTGTCGGTGGCATCTGATCGCTAGAACCATGCCGACGCTTACTGTTATAAAACATTTCGATGTAATCAAAAATATCGCTGCGGGCTTCTTCCCGCGTTCCGTAGATCTTTTTCTTTATCCGTTCGCGTTTCAACAACTGGAAAAAGCTTTCTGCAACCGCATTATCATGGCAGTTACCGCGACGGCTCATGCTGCCCTCCAGGCCGTGTGATTTCAGGAACGACTGCCACTCATGGCTTGTGTACTGACTGCCCTGATCCGAATGAACCAACACCTGTTTTTGGGGATTACGCCGCCATACAGCCATCAGCAGTGCGTTCAGGACAATGTCCTTTGTCATCCGGGATTGCATGGACCAGCCGATAATTTTGCGTGAGAACAGATCAACAACCACGGCAAGATACAGCCAGCCTTCGTGGGTCCTGATGTAGGTTATGTCCGTTACCCAACGCTCATCCGGAGCATCCGGATTGAACTGTCGCTGGAGCCTGTTGGGCGACACGATACTGGCCTCGCCTTAACGTGCCCGCGGGCTCCGGTATCCGACCTGAGCCTTTATCCCGACACGTTTCATCAGTCGCCAGACTCTGTTCACTCCGCACTGTTGCCCGCTGTCCCGCAGATCCAAATGGATTTTGCGATAACCATAGACGCATCCCGATTCCAGCCAGAACTGTTTAATCTGTCCTGTCAGTCTTAGGTCTGCCTGATGGCGTTGTGAATGCGGCTGCTGAAGCCAGGCGTAAAAACCACTGGGATGAACATCCAGCACCCGACAGAGCAGGCGAACAGGCCAGCAACAGATGTTGTCACGGATAAAGGCGTACC
This sequence comes from Pantoea sp. K16, assembly GCF_048452805.1. Classification (NCBI taxonomy): domain Bacteria; kingdom Pseudomonadati; phylum Pseudomonadota; class Gammaproteobacteria; order Enterobacterales; family Erwiniaceae; genus Pantoea; species Pantoea sp. K16. Next base: position 182,388 of record NZ_JBLWNV010000002.1, on the reverse strand, counting down.
TCAGTCGGACAGCTTTGCGAAGTACGCCGCGGCTTTTTTTAATATGTCCCGTTCGTCGGTAACCCGCTTCAGCTCTTTCTGGAGACGGCGGATCTCGGCCTGAACATCTGACTCTTCTTTATTAGTGGAAGAATCTGGACCGTACTTCTTTATCCAGGCGTAAAGGCTGTGGGTGGTGATATCGAGACGTGTTGCAACGCTGGCAACAGAATAACCGCGATCAACAACCTGTTTGACTGCTTCAATTTTAAACTCTTCGGGATAACGCTTACCGCTCATGGACACCTCTCTTTAAGCCATCTTAAATGACTCTGAGGTGTCTGTTAAACCCGTGGCGATTCAAATATGGATTTTAGGGGTACTTACACTTTCATTGGTGGTCTGGGTTTAAGAGGGATCGAGAATGCTGCCAGTCCGTTGTTTGCCATGGTGATGGGGGCTGTTGTAGAAGGATCGTTGGGTAGGGGGAACCTGCGCCAGTTTGGCGCAGGCTATGAGTCGTCGTGCTTATATCATCGGGCGAAAAACATTATTAAAACCCCAGTGTATCTGCCGGTGGTGATTTACCTGTACTGGTCTTGGGCGGTTTACCCTAACCTTGTACTACTGCCTGTAGCAGATTCGCTGGGGGTAGTGGTTGCTGGGACGATTGGAGTGTTTAAGAAGTATTTATAATATAAGGCTGAATCGATAACTCATTTATTATAAGATAAATTATACCTATCAACTAAATGTCTTGATAAAACATGGGTTTCCTGTTAATCACTATGCTTTTCAAGAAAATTTATAATGCAAACCTTCATGTAATACTATAAAAGTATCAATGATAAAGGACAGATGCCGTTAGCGGCCTTATCCCTTACTTAAATAAAGATAGTGATTTAATTTTGAGGTTTAACAGAAAGACTGATGCAATATGAATCATCCAATCCTAAAGTCATGGAAACGATACTCCCTACCTCTCTCATTTATTTCAGAAATAAGCTTAAGGGATTTTTTGTCATTTAACCCCAAACTTTGCATGACCGCATATAACTGATAAAACTCGGTTGATATATCACCTGAAAAAATTCCTGGATCATCAGAGCCAAGTGTAACCATTATTTGTGGGTCATCGGGATAAGAGTAGCCGGGCAACCCCATCCACCTAAACACATGATGCTCATCAAAACTCTCATAATAGCTTATTCTTACATTGCTTGATGGTAATGTTTCAATGAGAATTTTTCTATTTTTTATAACATGCATTAGCGATTGCTGTAATTTAATATACTCAGACGTTTGTAAGTAGTCTGTATTAACGAAAATTAACTGGCTACCTCGAGAACGGATATCAGGGTCACTAACCCATCGCCATAAAAGTTTACATTCACCTGGATTGGTTTTTAAATAATGATCAACTTTTTTCGCTTCAGCCATCTCTGAGTTATTTAACGGCGTGACTATTTCAGAAGCCTTTAGTTTTATAGATCCTCCCACATCTTCATTTGCGTTAGAATATGCTTTTGCAAGATATTCAATGCTAATTCCTCTAAGAGCCATTACGCGCTCCAGAACAATGCTGCTTATATTTTCACCAAATAAAGTGCTGCCAATTTCGGTTACCTCTGATTCTAATTTGTAAGCTAAACCCGTTTCGCCTATCATTTTCATAAGGCGCCAAGTTGAAATTAAATCCAATAACCACTCATCCTTGCGTACATACACTCCTTTAGGCATTCTTTTTAACCATAGTTCAGGTGATATACCCATTGCTGTACCATGTCCTATTCTATCCCCTTCACAAAGGTCAAGTAGCTCTATAGCATCTAACATAACTCTGATGCCTGAAAGTATATGATGAAAATCTTCTCCGGCATGATAAGTCCGATGGGTTATCCCTTCACTACGGCACATTCGGTAGACGCTAGCAAAAACTTCAGGTGGTGCGTCAAGTTCATTTGCTGCTGCGTCTATGCCTTTAAGCCATATCTTTAAAGATGGATAATTATTTATAGTATTTTTAAGTGCATGAAATTGAGCTGAAAGCTTCTTACGTAAAGTATAATATCTGTAGGGTATATCTGCTTCAGTCTCCTGTTGTTTCACAAAATGCGCAACCAGTGTCAGTTTAATGTACCTGCCTTTTTTTTCATCAGGTGTTACTATCTTTTTTTCGAATGCTCTAAGTAAATCTGTCAGATTTTTATCTGGTTTTTTTTTGTATAAATATTCCCAATATCCGCATAGAATGTTGTAAAGAATGGAAGCGTTTTTTGCTTCAGAATCTTTAGGTGCAAATCGACCTTCTAAATAGGAAACTTTACTGTGATTAGGCAAAGGGCCATGCATTTGTAGAAATCTGTTAAGATAATCTTTTTCTATGGGTTCTCTCAAATCCGTCCACGTTATTTTTTGAAACTGATCAAAGCCATACTGTTCCTCATTTTGAACAAGCAATCTGTAATAAAGATTCTGTAGGATAAAATAACAATGAAGCATGTTTGTTAAAGAAACTGATGGTTTGGAATCAAGTCTTTTTAGTAAAATAAATATCCAATACTTTTCTGTAAAAAGGTTGATTTTATCAAATGAAATGAATTTATTATACTCTGAGTTATTCTGTGTAATGGATGGAATTTCATATTTTAATGATGATTCATATAAATCTTCACAGTTTTTAGGGATTATTGCATCATCAGTAATAAAACCGAAGGCTGCATTGATTAAGTATACTCTTAGTTTTTTTGCGGTATATATTTGCTTTCTGAAAAGAGAAGTTGAGAATTCAGGCTGTATACTTCTTGCTAATTCTCTTAAAGAAAGAGAGTTTCTACTTACTTCATTATATTTACTGCAAAATTGTGTAGTTTCAGTCTCTGGTTCTTCTAATGCACGAAGCCAACATAGTTCAGCATGTGTACTACCATTTAAATGTAAATGAGTTTCGTTTAATCCTTCCCGAATGAAGTATTCTTCAACTAGCGGGTCGAATGGCATAAGTAAAGAACTTAGCTTATCGTTGCTTGAAATATCGGATATCTGATCGGGAAGCTCCATTTCTCTTAGATAAAATTCATTCTGAGGCCAAAGATATGCTGCTGCTTGAAACGGTATTCCACTTACCCGACTTAATAAACTCTGCTGCCAGACCCCAAACATTTGAATCTTAATTCTCAACAGACCATGTCGGGATGTTATGAATTCTTTGACAATAAAACGAAGAGCAGATTGTAGTGGGGAGCTATCTGTTGCTTCTCGGTATATGCTTAAAGCATCTAAAGCTCTGCTGAAAATATGATCTGCTTGTCTGGCTGCCCATGGTTGATGAGTTAGGTATAACTCTTCTGCAATCGAGTTCATATCTAAGGGGGTACCAAATGAATTTTTCTCAATTATCTTAAGTACACGATAACTTGAAATTAAATCGCAAGATAATTTCGCGGAAGTTGATAACGATTTAATAGTCATCCTTCATCCCCTGAATCCCCAACACTGTCTTTTACTCTTGTTTTTTCAATTGGCTTTGTAGTTCTGCTGGTTGTTTTTACCGATTCTGTTTTACGCCATCGGCCAGTTATAAATGCTTTGGAAGGTAGTTGTGCATCAGGTATGTTAGTTATGTCGTCATGGAGTGATAAAGCCGCTTTGATAATTCCTCTAGATTCCTTTTTAAGAAGACCGAGAATAATAGGGCAACTCGATATCAAAGTTGTTAGAGGAAGAGTTTCTTTGTTTTTCTCAAAGAAGTCTTTTTTCTTTTTAAATATATCAATTGCTGATGTTTGAGGATTGGTTCGGTCAAGTGAGGATGTGTAATCTAATAGATTATGGTCAGCCTCTTCAATAAGAAAAGCATTTATTATACATGCTGCATTTATTTCCATAATATCTTCAATGTTTTTTCCTGAACTTGCAGAGCCAGAGCGATTTGTATCTGATGCCTTTTCAAGGCTAAAGTATATTCGTATCCATATTTTACCAAGTAAGACCGAGGAAGGAGAAAAAAAGTTAAATGAATTTTCATTCATTTTTTTCCACGCAGATATAGCCTTAATTAACGATGATTCGGACTCTGAGCTCATGATAGCTTCAATAGCATCTTCTGATGAAGTATGTGAGGTTTCCTCTAAAGGTAATGAATCAAAACTACCACCCCAGTCTGGGCTGCTAATGCTAAGCTGCGGGTAAGTGCTCTTCAGTCGTCGTAAAATCTCTTGCTCAGATTGAGCTTCAAAGAGACGTTCAACCAAACCAAGTATATTATATATGGAAGAGTAGCAACGACTGCTTTGGCTTGAAATATCTAACAGACTGTATGCAATAGTCGGGTAAGGACCATCTAAAGAATTTAGTATATTAAATATTGTGTTGAAATTATCGCGTGCACCTCTTGCTTCATCAGGTTCTCTCTTGTTAAGGCCAATTATTCCAAAATCTACTACAGAGAATTTGGGTTGGTGAGGATGCCTTGCTGCTAAAACTGCAGTTGCACGTCTTGCCCAGTCAAGAGCATCTTCATTTCTACCCACAGCCATATATTGGCTAAATTGTTTGTAGAGTAACTCGAGGTCAATGCTACCTGACATACGGCGTTTTTCTTTGCCCCATAATGTAACATTGCCGGGGCCAGATAACATATATTTTAATGATGCAGATGCAGACTCAGCACATTGCCCAGCAACTTCTGCAGCTAGGGATAGGTAACAATTATTCAAATCATCATTGCTTGCTTGTGGTCTTAAATAGGCAGCTGTGTCTATATCTCCATCTTGACAACATATGTCGAAAACTGCCTTGGATAATGTTGGGAGATAATTAGCAGTTAATTCATCAACCATTATGCCTTGTTTATATAAACTTCCTTGAGCCATTGCTCTTAGCGAGGATCTTAATGCATCAGATAGTGAGCGACTCCATTCATTTTTTATATGACTGTCTGATTTAGAAAGATGAGGTATGCAGTTCTGTAATACTTGCAGTATAGATCTTAGTGGTTGTTTTAGTAGGTGGGTTCTAAAAAGATATATATCCGACTGAGAAGCTATACGCATTCCCCGAGTGATTATTTCATCTAGGACTTTAAAAGGATCTCGCAAGTCTTGCCAGTATGGAGAACTCATCTTATAGTTAGCAGTGTCATTTTTATCGTAATCTTTATCCAGAATCTTATATAGGGTTTTTAAATGTTGACGTCGTGATAATGGAAATAGCTTCAAAACATATTGATCTTCTAAGTGATCAAGCATTCTGGCCCGCTGTATTTCTCTGCCTTGATTTCTTTCATCTTTAATGATTGGGAGTCTTTTAGAAAATTCATCCCTAACTAATAGGGAGTATAATTCCATGTCCCCTGTGACTAAAACAAGAAGTTGTGGGCTATCTAAGTAGTTCCTTATGCATTCCAGTAACGGAAAAGCATGTTGGGCGTTAGTGTCTGCATCATCAAATGCCAACATTAATGCATCTATATTTAAAATTTTACAAGCAGATTCCACAGCTTTATGAAAGTACGCTCTTAATGAACGACTATCTTCTGCTCTTGTTAGCCCTCTGTCAAAAAATAGTTCAGGATCTAGGTGGTTAAGCTGGTTGTGGTCATCACGAAAAAGGCTTAATCCCCCAGCCAATTTTTTAAAGTATTGACGAAATTCCCCTTTTGAAATTTCATTATCAACCGATGTATGGCTATTTTCTATAATAACTTTAAGGCCTCTCAAAACATATAGTAACAAATTTTCACATTTCTCAAGGCGAGTTGGGTCAATGTAGTCAAGTTTTTCAACTCTAACTATATTGTTGCTTTCATCAGGTTTTGCTAACTGGTCAGAGAGGCTTTCATAAAGGGTGCGTAAAAAAGTTGTTTTACCAGCCCCTCTGGAACCATCAATGAAATATACTAACCCACTTCCGGGTGCAGAGCTTGAATTATTAGATGGGGATGTTTTCTTATCACTATTTAAAGCTCTATCCTTGATGGTTAGGAGAGTGGATTTAATACTTTTTCTAAGGGAGTCATAAGCATCTTGATGTATTAGTTCATCTGGGTTTATTTCAAAATACCCATTACTATCATCTATTTTTATTACCACTTCCTGGTTTTTGTTTGTCATTTTATCTCCGTTCAAATAACTGTATGCATACATAAAACAATATGTGGCTTGCTGCCGATAAATGCTACTATGGGCGATCTTAAATATTAAATGGCGTGGCTTATCTATTTCGTAATATATATTTACTGAAAGGTGAGGGAGTCATGAATTCAAGCTACCGCCCTCACTTCAACACCACGAAGCGATCATCCATGATTACCTTACCCTGCGCTGGACAGTAAATATCTGGAATGGGTTCCAGATATTTACTGTGAGCAGGCAAGACGCCGGGCCGTGAGGCAGGTCATCCCCGCACCAGAATCAACAATATCACTTAATTTTTATTTTCCAGCAAGAGTTAATAGCTGAACTATTACCGTAGATTGCCCAATCTACCGCACCCAACATCTCTGAAGGTGCTGACCTGCTCCCTGTTAACCAAAACTAAGTGCTTTTCAGCACACTCTTGAAAGCTGTATTGATTCCAGTCATCCTGACCTGCTCCCCGTTGATTAATACACCGCGATGTTAGTAATGTCTTCATAAGCCACATGAGGACATCCCCATGAAGAAGCGTTTTTCCGACGAACAGATCATTAGTATCCTCCGCGAAGCTGAAGCCGGGGTTTCTGCCCGTGAACTCTGCCGCAAGCACGCCATTTCCGATGCCACCTTTTATACCTGGCGTAAGAAGTATGGTGGTATGGAGGTGCCCGAGGTTAAGCGCCTGAAGTCGCTTGAAGAAGAGAACGCCAGACTCAAGAAGCTGCTTGCCGAAGCCATGCTGGATAAGGAGGCACTCCAGGTGGCTCTGGGGCGAAAGTGCTGACGACAGACCAGAAGCGGGAAGCCGTTGAGTTTATGTGTGATGCGACCGGTCTGTCGCAACGTCGTGCCTGCAGGCTGACAGGTTTGTCCCTGTCGACCTGCCGCTACGAGGCTCAGCGCCCGGCGGCTGATGCGCATTTATCAGAGCGCATCACTAAGCTGCCACTAGAGCGCAGGCGTTTTGGCTACCGCCGCATCTGGCAGTTACTGCGCCGTGAAGGCCTTCATGTTAATCACAAGCGCGTGTACCGCCTTTACCATCTGAGAGGGCTGGGCGTAAAACGCAGACGGCGTCGTAAAGGGCTGGCAACAGAACGTCTGCCGCTGCTCCGCCCGGCGGCGCCCAACCTGACCTGGTCGATGGATTTTGTCATGGACGCGCTCGCCACCGGTCGCAGGCTCAAGTGCCTGACCTGTGTGGACGACTTCACGAAGGAATGCCTGACGGTCACTGTTGACTTTGGGATTTCAGGCGTGCAGGTGACACACATTCTGGACAGCATTGCGCTGTTTCGAGGCTATCCGGCGACAATAAGAACCGATCAGGGCCCGGAATTTACCTGCCGCGCACTCGACCAATGGGCCTTTGAGCATGGTGTGGAACTACGGCTTATCCAGCCGGGCAAGCCAACGCAGAACGGATTTATTGAGAGCTTTAACGGACGATTTCGCGATGAATGTCTGAATGAGCACTGGTTCAGCGATATCGTTCACGCTAGGAAAGTCATTAATGACTGGCGGCAGGATTATAACGAGTGTCGTCCACATTCAGCACTGAATTATCAGACGCCATCAGAGTTTGCAGCACGATGGCGGAATGGAAAATATGAAGGTAAACAAACCGACATTACTAACTGATGGTTGTATCTAATACTGGGGGCAGGTCAATCCGTTGCGTCAATTTTGGCCAGAACTCCTTCGCTGAGCGCATGTTTAGCAATACGGATTGCCTTACGCAATTGTTCAGGTTGACGGATAACGTATTTAACACATAAATCCAGGCACTGATCGCAACTCATTAAAAGGCCTACATGATGATGATTTGTTGACTTGATTTATTTTAAAAACTCACCGCGTTAAACCAATCAAATTGTTCACCAATTATTCTATGGTAAGCTTCTGGATTGATGTTAGCTATGCCTGCTTCTGGAACAAAGTGGAACTTGAGGAATGAGTTCAATCCTCGTGGTTCACTATGTTCAATAATTTCTACTCGGATCCTGCTACCCATTTCTCCAACACATTAGCCCATTCCTGCATCATCACTTTACGTTCAACAAGATAGGTCGCATGGTTATATATGCGGCGGACATTGTTAGTATCAGCATGTGCAAGTTGAGCTTCAATAGCATCAGGTCGATAGCCCATCTCGTTTAAACGTGTACTGCCTGTAGTTCTGGTAGCATGTGGGCTATAAGTACCACTCCAGCCGAGGCTTTTAAGTAGCTGACGCAGTGAGTGCGATGTCATTGGCCCTAGCGGATTATCTCTGCCTGGAAATAGATGCTGACGATGCCCGGTTAATCCCTGCAGCGTTTTGAGCATTTTGACTGCTTGGGAGGGAAGGGGAATAACATGTTCCTTACGAGCTTTCATGCGCGTTGCCGGAATGATCCACAGGGCGTTATCAAGATCGAATTCTGTCTATTCAGCTTCGGTGGCTTCGGCTGGATGCGCTAGCGTCCACCACATTAACCACATGCAATAATTAACCTGGTATGAGCCGCGACTGTTGTTAAAACAGCTTAATAACTTCCAGATTTGCTGCGGAGACAATGCCTGTTTGTGCTGCGTTTTATTTGCCGGAATCGCCTTACGCACTGGCCAGACAGGATCTCTATCTGCTCTGAGCGTCGCTACTGCTAGTTCAAAAACCGATGAAATGGTGCGGCGGGCTTCAGCGGCAACGGACGGAGCACCGCGTTTAGCCGTTTCCTGAAGAATTTTTAGAATGTGGTGCGGGGTTATTTCCCTGACAGGTAGCTTACCTATTGCGGGGAAAACCACACGTTTAAGTATATGTAGTCGCCGCGTTTTGGTGATTTCGGCCCAGTCTTTCATCTGCAACCACTCTTTAGCGACTAGCTCAAAGGTGTTGGATGCGTCATTGACCTTGCGGATTTTATCTAACTGGCGAGCCTGAGTAGGGCTAACTCCATTGGCGACTTGTTTGCGCACTTGCTCACATCTCTCGCGAGCTTCGGCAAGTTTAACCGTAGGGTACTCACCCAGCGCAAACATGCTGGATTTACCGTTAAGTTTAAACCGATAGCGCCACGCCTTTTTGCCATTAGGTTTAACTTCAAGGTATAAGCCATTGAAATCGTTGAGACGATAGAGCTTTTCTTTCGCTTTTGCTGTGCGGCATTGAGTATCAGTGAGCATAACGATTACTTGTATATTTATTATACCGCCATTGTACTCACTAAAAATAAAGATGGAAGTTTGTTGTACTCACCTACGTACTCATTTTTAACTGCGCTTCTACGAAATCATTTGAGACGCTATGAAATGAAAAATCCACGCAAGTGCGTGGATTTAGTGGTTTTATGTAAGCGCCATGAGATCTAGTGAAACCCCATGAGACAACACATTTTATTTAGACGTTAAACAGGAAGTTCATCACATCGCCATCTTTAACGATGTACTCTTTACCTTCTGAACGCATCTTGCCGGCTTCTTTAGCACCTTGCTCGCCTTTATAAGCGATGAAATCTTCAAACGCGATGGTCTGGGCGCGGATAAAGCCTTTCTCGAAGTCGGTGTGGATTTTACCGGCTGCCTGTGGAGCTGTCGCGCCAACCGGGATGGTCCAGGCACGTACTTCTTTCACGCCAGCGGTGAAGTAGGTCTGCAGGTTCAGCAGGGAGTAACCAGCGCGGATAACGCGGTTCAGGCCTGGCTCTTCCAGTCCCAGCTCTGCCATGAACTCGTCACGGTCTTCATCTTCCAGCTCGGCGATATCCGACTCAACGGCGGCGCACACTGGCACCACGACTGAACCTTCCGCTTCGGCGATAGCGCGCACCTGATCCAGGTACGGGTTATTCTCGAAACCATCTTCATTGACGTTAGCAATGTACATAGTGGGTTTCAGGGTCAGGAAGCTCAGATAGCGGATTGCCGCTTTGTCGTCCTCATCCAGATTCAGTGAACGCAGCATGCCCGCTTCAGAAAGATGCGGCAGGCACTTCTCCAGCGCAGCCAGCTCGGCTTTGGCATCTTTGTCGCCGCCTTTGGCTTTCTTCTGCACACGCTGAATCGCACGTTCACAGGTTTCAAGATCGGACAGCGCCAGCTCAGTGTTGATCACGTCAATATCTTCAGCCGGGTTAACTTTGCCCGCCACGTGGATGATGTTGTCGTTTTCAAAGCAGCGCACTACGTGACCAATCGCTTCGGTTTCGCGGATGTTGGTCAGGAACTGGTTGCCCAGACCTTCACCTTTTGACGCGCCTTTTACCAGACCGGCGATATCGACGAATTCCATGGTAGTCGGCACCACGCGCTGCGGCTTAACAATCTCAGAAAGCTGGTCGAGACGCAGGTCAGGCATCGGCACCACGCCCGTGTTTGGCTCAATGGTGCAGAAGGGGAAGTTAGCCGCTTCGATGCCCGCTTTAGTCAGCGCGTTAAACAGAGTGGATTTACCGACGTTCGGCAGGCCCACGATACCGCATTTGAATCCCATGGTTTGATACCCTTTATAACTGGATGGACAGTGCGCCAGAAGGCGGACTGTCGGAGACGAATTGAAAAATTTCGCGCATTATACACGGAATCACGACGATTCGGGCGTTTAAGCAGGCTTGAAGGCGTGCAGCCGGTTCATCGCCTTGATACGATCCTCTTTCAGCCACAGTTCGGTGCAGCGCGCCGCCTCATCAATGGCATCATCAATCAGCTTCTGCTCACTGGCGGGCGGCTTGCCCAGCACAAATCCGGTCACCTTGTTGCGATCGCCGGGATGTCCGATACCGATGCGCAGCCGATGGAAATTGTTGTTGTTGCCCAGTTTGCTGATGATATCTTTCAGACCGTTATGGCCGCCATGCCCGCCGCCCTGCTTGAACTTCGCCACGCCGGGTGGCAGATCGAGTTCATCATGCGCTACCAGGATCTCTTCTGGCGCGATGCGATAAAAAGTCGCCATCGCCGCCACGGCTTTCCCGCTCAGGTTCATAAAGGTGGTCGGCACCAGCAGGCGCACATCCTCTCCGGCTATCGCCAGGCGCGCGGTATAGCCATAGAATTTGCCTTCCTCTTTCAGTGACTGATTGTGGCGCTCAGCCAGTAAATCCAGATACCAGGCACCCGCATTGTGGCGCGTGGCGGCATATTCAGCGCCTGGATTGGCAAGGCCCACAATCAGTTTAATGCTGCTCACAATGATTATCCTGCTGTTATCGCGAAAGGGCGTTAGTTTACTTCGCCACGGGCGAGATGACAAAGTACAAGCAGCGAAATGGTTCATGACGGTGATTAATCATTTTCCATCGAAATCAACAGGCTGCAATCAGGGCCAGTTAATTATTTATGGCTGATGTGTGATCCACTCCGCAACCTTATCTTCACCCATTGCCTAAGCTTATGGCACTTAACATTGTGTGCGGTTATTGACTCATATGGATGGAGGTGCAGCATGAAACATCAACACTGCCGCGTAGCGGGTAACAGCTTGATGGTACTGGGATTAGTCACAATGGTGCTGGGCGTGGGTTTCTCAATTATGAACCAGCTTCCCGCGCTTGATCTGCCAGATGCGCTGGCGCAGGGCGCAATCTTAGGCATCTTTGTTGGTGCAATGATGTGGCTGGTCGGGGCGGGTTTGAGTGGTCGTGAAAAGGTTGAAGATCGTTATTACTGGCATCGTCACTATGACAAACGTTGTCGCCGGTCGCACAATTCTCACCATTAACTGATGCCAGCAGTGACCGGATGCTGCGCTATGCGGTTCCGGCCGCTGGCCTTGGCGTGATAGAGCGCTTTATCCGCCAGTGCGAGTAAATCGTCAAAACCCTGCTGCTGATGTGTGACCGTGGCAAACCCAATGCTGACCGAATAGGCAATTGAATTGGGTTGTGACGCACAGACCTCCCGCCGAATCGTCTCGCACCAGACTTCTGCATCTTTTGCCGCCACGGGAATTATCGCCGCAAACTCCTCTCCGCCCAGTCGCGCAAAACGCCCCTCAGCCGGTATCAATCCTCTGACAATGTCGCAAAAGTGAATCAATATCTGGTCGCCCTGTTGATGGCCATACCGATCGTTAATGCTCTTAAAATGATCCAGATCGAACAGTATCGCGCTAAAAGGTCGGTTCTGACGGCGGCATTGCGCCACAATCTTCTCTGCTTCATTAAATAAAGCCCGACGATTCCAGACGCTGGTCAGAGGATCGTGCATTGAGGCATGTTTTAAGACTGACTGCATCCGTTCATTCACCATGGCCAGGATAGTAAATGTCAGACCGATGACAAACAGAATCGATTCCAGGATGACGTAAATCGAGAAGTTTGATCCGCCAATGGCGCCAGGCAGCGTGCTGGGAATCGCGCTGTCCAGAAACAGGCGAGCCAGGTGAAACAGCAGATGGATCCACAGCAGCAACTGTGCAGGCCAGAAGGTCACCTTTAGCGTGGCACGCGCCAGCCAGACCAGCTGGATCAGTGCCGCGGTATAGACGATGCAGGCGATGCAGAGCACCAGCACCCGTTTGGGTAAGCTGTAATAGAATGCCGGGAAACAGCAGAGGAGTGCCCAGAGCAGGGCGCCCAGCAGCCAGTGAGTGCCGATGGGCTTGCCGCAGAAGCGCCGGAACGCATTTAACAATCCGCCGTAAGCCAGCATCACTAAAACGTTACCCACTGCAACGGGCAGGAAATGCAGGCCACTGCTGCGCAGGCTACTTAAGAATACCGCAATCAGGGTAAAAACCAGCGACAGGCAGGTGAAGCCGAGAACGCGATCATACTGCGATCCGATCCAGGCAAAAAACATGATGATGCTCAGAAACCCCAGCACATAAAGCTCGCAGACAAATAACGTATAGATATCGAGGCTCATGGCGGTCAGGGTTCTTATGAAAAGTGCGCTGCAAATTACCACTTAACGGCACAGGGCAGAAGCGGGGAACGCGGCGTTTTATCAAAAGAGTGGGTGGCGTTGAAAATAGGCGATTTTGGGGAAATTTATCGCGAAAATATCAGAAAAAGAAGCGCGTTAATCGGGCGCCCGGCAGGCATAAAAAAACCGGGCACAGGGCCCGGTTCCGCGAAGATTAATGCTCGAACATTGCCGAGATTGATTCTTCGTTACTGATGCGGCGAATGGCTTCGGCCAGCATGCCAGATAAGGTCAGCGTGCGCACATTCGGCAGTGACTTAATCTCCTGAGAGAGTGGAATGGTATCGCAGACGATTACCTGGTCGAGCACAGATTTACGCAGGTTTTCAACCGCATTGCCGGAGAAGATCGGGTGGGTCGCGTAAGCAAAGACGCGTTTAGCACCACGCTCTTTCAGCGCTTCAGCCGCTTTGCACAGCGTGCCGCCGGTGTCGATCATGTCGTCGACCAGCACGCAGTCGCGGCCAGCAACGTCACCAATGATGTGCATCACCTGAGAAACGTTCGCGCGAGGGCGGCGTTTATCAATGATGGCCATATCGGTGTCGTTCAGCAGTTTAGCGATAGCACGGGCACGTACTACGCCACCAATATCGGGAGAAACAACAATCGGGTTTTCCAGACCGATCTGCATCATATCTTCCAGCAGGATCGGACTGCCAAATACGTTATCAACCGGGACGTCGAAGAAGCCCTGGATCTGCTCGGCGTGCAGGTCAACCGTCAGAACACGGTCAACACCGACGCTGGAAAGGAAGTCTGCCACTACTTTAGCGGTGATAGGCACACGCGCGGAACGCACGCGGCGATCCTGACGGGCATAACCAAAGTAGGGGATGACTGCGGTAATACGACCAGCAGAAGCACGACGCAGCGCGTCGACCATCACAACCAGTTCCATCAGATTATCGTTGGTGGGGGCACAGGTGGACTGGATGATGAAAATATCACCACCGCGTACATTTTCGTTGATCTGTACGCTCACTTCACCATCACTGAAACGTCCTACAGCGGCGTCTCCCAGGCTGGTGTAAAGGCGGTTGGCAATACGTTGTGCTAGTTCCGGGGTGGCGTTACCAGCAAATAGCTTCATATCAGGCACGAGAAGAACCTCAGGCTTTGCGTCCAGAGAATGAACGGCATGACTGTAACCGGCGCGTACGGTCATGTGCGTTCACACGGGTGTGTTGATGCGAAACGTGCAGTGTCCGGAACGTGGTGACACTGTCACGCATTCGCTAATCGCCTCGCAGGGTACGCTGTAGCGGCGAAACATTTACGCCCCGGGCTACAAATGCGCGTACCCCATTCGGGGCAAGCTCCAGCACCTGGCGGGCAGCAGACTCGGTGTCGAATTCAGCAAACACACAAGCGCCCGTGCCAGTCAGGCGTGACGGCGCGTATTCTAGCAGCCAGGAAACAAGCTCATCAACCTCACGAAAACGTTTTCTTACCACTGCTTCACAATCATTGGTGAAGGGTGATGCTAAAAGCGTCGATAAACTGCGCGATGGAGTATCTCGCGTCAGTTCGGGGTCGTTGAATACTACTGGGGTGCTGATATTCACGCCGGGATGGGCGACAAGATACCACTTTTCTTCCGGCTCTGCGGGATGAAGTTGTTCACCCACCCCCTGGGCGAAGGCCGCGAAGCCCTGGACAAACACCGGCACATCCGCGCCCAGCTTCACACCCATCGACGCCAGCTCATCCGGCGTGAAGCCGGTTTGCCACAGATGATTCAGCGCCACCAGTACGGTTGCCGCATCAGAGGAGCCGCCACCGAGACCGCCACCCATGGGCAGGTTTTTCTCAACGGCAATCTGCGCGCCCGCGTGAGCGGACAGGCGATGGTTATCCTGCGCCGCCTGTTTCAGCATGTTTGCGGCGCGGACAATCAGGTTATCCGCATCCGCAACGCCTGCCACGGGCGTTAACAGAGTAATCGAGCCGCTTTGATCGACAGTAATCTGCAGCTGGTCACCGTAATCAAGAAACTGAAACAGCGTCTGCAGGTTGTGATAGCCGTCGGGACGACGGCCGGTGATGTAGAGAAAAAGATTCAGTTTTGCCGGGGCAGGCCAGTGGGTGATCATTGAACGGTCCAGCCGTCCATACGCAGTTTAATCCGCTGGTCACCCTCTTTCAGCTCCAGGCTCGAAGGCAGCGGCGGGGTGACTTTGCTGTCGTAGCCCGCAATAGAGACCTGCCAGTTCTGACCGTCGCGGCTGTAGTTCAGGCTGCTCAGCTGATAGCTCTCATTGAGCTGATAGTCGGTGGCATCGCCTGGCAGACCCATCATCCACTGGCGCAGATTCGCCAGCGGAATGTTCATGCCGGTCAGCTGCGAAATCATTTTCTGCGCATCGTTGCTGACGTAACGCTTGCCTTTGTTATCGACGATCTGTACCACCGAGCCCTGCGCATCCAGCTGCAGTTCAGTGCTGCCCAGCGGATTGGTCAGCAGCAGGCGATAGCGATCGGGTGCGGTCTGCTGCCAGTTAAAGCGGGCATAGACTTTCTGCTTGTCAGAAAGATAGGCAAAGGCGCCGCGGGTCTGATAGTGCGTGACCTTTGAGACCGCCTGCTGATGCTGTTGCCACTGTGGCGCGGTAACGCTGGGGCCCGGGCCTTGCGGTTTGTTGACGCTACAGGCTGCCAGCAGCACGCTGGCAAGGGGCAAAAGGCGCAACAGATTGCGTGGTGAATTAAGCATCAAGTGGTCATCTCCTCGGACACATTTATTATTCGTAACGGATAACGCTAACCGTCCCGGTTTTAACCGTCAATGCTGTTATGCAGCAAATTGAGCACGATCGGGTTAATCTTATTACAGTCATAGCCTTTGTATGGCTTTTCTTGATCTGCCGCATCTTGTAGAATGCGCCTCACAAAACCCTGACATTATTGGGACATCCCAACCAAAACCGCTATGACGCTGCTCGCTCTCGGAATCAATCACAAGACAGCCCCCATTGCTCTGCGCGAACGCGTCTCGTTCGGGCCGGAGACGCTTGAGCAGGCGTTAAACAGCCTGTTATCACAGCCAATGGTGCAGAGCGGCGTGGTGTTGTCCACCTGTAATCGGACTGAACTCTACCTGAGTGTAGAGCAGCAGGCCGATTTACAGGCGCGTCTGGTGAGCTGGTTATGCAATTATCATCAGCTGGATGAAGAGGATGTGCGAAACAGCCTCTACTGGCATCAGGATAACGAGGCGGTCAGCCATCTGATGCGCGTCGCCAGCGGACTCGACTCACTGGTGCTGGGCGAACCGCAGATCCTCGGTCAGGTGAAAAAAGCCTTTGCCGACTCCTCACGCGGTCAGGCGCTGAGCAGTGAACTGGAACGCATGTTCCAGAAAACCTTCTCGGTTGCCAAACGCGTACGTACGGAAACCGATATCGGCGCCAACGCGGTGTCGGTGGCGTTTGCCGCCTGTACGCTGGCCCGTCAGATCTTCGAATCGCTCTCCTCCGTCAATGTCTTGCTGGTTGGCGCAGGTGAGACCATTGAGCTGGTGGCGCGTCATCTGCGTGAACATCAGGTCAAAAATCTGATCATCGCCAACCGTACCCGCGAACGCGCCGAAACGCTGGCGTCGGAAGTGGGTGCAGAGGTGATCACCCTGGCGGAGATCGACGCCCGTCTGGCAGAAGCCGACATTATTATCTCGTCAACCTCCAGTCCGCTACCGATTATCGGTAAGGGGATGATGGAGCGCGCGCTGAAAGCGCGACGTAACAAGCCAATGCTGCTGGTCGATATTGCGGTTCCGCGCGACGTAGAGCCGGAAGTGGGCGACCTGCCTAACGCCTATCTCTACAGCGTGGATGACCTGCAGGCGATCATCGAGCAGAACCTGGCGCAGCGCAAAGCGGCCGCGGTTCAGGCCGAAAGCATCGTGGTTCAGGAAAGCAGCGAATTCATGGCGTGGCTGCGCTCACAGGGCGCGGTGAATACGATCCGTGAATATCGTTCTCAGGCGGAAGAGATCCGCGCTGAGCTGGAAGGCCGTGCGCTGCAGGCGCTGCAGCAGGGTGCCGATCCGCAGAAAGTCATGCAGGAACTGGCGCACAAGCTGACCAACCGTTTAATACACGCTCCAACCAAATCACTTCAGCAGGCCGCCCGCGACGGCGATAATGAACGCCTGCAGATTTTACGCGACAGCCTGGGTCTCGATTAGGCACACCGCTGTCGCCACCTGTTACGGGAATCCCACATTTAAATGAAAACCTCTATAGTTGCCAAACTGGAAGCCCTGCAGGAGCGCCACGAAGAAGTGGAAGCGATGCTGGGCGATGCAGGCGTGATCGCCGATCAGGAGCGTTTCCGTGCGCTGTCACGCGAATATGCTCAGCTGACCGATGTGACCCGTTGCTTCCGCGACTGGCAGCAGGTGCAGGAAGATATCGAAACCGCGCAGCAGATGCTCGACGATCCTGAAATGCGTGACATGGCGCAGGAAGAGTTGCAGGAAGCGCGAGAGAAGAGTGACGTGCTGGAGCAGCAGTTGCAGGTTCTGTTGTTGCCGAAAGATCCCGACGATGAGCGCGCCTGTTTTATCGAAGTGCGCGCCGGAACCGGCGGCGATGAAGCGGCGATTTTCGCCGGCGATCTCTTTCGCATGTACAGCCGCTATGCCGAAGCGCGTCGCTGGCGCGTGGAGATCATCAGCGCCAACGAAGGCGAGCATGGCGGTTACAAAGAAGTGATCGCCCGCGTGACCGGCGAAGGTGCCTATGGACGCCTGAAGTTTGAGTCAGGCGGCCATCGCGTGCAGCGCGTCCCGGAGACCGAATCCCAGGGCCGCATTCACACCTCAGCCTGTACCGTTGCCGTGATGCCGGAAATCCCGGAAGCGGAACTGCCGGAAATCAATGCGGGCGATCTGAAGATCGATACTTTCCGCTCATCCGGCGCAGGCGGTCAGCACGTTAACACCACCGACTCCGCTATTCGTATTACCCACCTGCCAACCGGTATCGTGGTGGAGTGTCAGGACGAACGTTCACAGCATAAAAACAAAGCCAAAGCGCTGGCGGTGCTGGGCTCGCGTATTCACGCTGCAGAGATGGCCCGCCGTCACGCCGCCGAAGCCAGTACCCGACGCAACCTGCTGGGCAGCGGCGATCGTTCTGACCGTAACCGCACCTACAACTTCCCGCAGGGCCGCGTGACCGATCACCGGATCAACCTGACCATCTACCGTCTGGATGAAGTGATGGAAGGGAAACTCGACAGCCTGATTGAGCCGATTGTTCAGGAGTACCAGGCCGATCAGCTGGCGGCGCTGGCTGGTCAGGATTAATGGATATTCGTCACTGGCTGAAACAGGCGGTCGCCACGCTGTGCGGTGGTGACAGTCCGAAGCGTGACGCAGAGATCCTGTTAGGTTTTGTGACCGGCAAATCACGTAGCTGGTTAATCGCCTTTGATGAAACGGTGCTCAGCGATGAGCAGCTGACGCAACTGGATAGCCTGCTGGCGCGTCGCGCCCGCGGTGAGCCGGTGGCGCATCTGGTGGGCGAGCGCGAGTTCTGGTCGCTGCCATTGCGCGTCAATGACGCCACGCTGATCCCGCGCCCGGATACCGAACTGCTGGTTGAACAGGCGCTGGCGCATCTGCCCGCGACACCGGCAACCATTCTGGACATGGGCACCGGCACCGGAGCGATTGCGCTGGCGCTGGCCAGCGAGCGTCCCGATTGTCAGGTCACCGGCGTGGATCGCATTGAAGCCGCCGTTGAGCTGGCGAACAGTAATGCGCAGCAGCTCAGCCTCACCAACACCACCTTTCTGCTCAGTCACTGGTTCCAGGCGCTGACGCCACAGCGCTTTACCCTCATTGTCAGTAACCCACCCTACATAGATGCCAGCGATGTTCATCTGGAGCAGGGTGACGTGCGCTTTGAACCGCGCAGCGCGCTGGTGGCGGATGAAGCGGGACTGGCGGATCTGCGCACGCTGATCGAGCAGGCACCCACATGGCTGCTGCCGGGTGGCTGGCTGCTGCTGGAACATGGCTGGCAGCAGGGCGAGGCGGTGGCCACGCTGATGCGGCAAAAAGGCTATCACGCCGTGGAAACCGTCGATGATTACGGTGGCAATCCGCGTGTGACCTTAGGCCAGTTCCCTTCATAAAAGCGCTTTGAAAAGGATTCATGATGTTCGCCTTTTATCCCCTGATTAAAAATCTGCACATCTTAACGGTGGTGCTTACCGTGACGCTGTTCCTGCTGCGGTTTTACTGGCTGCGCCGTGGATCGGCAATGATGACGAAACGCTGGGTGCGCATCCTGCCGCACGCTAACGACACCCTGTTACTGGTGACCGGCGTCTCGCTGGTGATGATTACCCACTTCTATCCCTTCACACCGCAAGGAAGCTGGCTGACGGAGAAGCTTTTAGCGGTTATCATCTACATCGCCTTAGGATTTGTGGCATTGAGTCGCCGTCCACGCACTGATCGCACCCGCTGGATCGCTTTTCTGGTAGCGTTAATCGCCCTGGTGGCCATCATTAAGCTGGCGCTGACCAAAATGCCGTTATGGGGATAGCATGACCTCGACCGAACAATTAGATTTCAGCCAGACACCGCTGTGTGAAGCGGTGATTGGTGCCACGCTTGCCATCCGCGCCGATTTCCCGGCGTTGTCGGTGGAAGCACAACTTGCGGCGTTAGTCGCCGAAGCACGTGACTATGTCAGCCATACTGAAGATGCTGACATGCAGCTCGAAAAGCTGCTGGAACTGTTCTATCGCCAGTGGGGATTTTGCGGTGCCAGTGGCGTCTACAATCTTTCTGATGCCCTCTGGATCGACAATGTGCTGAAGACCCGCCGGGGCACGGCGGTGTCACTGGGCGTTATCCTGCTGCACATCGCCGCCGAGCTGGAACTGCCGCTGATGCCGGTGATCTTCCCGACGCAGCTGATTCTGCGCGCCGACTGGATTGATGGCGATAAGTGGATGATCAACCCGTTTAATGGGGAAACGCTTGACCGGCACACGCTGGAAGTGTGGCTCAAAGGCAATATCAGCCCGACAGCGCGTCTGTATGACGACGATCTCGACGAAGCCAAAACCGTCACCGTGATGCGCAAGATGCTCGACACGCTGAAAGCGGCGTTGATGGAAGAGAAGAAGATGGAGCTGGCGCTGAACGTCAGTCAGGTGCTGTTACGTATCGATCCTGACGATCCCTACGAAATTCGCGATCGCGGTTTGATCTACGCGCAGCTGGAGTGCGACCATATCGCCCTGAATGATTTAACCTACTTCGTTGAGCAGTGTCCTGAAGACCCGGTCAGCGAAATGATCAAAGTTCAGATTCACGCAATCGAACAAAAACAGGTCACGCTGCACTAAGCGGACCCACTGAAAAGGAAAGGGCATGACACAGAAAGTCGTGAGTATTGGCGATATCAAAGTTGCAAACGATCTGCCATTTGTGCTGTTTGGCGGGATGAACGTACTGGAGTCGCGCGACCTGGCGATGCGCATCTGCGAACACTACGTTACCGTCACCAGTAAGCTTGGTATTCCTTACGTATTCAAAGCGTCATTTGATAAAGCGAACCGCTCCTCTATTCACTCCTATCGTGGCCCAGGCCTGGAAGAGGGAATGAAGATTTTCCAGGAGCTGAAGCAGGCTTTCGGCGTCAAAATTATCACTGATGTGCATGAAGCGTCCCAGGCGCAGCCGGTCTCTGAAGTGGTTGATGTGATCCAGCTGCCCGCGTTCCTGGCGCGTCAGACTGACCTGGTGGAAGCGATGGCGAAAACCGGCGCGGTGATCAACGTCAAGAAACCCCAGTTCGTCAGCCCGGGTCAGATGGGCAACATCGTTGATAAGTTCGCTGAAGGTGGCAACGAGCAGGTCATCCTGTGCGATCGCGGCAGCAATTTCGGCTACGACAATCTGGTTGTCGACATGCTCGGCTTTAACGTGATGAAGAAAGTCACCAAAAACAGCCCGGTGATTTTCGATGTGACCCATGCGCTGCAGACGCGCGATCCGTTTGGCGCAGCATCAGGCGGTCGTCGTGCTCAGGTGGCTGAGCTGGCGCGTGCCGGTATGGCGGTAGGCATTGCCGGTCTGTTTATCGAAGCGCACCCGGATCCTGAACACGCACTGTGTGACGGCCCATCCGCGTTGCCGCTGGATAAGCTGGAGCCATTCCTGGTGCAGATGAAAGCGATTGACGATCTGGTGAAAAGCTTCCCGGAACTCGATACCAGCAAATAAGTTTGCAGTAAAAAAGAGCACTGAGTCGCTTAATAAGATGGTGGGAAAGTGCTGCTGGATTCGCTGTGAAATCGAGCCAGTTCAGAGAACAGGGGCAGATCGAAAAGACGCTAAAGCCATCCATGGCCGCTCGGCCCGCGCCGTCCCTGGCGCGGGACGCTTTTCTCCTCTGCCCCTGTTCCCTTCACGTCGAGTTCATCTGTTGCTGCCAGATGTATTCTGACCTGGGTTTTCAACGACAAAAAAAGAGCGATTAATCGCTCTTTTTTTCGCCTGAAGACGAGTGACGTTACAGCATGATGGTCATCAGATAACCGATAAACAACGCCAGATGCGCGGCTCCATTCAGTACGTTTGTGCGTCCGGTCGAGAAGGAGAGCTGACAGAGAATCAGCGACGCCATCATAATCACCATCTGTGGCGGCTCCAGACCAAATATCAGCTCCTGTCCGGTCAGGGTGGCGATAATGGTTACCGCCGGTACCGTGAGTGAGATGGTCGCCAGCACTGAACCAAAGAAGAGGTTCATGGCGCGCTGCACCTGATTCATCAGCACGGCCCTGATCGCCCCCAGGCCTTCCGGTGAGAGGATCAGCAGGGCCACCAGGAAACCGGTAAACTGTGCCGGTGCATTCAGATCCGTCAGCAGGCTTTCCAGCGTATTAGCATTCATCTTGGTCACGGCAATGACCGCAATCAGATGCACGATCAGCCAGCTGGTATGCCAGAAGCTGCTGTGGGCAGACGGTTTGCCATGATGCGGGTCGCCATCATCGCTCTCATCTTCATGCTCATAGACAAACAGGCTCTGGTGGGTTTTGGTCTGAATCAGCAGGAACACGCCATACATCGCCGCTGAAATCGCCGCGATCAGCAGTGCCTGAGTGACAGAGAAATTACCGCCCGGCAGTGCGTTGGGAAACACCAGTACCAGAATCGCCAGGGGAAAGATAGCGATCAGATATTGCTTCACGCCCGCCAGATTCACGTATTGCGTCGCAAACTTATTACCGCCCAGCAGCAGCGCAAAGCCAACCAGTCCACCGGTTACAATCATCACGATCGAATAGAGCGTATCGCGCATCAGCCCGGGTGCGGCATCGCCGGTCGCCATCAGCGCCGAGATCAGGCTCACTTCCAGAATCACCACGGACAGACTCAGGATCAGAGAGCCATAGGGCTCGCCCAGCCGGTGCGCCAGCACGTCGGCATGTCGTACAACGCTAAAGGCGCTGCTCAGAATGGCAACCAGCGCCACTAAGTTGATACCGACTACAATCGGAAATGATGTGGTTGCACCAAAAAAATAGAGTATACCCAGCGTGATAAGGGGAAGTATCAGCGAGAATTCCTTGTGACGTGTTTTTTCATGTGAAGGCATTCACCATCCTCTCTGGTTAATGATTATCCGGACACAGCGAGTGCTGCTGTTAGAAATATAATCAGTTTTAGGGCAGGGCGCAGTTTATCTTTTCACCGGTCCGAACGGGAAAAATTTACTGCTTTTTACTTAAATGCAATAAATGGTCGAAGCGGTATTAACCTGAAGTTATCTCAAATATTGCAATATTAATCAGGCCACAACAATTTCTCTTTAACCATCTATCTGACCGCCAAATGCAGGAAAATCTGCTTATCATTGTAACTTGTGTGGCCTGTTTCTGGTTTTTAATTTGAAGGGGAGATAAGTGGCTGTTTGTATTTTTGTTCTGTTGCGCCAGGCTTAACAGGAATCCATAAACTGAGGAGCCGTTATGCCTTACTCTAAACGAACCGACTTACCTGACAACGTAAAACACGTGCTTCCCGCGCATGCGCAGGATATCTATCAGCAGGCATTTAACAGCGCGTGGGAAGAATATAAAGAGGCTAAGGATCGACGGGGCGATGATTCGCGGGAAGAGGTGGCGCACAAAGTCGCCTGGGCAGCCGTGAAGAAAGAGTATGAGAAAGGTGATGACGATAAGTGGCATCCTAAACGTTAATGCCGTCGCTAGCCTGTTCACGCCAAAGGGCCAGGATTATCTGGCCCTTTTTTTCATCTTCGCTATAAGGTTTATCTGGTTTTTTTTAACCTGCGACCGGAATCACGCTTGTAACCCCGCGCGGAAATAGATTAATGTCAATTTGATGAACGAAACGCAGCGCCGTTTTGGAGATCATGTTACAGGAGCCATTCTGCAGGACGCCGTTGATGTTGAGGAGGTCGCATTGCTTACCCGGGAATTTCTATTAAAAGCGGATTGTAAAACGTCGTTCGGGGATATCGAAGAGGCGTTGCTCTGGAGTTGCGAGCAGCGCGCGGCCTCGCTGGCAGCCACCCTGGCCTGTCGTCCCGATCACAGCCCGGTATGGATCTTTGGTTACGGCTCGCTGATGTGGAACCCGATTTTTGAGGCGGATGAAGTGGCGTCCGGTTCGCTGGAGGGCTGGCACCGTGCTTTCTGCCTGCGGCTGATTGCCGGACGTGGCACCGCCACGCATCCCGGCCGCATGCTGGCGCTGAAGCAGGGTGGCAGAACCACGGGTCTGGCGTTTCGTCTGCCGGAAGAACGGCTGCATGAAGAGCTGGCGCTGCTGTGGAAGCGTGAGATGATCACTGGCTGCTATCTTCCAACCTGGTGTGAATTACAGCTGGAGGATGGTCGCAGCGTCACTGCGCTGACCTTTATTATGGATCCGCGTCATCCGCTGTATGAATCGGACTCCTGCCCGGAGGCGATTGCGCCATTAATTGCTGCGGCCAGCGGCCCGCTGGGCTCGAATGCGCAATATCTGTTTGCTCTGGAAGAGGAGCTGACCCGGCGCGGCATGGAGGAGGAAAGTCTGAGCCGGCTGGCCCATCAGGTGCGGACATTGCAGCAAGCCTGCCTGAAGCAGGCCTGAACCGGGGCTTAACCAGAGTAAAAGGGCGCGACACTGTCGCGCCCTTTTACGATCCGGCTGCGGGTTACCGGGCTTAGTTACCCGGATTAATCAGCCAGGTACCGGGCTTATCGATGGTCAGGGATTGTGTGTGCGTCTCACTGCCATTCTTAACGTCAATTTTGTACTGTCCCGCCGCCAGATTCAGCGCGGCAAATCCGCTGCTGCCCGGTTTTACCTCGACCGGCTGTCCGTTAAGCACCACGCTTTCACCGCTCTCCAGCTTAAGATAAACGGTTGCCAGCGCGGCCGGAACGGCAGCGGCTGACGGAATCGATGCGGGCGCCTGCGTCATGGCTGAACTGTTGTTAACCACCTCTGGTGTGGCACTGTGGCGATTCGCCAGCCAGATGGCGACAACCACGGCCAGAATGGCCACGGCAGCCAGGCCCAGCAATCCAGGCGACAGTTTACGCACCGTGCGCGGCGTCACCGGCTCGGCGGAGGCGGCGGCATGATTCATCGCCATCACCACCGGCGCAGCAGCCTCCACCGGCTCCTCGACCGGCAGAGCAGGCGACTCGCCCGGCACCGGGAAGCTGTTTACCACCGCTTCCACATCACTGACCGGCAGATCAATCAACGCGGCAAAGGCATCAATCGTTTGTGGGCGGTCGCCTGGTTTCATTGCCAGCGCGCAGTCAATGGCATGCAGCAGCGGCAGTGAGTAGCCTTCTGGCTGGCGTTCCACCAGCGGCTGATAATTATCTTCAATGCAGCGCACCACGCTGACCGGCGGGGGATTACCGGTAATCAGGTTATGCAGCACCGCGCCCAGGGCGTAGATATCGGTCCACGGCCCCTGTTCAACTTCACCCTCTTCGCTGTATTGCTCAATTGGCGCAAAGCCAGGTTTAAGCATGATTTCCGTTTCGTCAGAGAGGTTGCCAATCTCTTTACGCGCTGAGCCAAAATCGAGCAGAACCGGCAGCTGGTTCTCCTGAATCTGAATATTGTCGAGCGAGATATCGCGATGCAGATAGCCGGCCTGATGGATGGTGCTGATGGCACCCAACAGCGGCGGCAGCAGGCGGCGGATCCAGGCTTCAGTGATCGACGCCGGGCTGGTTACCTGCCACTCTTTCAGCGTCATACCGCTGTAGTAGAGCGTGCCCATATAGGCTGTGCCGTTCTGCTCCCAGAAGCGCAGCACGTGCAGCAGTCCCGGATGATTAAAGCGGGCCAGCAGACGCGCTTCCTGAATAAAGCTGGTGAGCCCGGCATTAAACAGCTTCTGGAAACGCTCACCGCGCAGCTCCAGCGTTAAATCGGCGGCACGGACTGCCAGCGACACCGGCATGTACTCTTTGATTGCAATGGTGCGTTCAAGCTGGTGATCCCACGCGCGATAGACGATGCCGAAGCCGCCGCCTCCGATCACTTCCTTGATCTCAAACTCATTGAAACGGTATCCGTCAGGCAGGGCATTCGGAACGGTTTTCGGATTATCATTTGCCGACATAGTGAACTCTCTGTACACGGCCTGCTCGCCAGGCTGCGCGGTAATTAATTGATGTTACGCCAGGCACCAATGGCAGGATCAACCAGATCCGCGTGCAGGGTGTCGATGAGTAACACATTCACTTTTTGCTGTGGCATGAAATAGGGCGCCCAGTGGCTGCGCAACGTATCAACTCGCGATTTCACAGCGTCAGCATCCTGCTGCGCAGCATTCTTATCCATCTTTATCAACAGGGCACCATTGAAGCGCCAGACATGTTGTTTGGCATCAAAGGGCAGCACCAGCCAGCTATCATTCGCATCCGGGCGTGTCACAATCATGCGCTGATTGTTCGCGGCGATAACCTCCAGCTTGCTGTCCGGGATCGTCAGATTGGCGATGGGATAGCCCTGATAAAAGGTGACTGCCACCGGCGTTGGGTGGTCAGGGGTCGCCAGCATCAGCTCACTTTTGCCTTCTGCCCAGCCATCCGGTGAGCACTGCTGCTTGCTGACATCCGGGATAAACAGGGTCTGGGCATTTTCATCCCAGGCGGTGCGAAAATGGCAGCCGCTGGGGAGATCAAAATGTTGCAGCGGCGTGCTGTTGGCGGGCCGAGACAGGTCGAGCGGTGCAGCATTACTCTCACTGGCGCTGGCGGTGGCATCTGCCATCACGATAGGACGCCAGTTCTGCAGCTTACTGGCGCTGCCGCTGGCCAGTACGCCACCCTCTTTACTGGTCATCTGCCAGGGCAGCTCGTCCAGTAATCCGCACTGATTAGCGAGCAGGGTGCCGACGCGCGGTAAAAAGGTGGTCAGCACCGCCGAATCCTTACTTTTGCCGGAGACGATGCGCAGTGGCAGCGTCTCTTTGCACCAGTCGTCAGGCGCTTTACTCACCACATTATCGATATAGACCTCCAGCGCCAGGCTGGGGGAGTAAACAACCCGATAATTTTCAGCCTGGGCGTGAAAGGCAATCAGCAGGGTGATGATGCCGGGCAACCACAGTTTCATAAGGATCCTTGGAATCAAAAACGAGGCGGCAGAAAGCGCGCCGAATCAGCCAGTGAATAGAGCAGCGTTGCCTCCTCCGGCTCACCAATCCAGACCGCCAGTGCGCTGAGATTATCTTTCTTAACGTTGCGGCTCACCGCCTGTTCCATCAGAGCCAGCCACTCTTCGCAGGCATTCACCATGCGCAGCGCCTGTTCCATTTCATGACTGGCCAGATTCAGCCAGAAGCCATCGGTGCAGACCAGAAACGCGTCGCCATCCTCCAGCGCAATCTCCTGCGAAAAGCTCACTAAGCGAGGCGGTTCAGCGCCGAGCGCATTATAGAGTAAATTACTGTTAATGCCGGTATTTTCATAGCCCGCTTCTTTCAGCTGCTGGGCCAGACTGTGATCGCGAGTGACCTCATGAAGCACGCCGCGGCGGAAGTGGTAAACCCGGCTGTCACCGGCATGCGCCCACCATGCGCGCTGTTTTTCACGGTCAATAAACAGGGCCGCCAGCGTGGTGCTCATGCGTGAATATTTCGGATTTTTACCCTGTGCCTCATGCAGCGCTAAGCGGCACTGTTCAATCGCCTGATGGGTTATCTCCGGCGTCAGGTCGGCGTGCGCCTGTAACTGGCTCAGCAGGGTGTCACGCACCAGCTGTGCCGCCATCTCGCCGCCGGGCAGACCGGCCACGCCATCGCAGACCACAAAGCAGGCTTTACGCTCATCCAGCTCTGCGCCGGTGCGATCCTGATTCTCATCGCGTAGCCCCTGCTGGCAGCGGCTGGCAAAAACGATTTTCATGGTTCATCTACCCGCGTCTGAGAGTCCTTATACTGATTCACCTCCATGTCATAGGCATGGAGAAAGGCCTCGCCAAACAGCGTATGGAAATCATCTTCGATCTCTCCGGCCGTACGCTGATAATTACGGGTGAAGTAGTCCCACAGCGCCGCCTTCTTCATGGCGGAAAAGGGCATTTTTGACACCACGCCATCGGCACGCGCCTGCTCCTCCAGCCGCTGCGGATTAAAGGATTGCAGCATCGCCGCAATAATGGCGCGGATACCGGCAATCATCCCCAGCTGGTGGGCCTGCAAATCGACCAGGGCATCGCGTACCGCCTGTTCCGGCGGCATAAACCCGGGCATCTGGCTCTGGTACATCTGCATCAGCACGGTTTTGCCGGAAGGCAGGATCTTGAACGGATTGTTGGCCTCATTCAGGATCATCGTCATGTCCGCTTTGACACCACGCTTGAGAATGGATCGCGAAGAGAGCAGCGCGACGGTGCCCTGGGAAAAGAGGCTCAGCATCCGGCCAGTAATGCGCATCTGCTCTTCATCCACCGGCGTGGCGTGACCGTTGCTCAGCCCCATCCCCTCCAGCAGTGCGGCGATTAGCCGATCCTGATCCACCGGCTGCGCCGTCAGCGCCCGACGCGGCTCGCTGGCCTGGGGATCGATAGCCAGTCGCGCATCGTTGTGGCGCTCGTGGCGTGAGGGCGTTGCCTCACTGACCAGCAGCCGGTCCTCAACCTCATGATGTTCGTGGATGCCCAGCGGATTCGCGGGCTGAGCGCTGTCGCCAGCAAACAGCGCCAGCGGATCGCTCTGCGTGTCGTGGCAGGCGGGGTCTCGTACTTCCAGCGCATAGTCACCGATGCGCAGCGCATCGCCATGCTTCAGCACGACCTGCATGCCGCGACCCAGGGTAATGCCGTTATGCTCCACCGGGGTCACGCTGCCCTGGTTCGTCAGACGGCACTCTCCGTCATGCGACAGGTGAACCAGCGCCTGCAGACGCGAAATGGCCCGAGTCTCATCTGGCAGCACCAGATCGTTGTCCTGACTGCGGCCAATGGTGCCGCCAGGCGGTTGAAACGCGACGCTTCTGACCGGAACATCCGTAGTGCATTGCACAATGGTAAATTGCATGAGTTATCCCAGATTGAACGGCAAACGCTTCCGGCCTCACTCGAACATGGGAGGATAGAGGCCATTACGTCCCGGCTGTGAACCTGCCGCCGGGTTAAACAGTAACGAAAACAGTTGCGCGGTGAGGTTGCCGCTGTGCTTGTGGGTCGCGTGGGCAAAACCATCACTGCGGTTACTCCACCAGTAGCTCATATGCTGCTGAGGGTCGAAACGTTCAGCCACTTCACGCCAGCTCAGCGTGCAGGGCAGATCCTGAAAACCGATCACATCCATGATTTCAGAGGGCTTCCTGGCCGGCACCAGCAGCGGTGGCAAAGCCTGTATCTGCTGCTCTAACTGCTCGCCGTTCAGCGGTGTCTGAACCGCCCGTAACAGTGTCGCGCCCAGATCCTGAAACCAGTCGCCGGAAATGGTCAGCTGAGCAGGATGCCACTGAGCCAGCGTGAAGCTGTGCAGGGCCAGCAGCGGCCAGGCGCGTCCGACGCGGTCACAGGAGGGCAGCAGACAGCCCATCTGTATCTGCGGCCGGGTCGCGGTAACCGGCAGCACAAAGTTCCACACCGGCGCATGGAGAAAGTCCGCGCTGTAGGAATACGCCTGCTGATGCCAGTGCATTAATCCCTGCTGGAACCAGTGATTCCACGGGCTAATCTGTTGCTCGCTCAGTCGATGGTGCAGAAAGTCACCGGTCGACGGCAGCTTGCCATACCAGCCGGGGGCCGTGTAAGCAGCCATGTTCACCTCACCATTACTCGCTATGCGAGTTTGATTGCGGGGCCGGGTGCCGCGGCGCTACCGCCAGCATGCCGCCCGCCTGGTCCGCAATTTTCAGATTCTCTGCAAGCTTGCGCATCATCAGTGCATTATCACGTGCATAAGGCGACGACTGAATCTGCTGATCCAGCAGCTGGCTCAGGTGCCAGTCAAGCTGCTGCAGGTCACGGGCGCTTACCGTATCGGGCAGTGAGCGCTGTAAATTTTGCAGCAGCCAGGCCCGTAAAAATTCGCCATCATAATTACGCGGTTGATAGAGCATCTGATAGGCGCGCAGCGCATTGCGGCTGTAGGCGTTATCATCACCCGGGTCGTTGCGCAGGATATTCGTGATCTGCTGCGCCACACGCGGCAGCAACAAAGACTTAAGCGCATTTTGATAAAGCACCCAGGCGGCATCGCTAATCTGATTACCCCGGTATAAGCCCGCCCGCATAGTAAGCGGCGGATTATCGAGGGAAAAGCGCGCCGAGAGCGGCAACTTCACCAGGTTATTCAGAAAGGGTAGCAGATCAAAAATATTATCAGCAGGCTGATGAATCACCTGCTGACTTTGCTCACGGATAAGTGGTACCCGTGCGGCAACCTGCTGCAGATACTGTTGATTCTGGTAGTAACTGATGCCCCACAGGCTGGAGGCGATCAGCAGGGCGCCTGCCAGCACGCCGTAGCCAATCCAGTGGAACAGCTGATTACGGTACTCCCAACGGCGATTACTGCCGGCCAGGCCGCTCTCTTTGAATATCAGATCGCTGAGCAGGTCACGAATAAAGAAGCTCTGGCCTTTGTTGCCGGGAATCGGACTGTTGCGATTAACGCTGTCCCAGGCCGCGATCGAGTGATCGCCCGCCTGACGCAACTGCAGTTTGCGGCTCAGTTCACCCATTACGCGATCAAACGGCAGGCCTTCCTGCGTTCCGCTGGTGAAGAAGAGGCCGCGCGGGCTCCAGGCGACCGCATCCTGATGGTCAGAAAAAACGATATCCAGATATTCGTTCAGCAGTGGACGCAGCGAGGCGAACTCCTGCGGGAAGAGGAAGCACTCAGCGCGCTCGTTCAGGTCGCGCTCATGGGTCATCTGCTCCGCCAGTTGTTGCTGGAGCTGCTGTTCCAGCCGCTGAAACTGCTGGCCAAAATGGCGATGCCAGTCATCTTTGTGCGGCTTGCCCAGCTCCCAGTTGAACGTGAAGCCCCAGATAGCATCACGCCGCGCTTTATCAATCGAGCCGAAGTAGCTCATAAAGCCTTTCAGCAGATCGGTTTTGGTGACCATCACATAAACCGGGAAGTGAATACCGGTCTGCTGATGCAGTTCTGCCATGCGCTCTCGCAGCGCGCTGGCCTGGGCGAAACGCGCTTCGGCTGAATCACTCAGCAGATCGGCGACGCTGATGGTCATGATCACACCGTTAATCGGCTGGCGGGTGCGATAGCGTTTCAGCAGATTGATAAAACTGTGCCATTCCGCGGCATCTCGCACGCGCTGGCTCTCCTGCAACGCATAACGACCGGCGGTATCAATCAGCACCGCGCTGTCAGTAAACCACCAGTCACAGTTGCGGGTGCCCCCGACGCCGCGAACCGCATTTTTGCCCAGCGTATCGGTCAGCGGGAAATCGAGGCCGGCATTAAACAGTGCGGTGGTTTTACCAGCGCCGGGCGCACCCATGACCAGGTACCAGGGCAGCTGATAGAGATAATTAGCGTTAAAGCGTGAGAGCAGGTTCCCGCTGTGACGACGGCCAAACTGAGTGCGTTTCAGCTGCATCGCAGCTTCGCTGAAGCGCTGGTTGAGCCGCTCTTCGGTCATCTGACGTTCCGCCGGGTCGTCGTTGCCCGACAGCTGAAGCTGGGTCAGTAAGCGGCTGTTGAACCAGGCACGATAGAGCGACGGGATCAGCTGGAACAGGATCCAGAGAAAATAGAGGGCGCTCACGGTGAGCTGGCGAGGCAGCACGGGTTCCAGTGGGCGCGATTCGCCCCATGACCAGAACGGTCCCAGCATCCAGACCAGACAGCTCAGCGCCGTGACGCCAATAAAGCTCCACAGCAGGCGATGCGTTAGCAGCAGGCGAAGGGAGGCGCGCATTATTGTGCTCCTTGATGATTACTGAGCGTTTCAGGCGCGGCAAACAGGGTGATTTCAACGCGGCGGTTGCGGGTCCGGTTTTCGCTGCTGTCGTTGGGCAGCAGCGGATCGCTGTCGCCGCGGCCTTCAGAGCGAACCGTATGACCGTCAGCCAGTTGCAGTTGTAACAACTGGGTGATGGCGCGGGCGCGGGCAAATGAGAACTCATAGCTGGAGGCAAAGCGGCTGTTATCCACCGGATGATCATCGGTAAACACCGACACCAGAATGGTCCCTTTGACATCTTTCATCGCGGTTGAGACGCGGGCCAGCAGGGCGCGCCCCACCGGATTGATCACCGTGCCCTGTTCGGCGAACAGTTTGTCTGCGGGGATGATCACTTTGCTGCCAAAGGCACCATCGCTGACCTCGAGCTGCCCGGCTGCAATCACATCATTCAGGCGCTGACGCAGATCGAGCAGCGCCTGCGGGGAAGAGGGACGACGGCCCGCGGTAATCTGCGGCAGCGGCGTCTGATAGATGGTACGCAGCAGCGGTTCGGCGGCATTGCCGAGACGCCAGTTCAGGCCGCTGTAGATCAGGCAGCCGACCAGCGCGATCAGCATGGCACAGGCCCAGAGCGGCACCATCGGACGGGCGAGGGTGCTCACCAGCGGATGCACTTCAACCAGTGGCGGTTGCGCTGTCTGGCGCTGGGCACGCGTTTCGTCAATAAGGGTTTTCAGGCGTTTACGGATACCATCGCACTGGGCGCGACCATTTTCACTGCCGCGATAGCGGCCTTCATAGCCCAGCAGCAGACAGTATTGCACCACTTCCAGCAGCCAGAGGTGTTGTTGCGGACTTTGTGAAATGCGCGACAGCAGTTGAAAGAATTTTTCGCCGCCCCAGCTTTCATTATGGAAGGTCACCAGCATGCCGTTGCCAGACCAGACGCCGCGCGTGCCCCAGGGGGTTTGCGCCGCCGCTTCATCGAGCGCGCTGCAGATGCAGTAACGCGCGCCGATAATCATCTCAAACGGCAGCCCTGCCTGTTTACAGCGTTGTTCAAACTGGCGGATTTCATCGATCAGAGACTGGCGCAGACCCGCAGGGTCATCGTGGGTGGCTGCCTGACGAATTTGCACCACCGCGTTCAGCAGTGGCGCCGCAGCCTGAAGTAAGAGATTCTCATTGCCTGAGGGGGTCGCCTCACGCGCAGGGGATTCCACAGTCATTAATTCGTGATCTTCCAGCCAATGGCAAATCCCTGTACCCGCAGCCCGGGACGGTTCTGCGGGCAATATGCGCCGGATTTCATATTCAGTCTAAGATCCAGGTCGCGGTATCGTTAGTCCGGCAGGCTTTGCTGGCGCCGCCGACGGCCACACAGACCTGTTTCGTTTTGCGGGGACGGGGACGATCGCTCTGCACGGTGGCATCGTAACGGCTGCTCTCTACACCCGCTTTTAACGGCACATAACCGATCAGCGGGCCGTCAGCCTGGTCAGCAATCGCCAGCCAGCTGTGTTCCACATTACCTAATACTTCGAACGGTTTACCCGTTTCGAGATAGCGAACCACTTTGCCGCCGTAATCAGGCGAGGTCATGACGGATGCGCCATAAAGCGCCCGCCAGGTCTGATTGACCGGCTCAAATTCAGTCGGTGCCGCGACAGCGTGTCGATGGACCAGTTTGACGCCGTTAATTTCGCTGGTGACCAGCGTATCGTCAGTGACGGGCGGCGGCGGGGCCTTACAGCCTGCCAGGGTAAGAACCGCCAGCAGCGTTAACGCAAGACTCTTTTTCACCATGTTCCTCGTGATCTCATCAAAGTATCTGCATATTGCCAGGCCCGATGCCATGGGGCGATCTTTATCGCGCCGCATCGTGCCGAAATTCTGTTTTTAAAAAAAGGGTCAGATTACATCGGGATAGTAACGCATTCAGTTTACCTAAGACTTTTGAGAATTCAAACCATTGCACCCGCTGCTGATGCGTGATAGCAGGCGCTTTACGGGCGGGTTTCGGTA
The DNA here is from genome assembly GCF_048452805.1 of Pantoea sp. K16. Lineage (NCBI taxonomy): Bacteria > Pseudomonadati > Pseudomonadota > Gammaproteobacteria > Enterobacterales > Erwiniaceae > Pantoea > Pantoea sp. K16. The sequence goes on along the minus strand of NZ_JBLWNV010000002.1, from coordinate 148,924 downwards.
TAAGAAAAGCGCCAGGTAATGTGATAGTTAAAGCGAACTGAATTATCGCAGAGACAAACTGGTTGAGAACAGTGCCGCGCATTCTGACATGCAATGAATCCGATTGGAAACTATTAAGATTTACTAATAACTTGTTGCCGAAAAAATTTATCAGTTTGCGTTAAGAAACTTATCAAAATCAGATTTTACGCCCCTGCTCAGACCCTCTTTTTTCAGGAAAGCGGCACGCCTTTTGCTTCTGAAAGGTTTTAACCGCACTGAGGTGAGCAATGAGGGACGCCCTGACCTGGCTGCAGGCATCACGCGCGAGCGATATCGCCAGCCTGCAACGTCTTCTGGAAACCGGCGAGCTGATGGCTGCCGTCAGTGAACTGGTCCATCGGTTGCAGCGGGAACGTGGCGCAAACAATCTCTGGATCTGCTCTGACGGAGCGCTGTTCAGCGCCGAACGTCATGCCCGCCAGCAGGAGGTCAGCGCCGGCCTGGAGCATTTTTATCAGGCGCTGCCGGCCGCCATAGCGCAGCCCGGCTACAGCCGCTTCTGCAACCTGATTGCCGCTGCCCTGCAGGCGCTGGCCGGACTGCCTGCGCTGCGCCAGCAAATCAGCCAGCGTGAGCTTGATCAGGCCGCGGCGATGGCCGCCTTTAACCAGGTTATCCGTACTTTACTCAATCTGGTGTTTGAGGCGGCCGACACCGCCAGCTATCCCGGCATCTCCCGTGCACTGATCGCCCTGTTCAGTTTTATGCAGGGCAAAGAACTGGCCGGGCAGGAGCGGGCCATCGGCTCAGCCGGCTTTGCGGCGCGTCAGTTCACCCCCGACCAGCGCAGCCAGATGGTCGCCCTGATTGCGGCACAGGAGCAGAGCTTTATCACCTTCCGGGAGTTTGCTGACAGCGCCGCGTGTGAATCCTGGCAGCCGCTGGCTCAGGCCAGCCGCGACATCGAACGCCTTCGTCGCATCGCCTGCACCGGCGGCCGTTGTGATGAGACCGGCGCGCTGCACTGGTTTTCCCTGCTCTCTGAGCGGCTGGATCAGATGAAAATGCTGGAGGATGCCCTGACGGCGACATTGATGCAGCGCTGCCGGGCTGCCATTGATCAGGCACAACAGCAGGCGGCAGGAACAGTGGTGCAGGGCGACAGCAATTTTTCGCTTTACGTCTCCGGGGCGGACTGGCTGCCTGGCGCGGCGGCGCTCGACAGCGACGGTCTGGCCCCGCAGCTGGGGCGCTCGGTGCTATCGCTGATTGGCGAACAGTCGCAGCGTTTGCAGCAGCAGGCGGATGAACTGGCGGCGATGCGCGCCTCACTGGACGAGCGGCGCGTGATCGATCAGGCCAAACACTGGCTGATGCAGCAGCAGGGTTTCACAGAAGAGGCCGCCTGGCAGGCATTACGCAAAAGTGCGATGAATCAGAATAAGCGGGTACTGGAGATCGCGCAGGCGGTACTGGCGGTAGCGAAGACCCTGAGCAACTAACCCGGATGAGGTAGCTGCACAACCTTTGTGCGTGATCTGCGTCAGAAATGTGCAAAAACGGTTAATTTTTCAACAGTGCGTCACCGCAGATCGGCATTAAGGCTGTTTCGGCGATCTGGCACATCCTTTGCTTAATCCCTATAGAGAGTACGCATTGCTCCCGCCAATGGCGGTGGGGTCAGTGCTTTGGATAAAGGCGTCCATCCGCAGGCTTCGGCTTGTCGGAGGACGCCTTTTTTTATTTCTGTTCAGGGGCAACAAGATGAGCAAAACGCCATTTTCACTGACACGACGTCAGGCGCTGATCTCCGGCGCCGCGCTGGGTGCGGCCTGGATCGTTCCGGGATTACGAAATGCGGTCTGGGCAGCGGGATCAGATGCGCCAGAAAAAGCGCAGGTGCGGGTCGGCTTTATCCCGCTCACTGACTGCGCGCCGGTGGTGATGGCCTCTGTGAAAGGCTTCGACAAAAAGTATGGTCTCACATTGCAGGTCAGCAAAGAGGCGAGCTGGGCGGCGGTGCGCGACAAACTGACCTCCGGTGAGCTGGATGCGGCGCATGTGCTCTACGGCATGATCTACGCCCTGCAACTGGGCGTAGCGGGTCCGCAGCACGACATGGCGAACCTGATGACGCTCAACCATAACGGCCAGGCGATCACCCTGTCGAACCAGCTGAAAGCCAGTGGGGTCACCGATGCGGCCAGCCTGAAAAAGGCCATTGATGGCAGCGCCAAAGGCAGCTTTACCTTCGCCCATACCTTTCCGACCAGCACCCATGCCATGTGGCTCTATTACTGGCTCGCCAATGCGGGCATCCACCCGTTTGATGACGTGCGCACCGTGGTCGTGCCGCCGCCGCAGATGGTGATGAACATGAAAATTGGCAACATGAGCGGCTTCTGCGTTGGTGAGCCGTGGAACCAGCGCGCCATCAGCGACAACATCGGTTTTACCGCCGCCACCAGCCAGCAGATCTGGCCGGAGCATCCGGAAAAAGTGCTCGGCACCCGCGCAGAGTGGGTGAAAGAGAACCCCAACACGGCCCGTGCACTCACCGCCGCTGTGCTGGAGGCCGCGCGCTGGATTGATGCCTCGGACGACAACCGCCGTGAAACCGCGCAGGTGTTAGCCGGCCGCGCCTGGATCAATACCAAAGTGGAGACGTTACAGGGTCGGATGCTCGGTCAGTATCAGAACGGCCTGGGGCAGTCGTGGCAGGACGCTCACCCGATGCGCTTCTTTGACAACGGCAACGTCAGTTTTCCCTGGCTCTCAGACGGCATGTGGTTCCTGACCCAGATGAAACGCTGGGGCCTGCTTGCCAGCGATCCCGACTACCTCGCGGTGGCGCGCCAGATCAACCGCATCGACATCTACAAACAGGCCGCCAGCGCAGTCGGACAGGTTGCACTGCCCGCCAGTGAAATGCGCAGCAGTACCTTCATCGACGGCAAGGTCTGGGATGGCAGTGATCCTGCCGCCTATGCCGCCAGTTTCGCTATCAAACGTTAAGAGAGGTTGCTATGAAAACTGACGCGCGCGCCCTGGCGCAGCCGGTGCAGAGTCACAACAGTGCCACCGTTATTCCGTTACAGGTCACCCCGAAAGCCGCAGCCCGTCCGGCGCGTCTGCGTCCGCTGTTGCAGCGCGCCATTCCCGCCACCGGTGGCCTGTTATTAATGCTGCTGGTGTGGCAGATCGCGGCGCTGTCGCAACCGGGTTTCCCTTCGCCTTACGCCACCTGGCAGGCCGCTCAGGTCCTGTTCGCTGACCCGTTCTACAGCAACGGCCCCAACGATCAGGGCATCGGCTGGAACGTGCTGGCGTCGCTGCAACGCGTCGGCATTGGATTCGGCCTGGCCGCGCTGGTCGGCATTCCGGCGGGCTTTTTAATCGGTCGCTTTAGCTTTATGGCGCAGATGTTCAATCCCGTCATCGCCCTGCTGCGGCCGGTGAGTCCGCTGGCCTGGCTGCCGATTGGCCTGCTGCTGTTTCAGCGCGCCGAGCCTGCCGCCAGCTGGACCATTTTTATCTGTTCGATCTGGCCAATGATCATTAACACCGCCGAAGGGGTACAGCGTATTCCGCAGGATTACCTCAACGTGGCGCGGGTGTTACAGCTTTCTGAGTGGACGGTGATGCGCCGGATCCTGCTGCCCGCCGTGCTGCCCGCGGTGCTGACCGGGGTCCGTCTCTCTATCGGCATCGCCTGGCTGGTGATCGTCGCCGCCGAAATGCTGACCGGCGGACTGGGCATCGGCTTCTGGATCTGGAATGAGTGGAACAACCTCAACGTGGAAAATATTCTGGTCGCCATTCTGGTCATCGGCGTAATCGGGCTGCTGCTGGAACAGGGGCTGATGCTGCTGGTCCGTCGTTTTAGCTGGGATAAATAAGGAGAGCACGGTGCAACAGATCATTCGCGTCCAGCAGGTCAGCCAGCGTTTTGCCACCGCCAGCGGCGAGTTTCTGGCGCTGGACAATGTCAGTTTTGATATTCACGAAGGGGAAACCCTGAGCCTGATCGGCCACTCCGGCTGCGGCAAATCGACGCTGCTGAACCTGATTGCCGGTTTAACCCGGCCCAGCAGCGGCGTGCTGCTGTGTGATAACCGCGAAATCACTGGCCCCGGTCCGGAGCGCGCGGTGGTGTTTCAGAACCATTCGCTGCTGCCGTGGCTGACGGCATTTCAGAATGTCGAGCTGGCGGTGCAACAGGTGTTTAAAGGGCGCTTCAGCAAAGCGGAGATGCGTGACTGGATCGAGCACAACCTTAACCGGGTGCAGATGAGCCATGCCATGCACAAGCGGCCCGGCGAAATATCCGGCGGTATGAAGCAACGCGTCGGTATTGCGCGGGCGCTGGCGATGAAGCCACGCGTGCTGCTGCTGGATGAGCCGTTTGGCGCGCTGGACGCCTTAACCCGCGCTCATCTGCAGGACAGCGTGATGCGCATTCAGCAGGAGCTGAACACCACCATCGTGCTGATTACCCATGACGTGGATGAAGCCGTGCTGCTGTCAGACCGGGTGCTGATGATGACTAACGGCCCGGCGGCGCAGGTTGGCGAGATCCTCACTGTCGATCTGCCACGTCCGCGTTCACGGGTGGCGCTGGCGGATGAGCCGCGCTACCACCAGTTGCGACAGAAAGTGCTGCATTTCCTCTATGAAAAACAGACCACTGCGGCGTAAGGAACAGACCATGAAGCAACGGTTGCTGGTGATAGGTAATGGCATGGCGGGAATGCAGATGGTGGAGAGCCTGCTGCAACGTGCACCGCAGCGCTTCGCCATCACGGTCATTGGCCGCGAGCCGCACGGCAATTACAACCGTGTGCTGCTCTCGCCGGTGCTGGCGGGTGAAACGCCGTTCAGTGAAACGCTGATCCACGATCGCGACTGGTATGAGCGGCACGGCGTCACGCTGCTATCCGGCGAAACCGTGCTGCAGGTCGATCTGGCGGCACGTACAGTGCAGACCGATTATCGCCAGCTGGGCTGGGATCGGCTGGTGTTTGCCACCGGTTCACAGCCCCGTTTGCCCGCCATTCCCGGCATCAACGCGGATTGCGTACTGGGTTTTCGCAGTATCGCCGACGTCCGGCAACTCCTGGCGTGCCAGGGACCGGTGGTGGTGTTGGGCGGTGGTTTTCTCGGCATTGAAGCGGCGGCGGCACTCTGTGTCCGTGGGCGTGAGGTTACGCTGGTTCATCACAAACCCTGGCTGCTGGATCGCCAGCTGGATGCAAAGGCGGGCGAGCTGTTGCTGACGGCACTCCAGCAGCGCGGTATCCGCTGCGTGCTGAACAGCGGACTCACGGCGATTGACGAGGCGGGTGTGACGCTGACCAGCGGGCGTCACTGCGCCGCCACGCAGGTGGTGATTGCCATCGGCGTTCAGCCAGAGATAACGCTGGCGCAGGCGGCGGGTCTGCCGTGTCAGCGCGGCATTCTGGTCGATGGGCAGTTACGCACAGCGGTCCCGTCGGTGTACGCCGTAGGCGAGTGCTGCGAAATTGCCGGCGAAAGCTTTGGCCTGGTCGCACCCTGCCTGACGCAGGCGCAGATTCTGGCCGCACAGCTGGCGGGGTCGCCACTGGCGGACTTTGTCAGCCAGCCGCAGGCGACGCGGCTCAAAGTCAGTGGCATTTCGCTGTTCAGCGCCGGGGATGTCAGTGAGGCACCCTCCATCAGCAGTTTTGATCCGATCTCCGGCGACTACCGCCGTCTGTTTCTTCGTCAGGGCCGCCTCTGTGGCGTATTGCTCTCTGGCGACACCCGGCAGGGTCCCGCGCTGCTGGCGCGTCTGCTGCACACCGAAGCTGTCACGCTCGAAGCCCTGTTCGATTCCCGTCAACCTGAACCGCAGCCGCAGGCTGCAGAGAGTCCTGAGATGAGTAAACCGGTATTAGCCGTGGTGGGTCACGGCATGGTCAGTCACCACTTTCTTGAACAGCTGGTTGCCCGCGAACTGCATCAGCACTACCACATCGTGGTTTACGGCGAGGAGCGTCAGCAGGCTTACGATCGGGTGCATCTGTCGGACTATTTCAACGGCAAAACGGCCGACGATCTGTCGCTGGTCAGCGCGGACTTTTTTACCCTGCACGGCATCGAACTGCGCAGCGGCTGCGCAGTCGTAGCGATCGATCGTCAGCAGCGCAGTCTGCGTGACAGCGCGGGCAATGAGCTGGCGTGGGATAAGCTGGTGCTGGCCACCGGCTCGCGTGCTTTTGTACCGCCGGTACCGGGCCACGACGACGAACGCTGCTTTGTCTACCGCACGCTGGACGACCTTGATGCCATTGCCGCCTGCGCCCGCAATAGCCAGCGCGGCATTGTGATTGGCGGCGGCCTGCTGGGTCTGGAGGCGGCAAATGCGCTGCGGCAGCTCGGGCTGGAAACGCATGTGGTGGAGTTTGCGCCACGCCTGATGGCAGTGCAGCTCGATGAGGGCGGTGCGCTGATGCTGCGCCAGAAGATCGATGCGCTGGGCGTCACGGTTCACACCTCAAAACAGACCGAACTGATTGAGCGTCAGACCAACGGTAGCGTGGTGCTGCGCTTTGCTGACGGCAGCAGTTTACACGGCGATCTGGTGCTGTTCTCCGCCGGTATCCGGCCGCGCGATGAGCTGGCACGTGAAGCGGGCCTGACGCTGGGACCGCGCGGCGGCATTGAGATCAACGATCGCTGCCAGACCAGCGATGAAGAGGTGTTTGCCATTGGTGAATGCGCACTGTGGAACGGTCAGATCTTTGGTCTGGTCGCGCCAGGCTATCAGATGGCACGCGTGCTGGCCGGGCATCTGGCGGCTGAATCCACCGCCTTCAGCGGCGCGGACATGAGTACCAGACTGAAACTGCTGGGGGTGGAGGTGGCGTCGTTTGGTGACGCGCATGGCCGCACGCCGGGCAGTCAGCACTATCACTGGACCGACGGGCCAAAAGGCATCTACAAGAAAATCGTGGTTTCTGCCGACAGCACCCGGCTGCTGGGCGGCGTGCTGGTCGGTGACAGCAGCGACTACGCCACGCTGCTGCAGATGATGCTCAATGAGTTACCGCTGCCTGCCGCGCCAGAAAGCCTTATCCTGCCTGCGCTGTCGGGGGCGCCGAAAGCGCCAGGCGTCGCGGCGTTGCCTGACAGCGCCCAGGTCTGCTCCTGTCACAACGTCAGCAAGGGCGAAATCTGCGCGGCGGTGAAAGGCGGATGCGGTGAGATGAGCAGCATCAAAAGCTGCACCAAAGCGGCTACGGGCTGCGGCGGCTGTGCGGCACTGGTAAAACAGGTGATGGAGTTTGAGCTGGAAAACCTCGGTGTCGAGGTAAAAAAAGATATCTGTGAACATTTCAGCTATTCGCGCCAGGAACTTTATCACCTGGTGCGGGCCGGTGAGTTCAGAACCTTTGATGCGCTGCTGACGTCACATGGTCGGGGGCAGGGTTGTGAAGTGTGCAAACCGCTGGTGGCGTCACTGCTCGCCTCATGCTGGAACGACTATCTGCTAAAACCGACGCATCTGCCGTTGCAGGACACCAACGACCGCTATTTCGCCAATATCCAGAAAGATGGCACCTATTCGGTGGTGCCGCGCGTCCCGGCGGGCGAAATCACGCCGCAGGGGTTGATCGCGATTGGCGAGGTGGCGGCGCGTTACGATCTTTACACCAAAATCACCGGCGGTCAGCGTATCGACCTGTTTGGCGCGCGGCTCGATCAACTGCCTGATATCTGGCAGACGCTACTGGCGGCGGGTTTTGAAACCGGTCACGCCTACGGCAAGTCGCTGCGCACTGTGAAGTCCTGTGTGGGGTCGACCTGGTGCCGCTACGGCGTGCAGGATTCAACCGCTTTCGCCATTGCGCTGGAGAACCGCTACAAGGGGCTGCGCGCCCCACACAAGATCAAGATGGCGGTATCGGGCTGTACCCGCGAATGTGCGGAAGCGCAGAGCAAAGATATCGGGGTGATCGCCACGGAAAAGGGCTGGAATCTCTATGTGTGTGGCAATGGCGGCATGAAGCCGCGCCACGCCGACCTGTTCGCCAGCGATCTCGATGATGCCACGCTGCTGCGTTATGTCGACCGCCTGCTGATGTTCTATATCCGCACCGCAGACAGGCTGCAGCGCACCAGCGTCTGGATGGACAATCTGGAAGGCGGCCTGGACTATCTGCGTCAGGTGGTGATTGAGGATAGCCTCGGTCTGGGCGAGACGCTGGAGCAGGAGATGCAGCGGGTGGTGGACGCGTATCAGTGCGAGTGGCAGACCACGCTGGCGGATCCTTCACGACTTGCGCTGTTTACCCCTACGGTCAACAGCGATCGCCCGGATGAGACGCTGCACTACAGCCGGGTGCGCGGTCAGCGTCAGCCGGAGGCCGTTACCGATCGTCCGCTGTTACCGCCGCCAGCCGAGCCGTGGAGCGCGGTGTGTACACTGGAGGCGATTCCTCAGCAGGCGGGGATCGGGGCGCGACTGGGTAGCGAACGTGTTGCGCTGTTCCGCTTTGGCGATGCGCTTTTTGCGCTGGAAGACCGCGAACCCGGCAGCGACGCCAGCGTGCTCTCACGTGGGATCCTTGGCGATGTGGGCGGCGAGCCGGTGGTGATCTCCCCGCTCTATAAGCAGCGGATACGGTTGCGTGACGGACAGAGCCTGGATAACCCGCAGCATCAGCTGCGCTGCTGGCCGGTGAAGTTGGAAGCGGGTCAGATCTGGCTGGCAAATCGTCCGCTGGATCAGCTGGCGCAGGCATCATGAACAGTACCTGTCCCTATTGCGGCGTCGGCTGTGGCGTCTGCGTCACCCCGCAGGGGGCGCATCAGGCAACCGTGATCGGCGATCCGCACCATCCCGCGAATGCAGGTCGGTTGTGCGTAAAAGGCGCAGCGCTGGGCCAGACCCTGACGCCGCAAGGGCGTTTGCTGAACGCCGAGGTTAACGGGCAGCGCGTCAGCCTGGACGCTGCGCTGGATGCGGCGGCGGCGGGATTGCGGGCGGTTATCGATCAGTATGGCCCGCAGGCGGTGGCGTTTTACGGCTCCGGCCAGCTGTTGACCGAGGATTACTACGTCGCCAATAAGCTGATGAAGGGCTACATCGGTGCAGCCAACATCGATACGAATTCGCGGCTCTGCATGGCGTCGGCGGTGGTCGGTTATAAGCGGGCGCTGGGGGCCGATGCGGTGCCCTGCTGCTATGAGGATCTGGAGCAGGCCGACCTGGTGCTGCTGGTGGGGTCTAATGCTGCCTGGGCGCATCCGGTGGTGTGGCAGCGGCTGATGCAGGCGAAGCTGCAACGTCCGGCGATGTGTATTGTCGTTATCGATCCGCGGCGTACGGCGAGTTGCGATCAGGCCGATCTCCACCTGCCGTTGCGGCCCGGCAGCGATACGGCGTTGTTTTCCGGTCTGCTGCACTGGCTGGCGCAGCAGGATGGCATTGATGCCAGCATGTTGCCGCACCTGAATGGTGTGGACGAGACGCTGACCGCCGCAGCGCAGTGGGGTGTGGCGCGAGTGGCAGAGGCATGTGACTTAACCGTGCAGCAGGTCGCGCACTTTTTCCAGCTTTTCAGCCAGCACGATCGGGTGCTGACGCTATGGTGCATGGGGATTAATCAGTCCGCCACCGGCAGCGACAATAACCAGGCGATTCTTAATCTGCATCTGCTGACGGGCAAAATAGGCCGCGCGGGCTGTGGTCCTTTTTCGCTGACCGGACAGCCAAATGCCATGGGCGGACGGGAGGTGGGTGGCCTGGCGAATCAGCTGGCGGCGCATATGAATTTTACTGAAGCGGATTGCGAACGGGTGCAGCGTTTCTGGCGCAGTCCGGCCATTGCCCGGGAACCGGGACTGACTGCACTGGATCTTTTCCGGGCACTGGCGGATGGCACGGTGAAAGCAGTGTGGATTATGGGCACCAATCCGGCGGTGTCGATGCCTGAGGGCAACCGCGTCGCGCAGGCGCTGGCGGCCTGTCCGCTGGTGATTGTATCAGATGTGATGGCGCAGACCGATACCAGCGCCTTTGCCAATATTCTGCTGCCCGCCCAGGGGTGGGGCGAGAAAAACGGCACGGTGACCAATTCCGAGCGGCGTATTTCACGTCAGCGCGCTTTTGCCGCCGCACCCGGTGACGCCCGGCCTGACTGGTGGTTGCTGTCGCAGGTGGCCAGGCGTTTAGGGTTTGATGAAGGCTTTAACTGGCAGCATCCGGCAGAGATTTTCCGTGAGCATGCGGCGTTGTCAGGTTTCGAGAACCGGGGCGCCAGGGCATTTGATATCAGCGGCCTGGCGCAATTGAGTAATGCTGACTGGGATGCGCTGCGTCCGGTGCAGTGGCCGGTTAACGCGGCCTGTCCGCAGGGCTGCGCCCGGCTGTTTGGCAATCGTCGGTTTTTTCATCCGGATGGTAAGGCCCGGTTGCGGGTGCCGGCCACGCCGGTTGTCGCCCCGCGCGAACCGGCGTATCCGTTGTTGATGAATACCGGACGGGTGCGCGATCAGTGGCACACCATGACGCGTACCGGGCTGGTGCCGCGTCTGATGCAGCATTGCGATGAACCGTTTGTCGCGCTGCATCCGGCGGATGCGGCAACGTATGGCGTGACGGCGGGCGGACTGGCGCGGGTGCAGTCTGTTCAGGGCTGGATTAGCGTGCGGGTGCGTGTCGATGCCGGGATGCGGCGCGGCGAGCTGTTTGTGCCGATGCACTGGAACCGGCAGTTCAGTCAGCAGAGTCACGTCGATTTACTGGTGGCCGCCCGCGCCTGTCCGTTTTCGGGGCAGCCCGCGCTGAAGCAGACGTCGGTGCGGATTCTGCCGTTGAGGGTGAGCTGGCAGGGCTGGCTATGGCAGCGCGAGATAGCGCAGCCCACAGGGTTGCGTTACTGGGCGCGTACCCCCTATCCGGCGGTGCAGCGTTATGCGGTGGCGGGCGAGGGCTCGCCGCAGGTCTGGCTGGACGGGCAGGTTGTTCTTTCAGGCTGTCACAGGCAGGTTGCGACCGGCAGCGGCAATGATTACCGGTTGCTGGCATGGCGTGACGGCGAGTTGCAGCTGGCGTTTTATGCCGGCTCCGTGTTGCCGTCGATTGATAGTGCGTGGGTCGCCGAGGCCTTTAGTCATGCGCCGCAGGATGCGGCAGGGCGGCACAGTGTACTGGCAGGACAGCCCGCGCAGGGCGCGGCCACGGGACGGATTATTTGCAGTTGTATGGCGGTGGGTGAGCAGACGATTTTACAGGCGGTGGCGCAGGGGTGTCGTACAACTCAGGCGTTGGGCGAAAAGCTAAAGTGCGGCACGCAGTGCGGCTCCTGTATTCCGGAGCTGAAGCAGTTGTTGCTGTCCGAAGTGATGTCGGAGGAATGATGACACGAGCAATTGATTCTCTGGATAAGTTACTGGCCCCGGTGGATGCCGTGTCGCAACAGGGCGCGGTGTGGCTGGTGGGTGCGGGCCCTGGCGATGTGGAACTGCTGACCGTTAAGGCGTTGCGGTTGCTGCAGCGTGCTGAGGTGGTGGTATATGACCGGCTGGTGAGTGACGCGGTGATGGCGGAGGTGCCGGAGCAGGCGTTGTGTATTGATGTGGGTAAGCAGCCGGGGCAGCATGGTCTGAAGCAGGCGCAGATTAATCAGTTGCTGGTGGAACTGGCGCGCAGTGGACGCAATGTAATCCGGCTGAAGGGGGGCGATCCGTTTGTTTTTGGTCGCGGAGGCGAGGAGATGGTGAGCGTGCAGCAGGCCGGGATTCGCTGTGAGGTCGTGCCAGGGATTACGGCGGCTGTGGGCTGTGCGGCAGCCAGCGGAATTCCGTTGACGCATCGGGATTGCGCGCAGTCTTTGCGGTTGATTACCGGGCATGGGCGGAACGGCGAGCCGCAGCTGGAGGCGGCTGCGCTGACGGCGGTGAATCAGACGCTGGTGTTTTATATGGGGTTGAGCTGGAGTGCGTCGATCAGTGCGCAGTTGCAGGCGCAGGGACGTGATGCGGAGACGCCGGTGGCGATTATTGAGAATGGGACCCGGCCCGATCAGCGGGTGTTGATTACCACGCTGGGGGGATTAGCGGAGACGGTGGCGCGGGATAAGCCGGTGTCTCCGTCGTTGCTGATGGTGGGTGAAGTGGTGCGGTTTTATCGGGCGGATTTGCAGGTGCGGGGTGGGGAGACGGTGAGCCGGTGCGTCGTGCAGGAAAGACCTGCCTGATCGCAAAGGGATCCCGCATCCCTGCGGACTGAGCTCGCCATCCCTGGCTCGCACACTTTGCTCTTCAGGCAGGGCTTACCTGCACTGTTGGCATTGGTGCGGGGTTTTGCGGGATCAGGTCTGGATTGAGTGGGCGTATGTCTTGGTGGTAAGGCCGGAACGGTGCGGCAAGACGGTGCGGCGTGCAGGAAAGGCCTGCCTGATCGCAAAGGGATCACGCATCCCTGCAGACTGGGCTCGCCATCCCTGGCTCGCACACTTTGCTCTTCAGGCAGGCCCTTCCTGCCCGGCTGGCGGCGGTGCGGTTTTTTTTGGGATCAGATCTGGATTGAGTGCGGTTGATGAGAGTGGAAGTGCCCGAGCAGGACGAAAAGAGCAGTCCAGTGTGGGAAGGCAGGTGAGGGTTGGTAAGACGGTGCGTCGTGCAGGAAAGGCCTGCCTGATCGCAAAGGGATCCCGCATCCCTGCGGACTGGGCTCGCCATCCCTGGCTCGCACACTTTGCTCTTCAGGCAGGCCTTACCTGCACGATTAGCGATAGTGCGTGCTTACAGTGGAGGCACCATCGTGCAGGTGCACTGTATAAAAGACGATGGAGCTTTAGCTGGCTTTAAAGCTCCTCCCACACAGGCAGGTTGTGAACCTTTTTTCGATATGCGTGAAACAGTGCCATTGTCGTACCGAAGAACAGACCTGCGATCAGATTGGGTATCAGCGAATAGTTGTCGTCAGACACGCCCGGAAGAGAAGGCAATAAGAGCAGCAGTGGCATCATAAGCGTGTACATGCTGGCAAACACCACAAGATTGAGCCAGAAAGGAGTGAAACTCGGGGGTGGAAGATGGATATTCATTTTCCATAACAAACGATGTAATGGCGGAGAAGAGTTACTCGGCCATATTTTCTTCGCTGCCATCAGGGCTAAAGCCCGCGCTTTCCTGCGCTCGAAAATCTCGTTTTTCATCGTTTTATCATCCGTTACATCCCTGCTTAGCATTCGCTCTGGAGCGTAACTTAATCCTGTGGCTGTCTGATGACAGCGAGTGGCTGAATCGATGTTGTTTCAACAAGCATTACATCGCCCGCTTCAGCGGCAGCGGGGCCACCAGCACTTTCACGCCTAGCGCTTCAAACGCTTTGACCTGCGCAGTGCTGATGCCGCTGTCGGTGATCAGGTAGTGAATATTGCTCCAGTCACAGGGCAGCGCGAACATCGAAACCTTGTCGATTTTGCTGGAGTCAGCGACCACGTAAACCGTGCTGGCGGATTTGATCATCGCCAGCTTTACCTTGATGTCGGTTTCACTGGGGAAGCTCAGGCCCAGACGCGGTGAGATGCAGGCGGTCGCCAGGAAGAGTTTACCGGCCAGCACGTTTTCGAAGAAGCTGGCCGCCTTTTCGCCGGAGGTAGAGAGCGTCGGAAATTTAAAGGTACCGCCGGTCAGCAGGATGTTGATCCCCGGCTCGCCGCCCAGTTTCAGGGCGATATTCACCGCGGTTGTCACGACCGACAGGCGGCGGATGTGGCTGATGGCATCGGTGATCGCGGTGGTCGTGGTGCCGGAATCGAAAATCACCGTGTCGCCATTTTCGATATGCTGCGCCGCCAGTCGGCCAATCGCCTCTTTCTCTTCCAGATGTGTCTGCCGCTCCAGCAGCATCGCCCCGGTATTCTGTTTGCCCGTCATCAGCGTCGCGCCACCATGGTAGCGCTGCACAAAACCCTGTTTTTGCAGCATGCGAAGGTCGCTGCGTAAGGTGGCTTCGGTCAGTCCAAAGGTCTCCGTCAAAGCTTTAACCGTGACCGTGCCATCCTCACGGATCATCTCCAGAATTTTCTCGCGGCGTTGCTGCATGTCAGCGAACTGCTCACTTTTGCTTTTCAATCGAAATGCTCCCTTTTCCAATAACCTGAGAAGTCGGGCGAACAAGGTCTTTGTGGCTGAGTTTAACGCGCCATTTTTATGAATGCGAGATAGCCTGATCTGCCTTTGGTTTTCGAACGAAAATATAAAATGTGCAGGTTATTGAATCTCTCACGCTTTCCGGATTGCAACCAGCTGCCTTTATTTCGGGACTGGAAGCCAGATCACGTCTTTTCAATCAGATAAGCCGCTTTGCAGGGCAGATGGTCGAAATTTGATCTGCTCCACACAACATTTCTTTTCGATAGCTTATATTTTTGTTCGAAAATGAGTGAGTCAACGGCATCGGCAAAAATCTGAGGGGAAGAGTGGGATGAGTGGTGAATATGACGTAAACCTGCGCTACGGCGTGGATACCGCAATGAATCTGGCCGGCAAAGTGGCCGTCGTGACCGGCGGGCTGGGCGGTATCGCGATGGCGACCAATGGCATGTTGCTGGAGAAGGGCGCGAGTCTGGCACTACTCTATCCGCCGTTTGAAGCAGAGAAGGTGGCCAGCCTGAGGGCAGATTTCCCCGTCGAGCGGGTGCAGTTTGTCTGCTGTGACGTTACCGATCCCGCGTCGGTTGAACAGGCTTTTGACGATGTGGTTTCCCACTATGGCCGGATCGATATCCTGGTGAACTGCGCAGGCTACGTGATGCTGCAGCCGGTGATCGAGACCGATTTTGCCGAGTGGCAGAAGCAGATTGCGGTGAATCTCACCGGGCCTTTTCTCTGCTCACAGGCCGCCGCACGGCTGATGATCCGTGCCGGTGCGGGCGGCAAAATTATTAATATCGCCTCCCAGGCGGCATCCATCGCTATCGACAACCATGTCGCCTACACCTCAGCCAAAGCGGGCCTGCTGGGCATGACCAAAGTGATGGCCAAAGAGTTTGCCCCGCATCGGATTAACGTTAACACCCTGTCGCCCACCGTGGTGCTGACGCCGATGGGCGAAAAGGCCTGGCGCGGCGAGAAGGGTGAGCAGATGAAGAAGCTGATTCCGCTCGGTCGCTTTGCCTATACCGATGAGATCGCCGCTGCGGTGCTGTTTTTCGCCAGCAACGGCAGCGACATGATCACCGGCGCCGACTTGATGATCGATGGGGGCTTTACCATCTGGTAAGGCCAATCCTGCACCCGGGAATTCATACCCTGCCATAACGATAAGAGAGAACATCATGAAAAACCGTACCTTGCTGTGCACTGCCGTGGCTGCCTGTCTGGTTTCGCAGGCGGCGTTTGCCGCCGAAAAGGGCACCATTATGATTCTGGTTAACTCACTCGATAATCCCTACTACGCCTCCGAAGCCAAAGGCGCCAATCTCAAAGCACAGGAGCTGGGTTACAAAACGACGGTGCTGTCGCACGGCGAAGATGTGAAGAAACAGAGCGAACTGATCGACGCCGCTATCGGTAAAAAAGTGCAGGGTATCGTGCTGGATAACGCCGACTCCACCGCCAGCGTGGCGGCGATTAAAAAAGCCAAAGATGCCGGGATCCCGGTGGTGCTGATCAACCGCGAAATCCCGGTGGATGATGTGGCGCTGGCACAGATCACCCACAACAACTTCCAGGCGGGTTCAGACGTTGCCAACGTCTTTGTTGAAAAGATGGGCGAAAAGGGCAAATACGCCGAACTCGCCTGTAACCTGGCGGACAACAACTGCGTGACACGCTCGAAATCGTTCCATCAGGTGCTGGATCAGTATCCTGATATGCAGAGCGTGGCGCGTCAGGATGCCAAAGGCACGCTGATCGACGGCAAGCGCATTATGGACAGCATCCTGCAGGCGCATCCGGATGTGAAAGGGGTGATCTGCGGTAACGGCCCGGTGGCGCTGGGCGCCATAGCCGCGCTGAAGGCGGCCGGTCGCAACGATGTCATCGTGGTGGGGATTGATGGCAGCAACGACGAACGCGATGCGGTGAAGGCGGGCACGCTGAAAGCCACGGTCATGTTGCAGGCGCAGGCGATTGCCGCTGAAGGGGTGACCGATCTCGATAACTTCATTCAGAAGGGCGTGAAGCCGGAAAAACAGCGGGTGATGTTCCGCGGCATTCTGATTACCCCGGAAAACGCTAAAGGTGTACAGGACTTTAACTACAAGTCGTAATTAAACGCTGTCGCGCCTGCGAAAGCGGGCGCCAGGGAGAAGATGATGTCCCGAAGAGTCTGGCTGACGCTGGTGGTCTTGCTGTTAAGCGGTTGCAAAATTGTGTCGCAGCAGGAGCTGGCTGCCCTGAAAAATCCCCCCAATCCGAAAATGGCGAACATCGACCAGCTCTGGCAGCAGAAACTGGTGCCACAGGTTCAGGCAGAGGCTAAACCGCTGGCGACGCTGATGAAGTCGCTGCAGTCTGCCAAAGACTTCGACAGTGCCTGTCAGAGCTACGGCTATCGCAGTCAGGCTGAGAATCCCTGTGTGTTCAGCGTCTCGGTTAGCGGCGAGGTGACCGCCGTAAATACCACGTCACGCAGCGGGAAGATGACCGTGAAAGATGAATCAGGTGACAGTGTCACAATCCAGGTAGGGCCAATCATTCGTGGCACCGCTTTGCGGGATGTCTACAAAGGCGTGAGCTATCAGGACTTCAATGACCAGGTGCTGTTTGGTGATTACGGCAAGGCGATTAACCAGCACGCCTCCACTCTGATGCAGCAGTTTGCGCCGAAGGTGGGCGATAAAGTGAGGGTTTCCGGCGTGTTTAGCAGCTGGGACATTCCGCAGCAGCTGCCGGATATCACTCCGGCTGCGATCACCCGGCAATAAGGAGCGGCAGATGCAAAATCCTCAACCGCAACAGTCCGGCGACGTGATTATCGAAACGCGCAACGTGTCGCGTCTTTATCCCGGCGTGACCGCGCTCGATCAGGTCAGTTATCGGGTCTACCGCAATAAAGTTAACGTGCTGATCGGTGAGAACGGCGCCGGAAAGTCCACCATGATGAAGATGCTGGCGGGTGTAGAGACGCCGTCGTCGGGCGAGATTCTGCTGGATGGCAAGGTGGTGTCGCTGAACTCCACGCATCAGGCGGAGAAGCAGGGGATCAGCATCATTTTTCAGGAGCTGAATCTGTTTCCCAACATGAACGTGATGGACAACATCTTTATCGCCAATGAGTATTTCCAGCGCGGGGTGATCAATGAAAAGTATCAGTACGCGCTGGCAAAGTCGCTGCTGGAGCGGCTGCAGCTGGATGTCGATCCTTACGCGCCGCTGGGTGAGCTGGGTATTGGTCATCAGCAGCTGGTGGAGATCGCCCGGGCGCTGTCGAAGGATACCCGGGTGCTGATCATGGATGAACCGACCAGCGCCCTGAGCCAGTCTGAAGTGAAAGTGCTGTTTAACGTCATCGATCAGCTTAAGCGGCGTGGGGTCACCATTATCTACATTTCTCACCGGCTGGAAGAGCTGATGGAGATTGGCGATCACATCACCATTTTCCGCGATGGCCGTTTTATCAGTGAGCGCGAGGTACGGGACGCCAGCGTGCCGTGGATTATCGCCCAGATGGTGGGTGACAAGAAAAAGCAGTTCGACTATCAGCCTGCGCCACAGGGGGAAACGGTGCTGGAGGTAGAGGGCCTGACTGCGCTGCATCAGAACGGCGGTTACAAGCTTAATGACGTCAGTTTTACGCTGCGCAAAGGCGAGGTGATCGGCATTTATGGTCTGCTGGGTGCCGGACGCACCGAGCTGTTCAAGGGGCTGATTGGCCTGATGCCCTGTCAGTCGGGCCGGGTACGTTTAGCGGGCAGGGATCTGGCGAAGCGCAGCTTCCAGCAGCGGCTGAAAAGTGGCATAGCGCTGGTGCCCGAAGATCGCAAAGGCGAAGGGGTGATTGAACTGATGTCGGTCACCGCCAACATGACGCTCTCTGACTTCAGCCTGCGCGGTTTTCGACGTGCGCTGGGGCTGTTGAATCCTGCCAGGGAGCAGCAGCGGGTCAGTGAGATGATCGGCCATCTGGCGATTAAAGTCAGCGATCCCGACCTGCCGGTTACGGCGCTGAGCGGCGGTAATCAGCAGAAAGTGGTGCTGGGTAAAGCGCTGATGACCGGGCCACAGGTGGTGCTGCTGGATGAGCCAACGCGCGGTATCGACGTGGGTGCCAAAACCGACGTCTATCACCTGATTGGCAGTCTGGCACAGCAGGGGCTGGCAGTGATGTTCTCCTCGTCTGAACTGGATGAGGTGATGGCGCTGGCGGACCGCATTTTAGTGATGGCCGATGGCCGGATTACTGCCGATCTGCCGCGCGCAGCGGCGACGCGAGAACATCTGATTGCGGCATCAACCCCGCAGGATTAAGAGCCTGACCCATCAGGCTATTTTATTTGTCCGTCTGAACCTGGGCAGTGGTCACACAGGCTGCTTTAGCAACCTGAACGCCCGTCAGGGCGGCCCTGAAGGGGCGAGCACAGCGAGTAATCTTCACGTACTGCGTGTACGTGCCGGTTGTTCCGCGCTGTCCGTGTCCAGACTGCCTGAAACCATTACGCCTGGCGGGCCAGGCTCTAAGCTGGCCGGAGAATTTCATGAACCAAAAATATCTGCTCTATATGTACCTGCTCAAGGCCCGCACCTTTATTGCGTTGCTGATTGTGGTCGGCTTTTTCAGCGTGATGGTGCCGAACTTTCTTACCCCCTCTAACCTGCTGATCATGACGCAGCACGTGGCGATTACCGGCCTGCTGGCCATTGGTATGACGCTGGTGATCCTGACCGGCGGTATCGATCTCTCGGTGGGTGCGGTCGCCGGGATCTGCGGCATGGTGGCGGGCGCACTGCTCACCAATGGTATCCCATTGTGGGGCGGCAATACGCTGTTTCTCAACGTGCCTGAAGTGATTCTGGTGGTGGCCATCTTTGGCGTGCTGGTAGGACTGATTAACGGCACGGTGATCACCCGACTGGGCGTCGCACCCTTTATCTGCACCCTGGGCATGATGTATGTGGCGCGCGGTGCGGCGTTGCTGTTCAACGACGGCGGCACCTACGCCAACCTGGTGGGAGTGCCCGCGCTGGGCAACACCGGCTTTTCGCTGCTCGGCTCCGGCACCGTACTGGGCGTTTATCTGCCAATCTGGCTGATGCTCGGCTTTTTACTGCTCGGCCTCTACCTGACACGCAAAACCCCGCTGGGTCGTTACATCTACGCCATTGGCGGCAATGAGTCCGCCGCGCGACTGGCGGGTGTGCCGATTATCAAGGTGAAAGTCTTTGTCTACGCCTTTTCCGGCCTTTGCGCGGGACTCGTCGGGTTGGTGGTGGCCTCTCAGTTGCAGACCGCGCACCCGATGACCGGCAACATGTTTGAGATGGATGCCATTGGTGCCACCGTGCTGGGCGGCACTGCGCTGGCGGGCGGACGTGGCCGGGTTTCCGGCTCGATTATTGGCGCTTTCGTTATCGTCTTCCTGGCGGATGGCATGGTGATGATGGGCGTCAGCGATTTCTGGCAGATGGTGATCAAAGGTCTGGTGATTGTGACTGCGGTAGTCATCGACCAGTTCCAGCAACGTCTGCAAAGCAAAGTGGTGCTGCTGCGTCGCCATGAAAAAAAGCAGCAGGCAGCCCCCCTTACTGATGTTCGTCACAGTTAACAGGAGCGATTATGAGCCGCGAACAACGTGGAAAAACAGTGGTGATAACCGGTGCCTGTCGTGGCATCGGGGCCGGGATCGCGGCGCGTTTCGCCCGCGACGGGGCCAGGCTGGTGATGGTGTCGAATGCTGACCGGGTGTTCGCTACAGCCGACCAGCTTCAGCAGCAGTATGGCAGTGAGATTCTGGCGCTGCAGGTCGATATCACGGATGAAGCTGCGGTTCAGCAGCTCTATCAGCAGGCCTTTGAACGCTTTGGTCAGATCGACGTCTCGATACAGAATGCGGGTGTGATCACCATCGACCGCTTCGACACCATGCCGAAAAGCGACTTTGAGCGGATTCTGGCGGTTAACACCACCGGCGTCTGGCTTTGCTGCCGTGAAGCGGCGAAATATATGGTGCAGCAGCGCAGTGGCAGCCTGATCAACACCTCATCGGGGCAGGGACGACAGGGCTTTATTTACACGCCGCACTACGCCGCCAGCAAAATGGGGGTGATAGGCATTACCCAGAGTCTGGCGCTGGAGCTGGCGCCGTGGAACATTACGGTCAACGCTTTTTGCCCTGGCATCATTGAGAGTGAGATGTGGGATTACAACGATCGCGTCTGGGGCGAGATCCTCAGCAGCGAGGAGAAAACCTACGGTAAAGGGGAGCTGATGGCAGAGTGGGTGAAAAACATTCCGCTGAAGCGTGCCGGTCAGCCGGAAGATGTCGCCGGACTGGTGGCCTTTCTGGCATCAGAGGATGCGCGCTACATCACCGGGCAGACCATCAATGTGGATGGCGGGTTGATCTTCTCCTGATGCGGTGAGAGATCGCAGGCCTGCTGTAAACGCAGGCCTTTTTCTGACCCGGACTTTTCTGTTATATGCACAATTCGCCGCTGCTGTCCTGCATCGCCGTCACAATATGTTAAGGTAATAGCTGATGATTTTTGTTTAATTGCAGCTACGAACTAATCAATGTGCCGGGTGACATGATACGGAAAACAGGGGTTCTCTCTTTGATTGCGCTGTCGCTGACTGCCACGCAGAGCGCCCGCGCCTTCCAGACTGAAACAGCGGTGTCAGAGACGCCATTCGACAATCCTGCGCGCTACAGTCAGTCGCTGCCGACGCTCGGCGGTGCCAGCGATCAGGATGAAGAGTGGAGCAAAAAGCTGGCGGCCGTGGCCAAAAGTATCGGTGAAGCGAGTAACAACAGCGACAGCAATGTCACGTTTGGTCAGCAGGCGGGCGTCTGGGCGTTCAATCATCTGCGCGATGAAGTGGCCGATCGGGTTGAGAGCGAAGGGCAGTCACTGCTTTCCCCTTACGGCACCGCGCAGCTGGATCTGAAAGTCGACATGAACGGAAACTTTACCGGCACCGGCGGCGATCTCTTCAGCGCACTGGCCGACGAAAACAGCCGGCTCACCTTCAGCCAGCTTGGTCTGCACGATACCGGCGATGGCCTGGTTGGCAATGCGGGACTGGGGCAACGCTGGGATGCCGGTGACTGGCTGCTGGGTTACAACGGCTTTGTTGACCGCGTGTTCAGCAGCGGCCTGCAACGCGCCTCTGTGGGCACGGAAGCGTGGAGCGATTCAATGCGCTTTTCGGCCAACTACTATCAGCCGCTTTCCGGCTGGAAAAATCTGGGCGATTCGCAGCAGCAGCGCATGGCGCGCGGCTACGATATTACCAGCCAGAGCTATCTGCCCTTTTATCGTCAGCTGGGCGTTTCGGTGAGCTATCAGCAATATCTGGGTGAGAATGTCGATCTGTTTAACAGCGGCAACCGCTATCACAATCCCTCCGCCATGTCGTTTGGCCTCTCTTACACTCCCGTGCCGCTGGTGACGCTGTCCGCTACCCATAAAACCAGCAGCGCTGGTGAGAGTCAGGATCAGCTGGGGCTGAAACTCAACTATCGCTTTGGCGTGGCGCTGCGACGTCAGCTCGATGCCGGAAACGTCGCTGAGGCGCACTCCCTGCGCGGCAGCCGTTACGATACCGTCACCCGCAGCGATACGCCGGTGCTCGCCTTCCGTCAGCGCAAA
This sequence comes from Pantoea sp. K16, assembly GCF_048452805.1. NCBI lineage: Bacteria > Pseudomonadati > Pseudomonadota > Gammaproteobacteria > Enterobacterales > Erwiniaceae > Pantoea > Pantoea sp. K16. The sequence goes on along the minus strand of NZ_JBLWNV010000002.1, from coordinate 127,147 downwards.
ACGCTGTCCGTGTTTCTGGCAACCCCGCCCTGGCAGTTAAGCAGTGGCGAGAGTCTGCCGCTGAAGCTGCAGGTGCGCGCCAGCAATGCTATCAAGGCGGTAAGCTGGCAGGGTGATACGCAGGCGCTGAGCCTGACACCTCCGGCCAATAACGCCGATCCGCAGGGCTGGAGTGTGATCTTACCGCAGTGGGATCCGTCGCCAGACGCCAGCAACGAATATCGCCTGTCGGTAACGCTGGAGGATAGCAAGCAGCAGCGTGTGACCTCTAACTGGATCACCCTGAAAATTCAGCCACCGATGACCGTGGACGAGGCCCCGCAGAACGATCGTTATGATTTGATGGCACCCGGTGGCACCACACTTTAGCAGGAATGCTTTACTGCACAGAAAGGATAGAGGGGAGTTAATAGCGGCGGTGGTGTGCAGACGGCGTTGTTAACGTCTGCAGGCCCGACAGCGGTTACTGGCAGAGATAAGTTGTCGGGATGACGAAGGCGCGGCAGAGTGACATCACTATTGATCCTGAAATGAGAGCGGGAACCACTGGGTGAAAGCAGGAACGACGCTGCGCAGCGGGCAGGGTATTTATATTAAGAAGGCGCGGGCAGCGCCGCTGTTTAGCACAGCGGCCCGGTTATCAGTTAACCATGCTCATCACAATACGCACCGCTCTGGCGTAGACCTCTCGCTGACCGTTTACCGACCGTGCCTGCTGATGCTGCAGGAATGCAATTATGTCCTGTAAGCCTGCCGTCTTGCCTGACTTCAGCAGGCTCGACACGGCCTGCCCTACAACGGCATGGACGTCAGCCATATCTGCCGGTTTATCGGTACTCAATTGAAACTCCAGCGCAACCGTTCTGTTGAATAGCACCTGAAGAGGTAACACTCAGGCGATTCAGCTTTATCAGCCTGGTCACAGGTTTTTTATAAGCCAGCATCATGGCAGGGCCTTAAGCAGCTTTTCACGCAGCGTTGCCACCTGGGTTGTCAGCTCACCGAGTTCACTACAGGCGGTATCCATCACCGAGATCATATCAGCCGGGACGCCAGCCGCCGCGACTTTAAGCTGGTGGCCCTGTTCTGTCAGGGAGATCAGCACCCGGCGCTCATCATTTCCCGTGTCACGCTGGCGGCAGATAATGCCCGCGCTTTCAAGCCGCTTCAGAAGCTGGCTGAGCGTGCCGGAATCAAGCCGGACGCGTGCACCAATATCAGAGACGGTCAGGCGATCTTTCTCCCACAGCACCAGCAGCACCAGATATTGCGGATAGGTCAGACCCAGCGGTTTTAACCGCGACTGATAGAGCTTTGTCATGGCAAGTGAGGCGGAATAGAGCGCAAAGCAGAGAAACTGGTCGATGGTTTCAGGCGCTGCACTGGCGGGAGGCGTATCGGAGATCCCCGCGGGTTCGTCATTCATATCTTTACTCATTCTGAGTCCGGGGTGGGACAGCCAGACCGCAGGCTGTTGGTCAGCCGTGAAGTCTCGCGAATAGTATCTCGGGGAGATGTTGATTTCGGCAGCATCTCTTTCTGGTGTAAGACACCAGACTTTTAAGCGCTATCGCAGCGGGAGAAAAAGCCTTTAGCTGCGCCGCCGATTGAAAGTCGGCACAGTATTGAGTCAAATTAAATTGAAGTCAACATAACCGGTCGCAACCCTTGCGCACAACGTGCGCCGGGTGCAACGCAGCTAAGATCGGCAGGACAATTTCAGCATTTAACCCAGGCTGAAGCCGCCCGCCGATACGGCTTATACGGTGAAGGTCTCTACCATACCGCGCAGGTCGCGCGCCTGGGCCAGCAGTGACTGCGATGCAGAAGAGGACTCTTCCACCAGCGCGGCGTTATTCTGCGTGACGCCATCCATCTGACTCACCGCAATACTGACCTGGGAGATGCCCTGCATCTGTTCACCGGAGGAGAGGGAGAGGTTGTCCATAGCATCGGCCAGTTCACCGACGCGGCTGACAATCTTCAGGATGCGCTCACCCGTTCCGGCCGCTACGGTTACGCCATCCTCGACCTGCGTCACGGCCTGCTCAATCAGCTGCTTAATGTCGCGTGCTGCGGTGGCGCTGCGCTGGGCCAGTGAGCGGACTTCACCCGCGACCACGGCAAATCCGCGGCCCTCTTCACCCGCGCGCGCCGCTTCGACGGCGGCGTTGAGCGCCAGAATATTGGTCTGGAAAGCGATGCCTTCAATCACCGACGTAATATCGCGTACCCGAACGGCACTCAGCGAAATGTCATGCATGGTTTCTGACAGGCGCTGGACATCTGCTTCGCCCGCCTGGGCCAGGGTGGCGGCCTCGCGCGCTGAACCGGCAGTCTGCTGCGCGCCCGCGGCGTTGCTTTTTACCGTGGCGGTGAGCTGCTCCATGCTGGCGGCCGTTTCCTGCAGCGCAGCAGCCTGCTGCTCGGTACGGGATGAAAGCTCGGTATTGCCCTGCGAAATCTCATCGGCCGCCAGCGCCACTGAGGCGGATGCCCCTTTGATCTGCGTAACCAGTTCGCGCAGGTTGGTCTGCATGCCGCTGAGCGACGCAAGCAGGCTGGTGCTGTCGCCACGGCGCAGGGTGACCGGCGAGGTGAGATCACCGGCGGCTATCGCAGCAGCCAGCGTCTGAGCCTGCACCGGTTCGCCGCCCAGCTGGCGCATCAGTATCCGCACAATAAACGCGCAGGTGACGACGGCAGCCAGCACGGAGAGCACCGCCAGGATGATCAGTATCCAGGTGGTGCGGGCGATGGCGATGCCGTTATCCACTACCGCATCCCGGCTGCTGCGCATCTCAAGCTCGGTCAGATCGTTTATCGCCTTCAGCAGGCTCTGCTGAGCCGGACGCGCCACCTTTAACAGATAGTCGGTGACCTCCTGCTGACGATTTTCCATCCCCAGTTTCCCGGCGGTCATCAGCGTGGAGAGAGCGGCCTCTTCAGTGGACTCGATTCTGCTCATCGCCTCCCGTCCTGCCTGTCCGAGGTCGGTCTGCATCATGCCTGAGAGTACTTCGCGGTTGCTGATATAAAGCGCGCGCTGTTTTTGCAGACGTTCCCATTCTGGCTTCATGGCAACGGGATCGGTCAGCAGAGCAAGGTTACGCACCGCGATTGCCATATCCCGCACGCCACCGCGCATATCCAGCACCGTCTGGTACTTTTTCAAACGGACATTAACCACCTCGTCCATACCATCGCGAGCGCTATCCAGCGCGTGAATCGCGGTGCCGGTACAGATAATAAACAGCAGAATAAGCAAGCCAAAACCTGCGCTAAGGCGCGTTGAAATTTTCATCTCTCGTTCCGAAAGAGTTCATTGGGTAAACCGGTATCGGCAGGCGAGAGAACTTCTGGAGAGTTACGTTTAACTAAATTGTTCGCTATTTAATTTAACGAAATTAAAAACTGCACGTATACCCACCCCGTTATGCCACAAAAATCGTAACGGGAGTGATAACAAAATTCCGGCCAATATCCTGATAAATCGCTTTTTATCGCCTGACGAATGTGCGCCTTTTCGCGCGGTGCAGCCGCGCGATACGCCAGCGTCATAACCGGTTAAAAACACCGGAATGCACAAATTTAACCGGACGGGCCTGTTAATCTGGCCGCTGCTGCCGATAGAACACTATTCGACATTGATGACGTAACCGACACGCATCGGGCTCCGCAGAACGTCTGCCTCACTGCCGTAAGGCGGGTGAGAACGTGCGAATGCGATGAGTAAAAATAGCGGAGGGGTGATAATTGTCGGCAGCTTAGCAGACATTGTATGAGAAGTACGCCCCGGTTTTTTACTGAAAATTAAAACAAAACTCTGACACTTTCCATCACCGGGAACTAACGCATGCGCCTGAAACTTTTCTGGCTCGCAATGCTGAATATTGCGACCATCATTTTACTCTCCACGCTGTGGGAATTCGGGCTCGAGGCGTGGATCTCCAGCCTGCTGGGCCTGAGCTATGATCCCGATTTTGAAACCAGCGAGCGGCTGCGGTTTATCCTGACCTCCACCTCGTTTGCCGGACTGGCAATGATTATTCCGGCGCTGCTTATCGCGGGTCTGATCCGCAACACGCTGCGTGCGGAAAAAAATGCGCTCAGGCTGGCCGGAACTGATGCGCTGACGGGAATCATGAACCGCCGATCGTTCACTGCACACATTGCTGCGCTTGATGCCGACGGGACGCCCTACACCCTGACGCTGCTCGACATCAATGACTTTAAGAATATCAATGACCTGAACGGTCATCGTCAGGGCGACGCCACGCTGGTCGCGCTGGCCAATCTGCTGATCGCTTCGGCGGATACCGGGAGTCAGGTGTTTCGCATCGGCGGGGATGAATTTGCCATTGTTGCCCAGGCTTCACAGGCAGATCAGGCGCTGGCCGCCGCCGAAAGCTTCTGCCAGCATGCGGCATCCATCCGGACCGGTCCGCACACCTTCCTGAGCCTTTCAGCAGGCATTGCCAGCTCAGCCTGCACGGGTCAGGCTGATGTGGTGCGGGCGGCGGATCTGGCGTTGTACGAGGCGAAGCAGGATAAGTGCGCCTGTCTGGCACGATTCTCCCCGGACATGGAGCTGCGCTTTCGCCAGCGGGAAAGGCTGGAGCAGGAGGTTGTTGCCGCCGTTAGCGGACATGCCATCGTTCCCTTTCTGCAGCCGCTGGTTTCACTGCGCACCGGTAACATTACCGGCTTTGAGATACTGGCGCGCTGGATCACTGCATCTGGTCAGACGGTTTCACCTGCAGAGTTTCTGCCAGTGGTGGAGCGGCTGGGGTTGATGGACAGCATGACCGTGGCGCTGCTGCAGGATGCTGTCAGTGCAACCCGGGCATGGCCAGCCGGGCTCTGCCTGTCGCTGAACATTACCCCGGAGCAGTTGCTGAGACCGTCGCTGACCAGCTGTTTGTCCAGCATTATGCAGCATGCCGGGCCGGTAATGCTGGAACTTGAAATCACCGAACAGAATGTCATGGCCATTTCTGACGATGCCCGCCAGGCGATCCGTCTGCTGAAAGAGGCCGGTATCGGAGTGGTGCTGGATGATTTTGGCACCGGCTACTCCAACCTGTCGGTTTTGCTGGGGCTGGGTATTACCAAAATCAAAATTGACCAGACCTTTATCGCCGGAATCGTGACCGGATCTGAGCAGCGAAAAGTGGTGGAAACGCTGCTGGCACTCTGTCAGGGGCTTAATGTGATCATTACTGCTGAGGGCATTGAGGATGTCGCCACGCTGAGGTGGCTGAGAAAGCGCGGCTGTGATTATGGTCAGGGATATCTCTTCAGCCGTCCGGTTCCTGCCGGGCAGGCCACCACGTTGCTGGCGTCCGCTAACGTGGAGGAATTGATGCAGGAAGAGGCGATGGCCGTTAGCTTAGTCAGGTCGCTGGGCTGAAAGCGCGTAACACTCTCTGTGGCCGGGATTAAAACAAAAAACAGGCCCGGCGGTCAGAGCCGGGCCCGCTGTCACATCAGAACTGGTAAATCAGACCCAGGGCTGTGATGTCGTCGGTCGCCAGGCGAAGCGGATTGTTATCTTTCAACAGGTTGATGCGGTATTCACCATAGACCGACATGTTCTTGTTGAAGTAGTAAGTGGCACCCACGGCGGTGTATTTAATGATGTCGGCATCGCCGATATTCTCAATTTCCTTGCCTTTGGACGAGACGTAACCCACGGACGGACGGAAGCCGTTCAGGAACTGATACTGCGCCACGGCTTCAAAGTTCTGCGCTTTGTTAGCGAAACCGCCAGTAATTGGCGTGGCGTTCAGCGTTTCACCGTACATGGCAGCCAGATAGACCTGGTTCGCATCATATTTCACCGAGGTCGCCCAGTGCTGGGCTTTTTCGCCTTCTCCGCGTGCGGCAGCGTTCTGCGCTGTGGTGCGATCCAGGCTGGCAAACGCGCCGGCAAAACTCAGGCCGAAATCGAAGTCATAGGAAGCGGAGAGGGCGAAGCCGTCGCCGTTGGAACGACGCACGCCGTCAATGTTACTGCTGCGATCGTTTTTGCCCTGATACTGCGCGGCAAGGTTTAAGCCGTCGACCAGACCAAAGAAATTGCTGTTACGCCAGGTCAGCACACCGGTTGAGCGGCCAGAGAGAAAGGCGTCGGTATAACCGGAGTCGCCGCCGAAGAACGGCAGCATATCGGTATAACTCAGCACGTCATAGACCAGGCCGTAGTTACGTCCGTAATCCAGCGAACCTGCCTCGCCAAACTTCAGGCCAGCATAGCCCAGACGGGTACGGTTGGTGGCCTGTGCGTCACTGCCCTCGGAGTTATGCAGACTGTACTGATACTGCCAGAAACCGTAGCCGGTAAGCTGGTCAGTAATCTTTGTCTCGCCTTTGAAGCCAAAGCGGGCATAAGAGGAGGTATCACCATCGTTGTTGTTATCGTCAGAAAAGAGGTGTGACACGTTAATCTTGCCGACCAGATCCAGCTTATTGCCATCCTTGTTATAAACTTCTGCGGCCTGCGCGGAGGAGAGACCGATCAGTAACGGCATGACAGCCGCCAGTAAAGTGCGCTTCATCATTTAATTATTACCCTGTATTCATTAATTATTATTCCCCTGATATGGGGTGAAAAGAAAATGACACAAAAAGGTAAAACTACAAAGTGCAATAAAAGTAACAAAATGTGATGTCTATATTCAGCTGATGGATAACAGCGAGGAACAGAAGATTTAATTGTAAAGTAATAAGATTTTCTTCTAATAAGTAATCATGAGTTATCTGATTTTATATCTCTATTTATCAATGTATTATGTTTGTATGTAGTGGTCTTAAAGGGGCTTTTTTTGTACACTTTTAAATCAATATAACCCCTGATTTAATTATGGGTGATTATCCGATAAGAATAGCCTTATAAGGCTTTTATCCTAACCATTAGCCTGCGTATTAATATTTGTTCATCTTTATAGAATATTCTTTCTGGCCCGATAATCACCTCCGGAATAATAGTCAGAGTTGCTGATTAAATATTGATCGGCCTGTTTATAAAATAGCCTGAAAAAGATACGCGGATTAATGTGTCTGCAGGGGGAAATGAAAAACTTTTTTTAAATAAAGCCAGGGTGTTCTGACATTTCCGGGCGAGTTCCTAGCGTAATCGCTGCACCAGCGCGAGGCAAACTGCGCTAAAACAGGGCAGTGGAGGGGCTTTTCTGGAGAGATAATTTATCAGCGATCACAAAAGCGATATTTCATCCCGTGAATGCATAATTCTGCTGTTTAAAACCCGGTTCTGGCGCTGCAATCAGACAGTTATTCACTATATATGCAAATTAAGTGAATATTGTCAGCATGTAACTCATTGATATTACGTCGTGAAGACCATTTTATGCATTAATTCTCTGGCTGGCACGTTAACTGCACTCTACAGTAGGGCTGCACTACAACATCTTTTAACAATTTTAAAACATAAGCTTTACCCGGCCGGTAAAGTAAAGCAGGAGAGTGGGTTATGGCACTGCACGTTTCACGTCACGATTTCGATCAATGGATGATGCCGGTTTATGCGCCTGCGACTTTTATACCGGTTCGCGCGGTAGGCTCCACCGTCTGGGATCAAAACGGCAAAGATTATATCGACTTCGCCGGTGGCATCGCCGTCAATGCGTTAGGGCATGCGCATCCGGCATTACAACAGGCGCTGCAGGAACAGGCCGCACGTTTATGGCACACCGGTAATGGCTACACCAACGAACCGATCCTGCGGCTGGCGAAGCAGTTGATCGATGCCACCTTCGCTGACCGGGTGTTCTTCTGTAACTCCGGGGCGGAGGCGAACGAAGCGGCGCTGAAACTGGCGCGCAAGGTGGCACATGATCGTGTGGGTCCGCATAAAAGTGGCATCGTGGCGTTTAAGAATGCATTTCATGGCCGCACCCTGTTTACGGTAACAGCCGGGGGTCAGCCCGCTTACTCAAAAGATTTTGCGCCGCTGCCGCCAGAGATCCAGCATGCCCCGTTTAACGATCTGGCGGCGGCGGCTGAACTGATTAATGACCATACCTGCGCAGTCATTGTTGAACCGATTCAGGGTGAAGGTGGCGTGCTGCCTGCCGATCCGGCGTTTCTGCGTGGATTGCGTGAGCTCTGTGATAAACATCAGGCTTTGCTGATTTTTGATGAAGTGCAGAGTGGCGTTGGCCGTACCGGTTCGCTTTATGCCTACATGCATTATGGCGTCACGCCGGATGTGCTCACCAGCGCCAAAGCGCTGGGCGGCGGCTTCCCGATTGGTGCGATGCTGACGCGCGAAGATCTGGCGCTGGTGATGGGCGTTGGCACCCACGGCACCACCTATGGCGGCAATCCGCTGGCGGGCGCAGTGGCAGGTAAAGTCATGGAGCTGATCAATCAGCCTGAACTGATGGCGGGTGTAACAGAACGTCACCAGTGGATTGTGGCGGCACTGGATGAGATCAACCAGCGTCTGCACCTGTTCAAAGAAGTGCGCGGTCTTGGCCTGCTGATTGGCGCGGTGCTCAGCGACGATTTTGCTGGTAAAGCCAAAGCGATCAACCTTGCCGCCGCGGAAATGGGCGTCATGGTGCTGATTGCGGGTGCCAATGTGGTGCGTTTTGCCCCGGCGCTGAATATCAGTGAGCAGGAAGTGAAGCTGGGCATGGCCCGCTTTGCCGAAGTGTGCGAAAGCCTGGTGCGAGGGTCAACATCATGATGGTAATCCGTCCGGTTGAACGCGATGACTTAAGCCAGTTGATGGCGCTGGCGGGCAAAACCGGTGGCGGGCTGACCTCGTTGCCGGTTGATAGCGCGACGCTTCAGGCGCGTATCGATCGATCGCTGCAGACCTGGGAGGATTCTCTGCCACGTGCCGAACAGGGCTATGTCTTTGTGCTGGCCGACAGCGAAGATAACCGCGCCGTCGGCATCTGCGCCATTGAGGTGGCGGTGGGGCTGCAGGATCCCTGGTACAACTTTCGCGTCGGTACCCAGGTGCACGCCTCAAAAGAGCTGAATGTTTATGCCGCGCTGCCTACCCTGTCGCTGAGTAATGACCATACCGGCAGCAGTGAGCTCTGCACGCTGTTTCTCGATCCCGATTACCGTGATGGCAAAAACGGCTATCTGCTGTCGAAGTCACGCTTCCTGTTTATGGCCAGTTTCCGTGAACGTTTCACCAACCGGGTGGTGGCCGAGATGCGTGGCGTCAGCGATGAGCAGGGCCATTCGCCGTTCTGGGAGAGCGTCGGCAGCCGCTTCTTCTCTATGGAATTCAGCAAAGCGGACTTCCTTAGTGGCACCGGACAGAAATCGTTTATCGCTGAACTGATGCCGAAACATCCGCTCTACATCGACTACCTGACACCGGAAGCGCAGGCGGTGATTGGACAGGTCCATCCGCAAACCGCGCCTGCGCGGGCGGTGCTTGAAGCAGAGGGCTTCCGCTACCTCAATTATGTCGACATTTTTGATGGCGGCCCGACGCTGGAGTGCGATATCGATCATATCCGTGCCGTGCGTAAAAGCCGTCTGCGCAGCGCAGAACGGGGCGAAAACCCGGCTGATGGCCCGCTCTGTCTGGTTGCCAATAGCGATTATCGCCAGTTCCGTGTAGCGCTGATTCCGGCAAAGGCTGACAGCGACAGCGTGCAACTCACGGATGAACAGATGCAGGCGCTCCATTGCCAGCCGGGCGACAGCCTGCGCGTGGTGACGCTCTGCAAAGAGGAGAAAACAGCATGACACATCTGATAAATGGACAATGGCTGGACGGTGAAGCTGAGATTCTGACGAAAGCGGATCCGGTCAGCGGCGAGACGTTATGGCAGGGCCAAGCGGCCTCAGCCGCTCAGGTCACCGCAGCCTGTGAGGCGGCGCGCGACGCATTTCCAGCCTGGGCCAGACGCCCGCTGGCGGAACGGCAGGCGATCGTTGAGAAATTTGCCGCCGGGCTTGAGGCGCATAAAACGGCGCTGGCGGAAACTATCGCCCGTGAAACCGGCAAGCCGCGCTGGGAAGCGCTGACCGAAGTGGGCGCGATGATCAACAAAATCGGCTTTTCGGTGAAGGCATACCATAGCCGCACCGGTGAACAGCATGAAGGCGAAAGCTCGCTGCGCCACCGCCCGCATGGGGTACTGGCGGTGTTTGGTCCCTATAACTTCCCGGGACATCTGCCAAACGGCCATATCGTTCCGGCGCTGCTGGCGGGCAACTGCGTGGTATTTAAACCCAGCGAACTGACGCCGCTGACCGCCGAAAAAACCGTTGAGCTCTGGCTGGCTGCGGGCCTGCCTGCCGGCGTGCTGGCACTGTTACAGGGCGGACGTGAGACTGGTCAGGCGCTGGCCAACTGTCAGCAGATTGATGGCCTGCTGTTTACCGGCAGCGCCCATACCGGCTATCAGCTGCATCGCCAGTTTGCCGGTCAGCCTGAAAAGATGCTGGCGCTGGAGATGGGCGGTAACAATGCCCTGATTGTTGAAGATCCGGCGGACACTGATGCGGCTGTCAACATCACGTTGCAGTCAGCCTTTATAACCGCCGGTCAGCGCTGCACCTGCGCGCGGCGTCTGCTGGTCAGACGCGGCGATGCAGGGGATGCGTTTCTGCGGCGGCTGGTGGAGGTGGCGGGGCGACTGCAACCCGCCGCCTGGAATGCTGAACCGCAGCCGTTTATGGGCAGCGTGATCTCCACCGGCGCAGCAGAGAAAATTATGAGTGAGTGGCAACGGCGGGTTGAGGCGGGCGGCGAGGTGCTGCTGGAAATGCGCTGGCCGGATCGCCACAGTGCCATCCTGACGCCAGGTATTATCGATTTAACCGGCGTGCAGGGCATTCCGGATGAAGAGGTCTTTGGTCCGCTGTTAGGCGTAGTCCGCTATGAGACATTTGAAGAGGCGATAGCGCTGGCGAACCAGACCCGTTACGGCCTGTCGTGTGGATTGATCTCACCGTCACGTCAGCAGTTTGATCAGCTGCTGCTTGAAGCACGTGCCGGTATCGTTAACTGGAACAAACCGCTGACCGGCGCAGCCAGTACCGCGCCGTTTGGCGGCATTGGTGCCTCGGGCAACCACCGCGCCAGCGCCTGGTATGCGGCGGATTACTGCGCATGGCCAATGGCCTCGCTGGAGACGCCTGACCTGACGCTGCCCGCCACGCTGTCGCCGGGCCTCGATTTCTCCACCCAGGAGACGACGTCATGAAGGCAACCGAGGCCAACTTTGATGGGCTGGTGGGGTTAACACACCACTATGCCGGGCTGTCGTTTGGCAACGAAGCCTCGACCCGCAATCAGCTGCAGCCGTCGAATCCCCGTCTGGCGGCAAAGCAGGGGTTGCTCAAGATGAAAGCGCTGGCCGATATGGGCTACGTGCAGGGGGTGATCCCGCCGCATGAGCGGCCCAATATTGCGGCGCTGCGCCAGCTCGGCTTTGGTGGGAGCGATGAGCAGGTGCTGGCTGCGGCCGGGAAAACTGCGCCGGGATTACTCTCCGCCGTCAGTTCAGCCTCGGCGATGTGGGTCGCCAATGCTGCCACGGTCTCGCCGTCAGCGGACAGCCTTGATGGCCGGGTTCACCTGACGGTGGCGAACCTTAACAACAAATTCCACCGTGCGATAGAAGCGCCGGAAACGGCCTGGCTGCTGCGTTCCATCTTCCGCGACGATCGCCATTTTGCGGTGCATGATGCTTTGCCGCAGGTGGCGATGTTTGGCGATGAAGGGGCGGCGAACCATAACCGACTGGGCGGCGCCTATGGTGAGCGCGGCGTGCAGCTGTTTGTCTATGGCCGCGACAGCAGCCATGAGGGCAAAGCCCCGCAGCGCTATCCGGCACGTCAGACCCGGGAAGCCAGCGAGGCTGTCGCCCGTCTGCATCAGCTCTCACCGGAAAGCGTGCTGTATGCGCAGCAGAATCCTGCGGTGATCGATCAGGGCGTGTTCCATAACGATGTGATTGCGGTAAGTAACCAGCAGATGCTCTTCTGTCACCAGCACGCCTTTGTTAATCAGCCTGAACTGCTGGCGCAGCTTCGGTCGCGCGTCCCCGGTTTTGTTGCGCTGGAAGTGCCGGAAAATCGGGTGTCAGTGAAAGATGCGGTAGAGACCTATCTGTTTAACAGTCAGTTGCTGAGCCGTCCCGACGGCACCATGATGCTGGTGCTGCCGGAGGAGTCACGTCAGCATCCGGGTGTCTGGCGCTACTTGTGTGAACAGGTTGAGGCTGACACGCCACTCAAAGCCCTGAAGGTGTTTGATCTGCGCGAAAGCATGTATAACGGGGGTGGTCCAGCCTGCCTGCGTTTGCGGGTGGTGCTGACACCACAGGAGCAGCAGGCAGTGAATCCGGCGGTGCTGATGAACGATCGGCTCTTCAGCACGCTGAATAACTGGGTTGACCGTCATTACCGCGATCGCCTGACCCAGGCCGATCTGGTCGACCCAGAATTGCTGCGTGAGGGACGCGACGCGCTGGATGAACTGACGAAGCTGCTAGACTTAGGAAATGTATATGCATTTCAGCAGTGAAGGAGGGGGCAGCACAGTCTGCCGCCTGCTCAGGGCGAAAAGGAGGAACGATGCAGGACTTTTTACAGCAAACGCTCTCCGGCGAGGTGCCGCGTAAGCGTAGTGGTGAAACGGCGCATCTTCGCTGGCAATGGTTGTATCACGGCATACTGTTGATGGAGCCGACGGTGCCGGTTAAACAGGCGCTGGTGCTCTCTGCCGGGATCCACGGCAATGAAACGGCCCCGGTAGAAATGGTGAACCAGCTGGTTAATCCGCTGCTGCGGGGCGAAAAGCCGTTACAGCAGCGCATGCTGGTGATTCTGGGTAATCCCTCAGCGCTACGCGCCGGTAAGCGCTATGTGCGTTATGACATTAACCGGCTGTTTGGCGGACGCTGGCAGCAGATTGATGATGGTGATGAGGCCCGCCGCGTGCTGCGGCTGGAGCAGACGCTGGAGACCTTCTGGCAGCTGGGCGAGTGCGATGAAACGCGCTGGCATCTCGACATGCACACGGCTATTCGTGGCTCTTATCATCCTCAGTTCGGCGTAATGCCGCACAATGAACGCCCCTGGCCGCCCGCGTTTCTTGACTGGCTGGCCGCTGCCGGGCTGGAAGCGCTGGTGTTCCATCGCTCGCCGGGCGGCACCTTTACCCACTTCAGCTGCGAGCACTTCGGTGCGGCCAGCTGTACCCTGGAGCTGGGCAAAGCGCTGCCGTTTGGCGAAAACGATCTCAGTCAGTTCAGTGCGGCACAGCAGGCGCTGGCGTCTTTACTCTATGGCGAAGCGCTGCCTGTGGCGGCGGTTAGACCGCGTCACTATCGGGTCGCGCAGCAGATCACCCGACTGAGTGAGCACTTTACGCTGCATATGTCGCCGGAAACGCTGAACTTTACCGCGTTTCCACAGGGGACGTTGCTGGCGGAAGATGGTAGCACCCGCTATTACGTGCAGCAGGCGCGGGAATATGTGCTGTTCCCTAACCCCAACGTGGCCGCCGGGCTGCGTGCCGGACTGATGCTGATTGAAGAGAGCGAACAGACTCAGGCGCTGCCGGTCTGATAGCGGTTGTTAACAGCGCAGACCCTCGGCGCTAAAAAACCGACAGGAAAAGTGGAAGATCGGCTTCCGCTTTCCTGTCGTAACCCTTACACTCCTCCATGATTTCTGCCAAATTCGCTTTAAATTCATAAACATTTTCAATTCCTCACGCCTTTCTTCTTATTCTCTTCATGATTGCCCGATTTTTATCTTTTATGCTTTCACGGCTTTACTCAGGCTCTGAGTAGTTGACGTTCAGCGTCGTATGCTTGTTTCCGAAGACGCGACAGAGTGCTGTCGTCATTATCATGAATTATAAGGACACTATTATGCGCAAACTGACTTCCCTTTTACTGGCTTCTTCGCTGGCGTTTGGTGCAGCCAGCGCCGTCCATGCAGCCGCTGACAACCTGACTCCACCGCCAGCAGGTAGCGAAAAAGCGATGCACAAGCCGCCAATGCGCCACGGCATGGAGATGATGTTTAAAGGTCTGAACCTGACCGACGCGCAGAAAACTCAGATGCGCGACATCATGAAAGAGAGCCACAAAGATATGAAACGCCCGTCACTGGACGAGCGTCGTGCGGCCCACAGCATTATTGCCTCTGACAGCTTCGACCAGAGCAAAGCAGAAGCACAGGCAGAGAAGATGTCCGCCAATGCCAAAGAGCATGCGCTGAAGATGCTGGAAACCCAGAACAAGCTCTATAACGTGCTGACGCCGGAGCAGAAAAAACAGTACAACGCTAACTTTGAAAAGCGTCTGACTGAGAAAGGCCCGCACGAGGGCAAAATGGCACCGCCAGCAGAACCGGCTGAATAACACTCGTTAAGCGAACGGTCTGAGACCGCCGGCGCTGTCCACTGAAGGTGAGTGGGCAGCGTCGGCGGTTTTTTTATAGCGGCAGAATAGGGTAGGCACCTGACAGAATCGGGCGGCAGAGGATTTTGTAGCCGTCATGATCAAAACCGCCTTTGGGCCGCTGCAGTTTTCTGGCCTCATCCATGCTGCTGACCGAACCGAGATAGAACCAGTGGTCGATAACGTGGATCTGCGTCATCTCTTTGCCTTCCTCCACCAGCCCCACGGCACCCTGCCATGGCCAGCAGAACACCCGCACGTTTTCCAGCGCCTCCAGCAGTCGATCCTGATGATCGCTGACCGGCTCTTTTCCACAGCAGGCCCCGGCGCAACGGCGCAGTGCCGAGCGGAAGCAGCCTCGCCCCGCACTCAGCGCTTCCAGACCCAGCAGGCCATGACAGAGCTGATACTCATCCGCGAGCTGCTTGAGCCGTTCCAGCGCGGCGAAGCGACTGCGATAGAGCCCAAACAGGTTGGGGGACTGGCTGAAATCGAGGTCTTTTGCATAGACCACATTCGGTTTGCCGTCGGTAATCTGCAATGAACAGAGCTGCCGGTTTTTGCGCAGTCGCTTATTGAACAGCGGCTGCTGGGTTTTGATCATCTGCGCTTCCAGCAGCAGCGCACCGAGGTCGCCCGCGGTAGGGATCCAGCTTACACGCCGCGACTGGCGCAGCATTTTCGCCTCATCCGGGGTGCGGAAATGGGACATCACCCGCGAACGCAGATTCACACTTTTACCGATATAGAGCGGCAGCGACTCACTTTCGCCATGAAAGGTATAGACGCCAGGATGATTTGGCAGGCCTTCCAGCCACTCACGCAGGTGTTCGGGATATTGATAAATTGCATTCGCGTCGGGTTCGGGGCGAAGTATGGCAGAACGTCTGACCAAGATGGACTCCATTTACTGGTTGTCCATACAGCATAACAGGCAGGTGAAATGATCGCCAGCCGTCTGGTTACAGAGACCGTGTTGCCCGCCAGCAGATCAGCGAGCCGAGCGTGATCATCGCCACGCCCTGCCAGAAGGCCAGCGGCGGCGTCAGGCCGAGCCACAGCGATCCCATCAGGGCCGACAGCACCGGCGTAAAGTAGGAGGCGGTGGCCAGCAGCGTCAGATTGCCCTGCTGAATCCCGTGATTCCAGGCGGAATAGGCGATGGCGGTGGAGAGCCCGACAAACAGCACCTCCAGCAGCGGCACCAGCGTAAAGGCCATCGGCACAGTGTGATCGCTGAAGGCATATTTCAGCCACAGCGCCAGTGCAGTCAGGATAAAAAACAGCGTGACGCCATTGGAACCACGGGCAAAGCGGCGGGTGAGATTATTGTAGAGCGCCCAGGTCAGGGCGGCGATAAAGGCCAGTGCATAGGCGACCGGGTTGCGCAGCATATTCTGCCACAACAGCGCCGGCGATCCGTTGCCGCTGCCTTTCATTACCCAGACGATCCCCAGCAGCGACAGCAGCAGTCCTGGCCACAGCCAGACACGGAAACGCTGCTGATTAAACGGGATCGCCAGCACGATGGTCAGACAGGGCCAGAGATAGTTAATCATCCCCAGCTCCAGCGACTGGCTGCGATCGCTGGCCAGCCCGATGGCCAGCGCCAGACAGATTTCATAGCCGACAAAGAGTACGCCCCCCAGCCACAGGTAGATGGCGGGCATTGCGCCAGGTCTGGGCAGGCCCCGGGTCAGGCAGAGCAGACACGCCGTGGTGGTGTAGATCAGCGCCGCACCACCGGTGGCGCCAAAGGCTTCACTGACGCTGCGCAGCATGCCAACGGTCGTACTCCAGAGCAGAATGGCGACAAGCCCGACGAGGGTCGCGCGCGAAACGGTGGCAGGCATGCAGCGATCAACAAAGTCAGTGAGAGAAGCCTCCCTTGCCGCGGCAAGGGAGGGGCAGGATTACTTCCAGAAATCGTCGAATACCGTGATCGGCGGACGACGTTTGTGCTCGGTTTTCTGATACCAGCCTTCGATGATACGGGCGCTGTCAGGATTGATGCTTTTGCCTTCCAGGTAGTCATCAATCATCTCATAGGTGACGCCCAGCGCCACTTCATCCTGCAGGCCTGGACGATCATCTTCCAGATCGGCAGTCGGTTTCTTCAGATAGAGATGCTCCGGGCAGCCAAGGTGTTTCAGCAACTGCTTGCCCTGACGCTTGTTCAGGCGGAACAGGGGATTGATGTCAGTGCCGCCATCGCCATACTTGGTGAAGAAACCGGTCACGGCTTCAGCCGCGTGATCGGTGCCGACCACCACGCCTTTGGTCATGCCGGCGATGCTGTATTGCGCTTTCATCCGCTCACGGGCTTTTTCATTGCCGCGGACAAAATCGGAAAGCGTAATACCCGCCTCTTTCAGCGCGCGCTCACTGGCCAGCACCGACTCTTTGATGTTTACCACCAGCGAACGGTCGGGTTTGATAAAGGCCAGCGCGTCCTGACAATCCTGCTCATCCGCCTGCACACCATAGGGCAGACGCACGGCAATAAAGGTGTAGTCGTTATCACCGCTCTCCTGACGCAGTTCGGTGATCGCCCGCTGCGCCAGCGCGCCCGCCAGGGTTGAATCCTGACCGCCGCTGATCCCCAGCACCAGCGTTTTCAGGCCGCTGTGGCGTTTCAGGTAGGCTTTGAGAAAATCGATGCTGACGCGCACTTCCTGGTCGGCGTCGATAGTGGGCTTCACACCCAGGGCTTCAATAATTTCCTGCTGCAGTGACATGAACTTCTCCTCAGGTCAGTGGCCTGTCGGCTCGATGCGAACGTTTTATTAAAGCTAACGTGCCTTTGCGAAAACAACAAGCCAAAGCGGTAACTCATTACCATGAAACGTTGCGAAATCAGTGAGTTTTTACCTGCGGCAGCGGTTTTTTCGCCAGCACGCTAAACATCAGAATCGCCGTCATAAAGCAGCCAAAAATGGTGGCGCACATGCTCAGCACCGAGGTACCACCGATGCCGGTAATCGGCACGGTAATCGCACCCAGCGTAAACATCGTGACGCCAATCACCGCGGAGGCGCTACCAGCGCGATGGCCCTGACTCTGCATCGCCAGGGACGAGGCGGTGGTAGCGATAACGCCGTTGCTGGCAATGGTAAAGAACAGTGCCACCAGCAGCAGCGCTAGGGGAGCATGCAGCAGCGCGGCCAGCAGCAGCAGGCTGGAGGCGACAAAGGCCAGCGTCAGTCCGCCTTTCAGCACCCGATATTCGCCCCACAATGGACAGAGGCGGGCGCTGGTCTGTGAAGCAATCACCAGGCCAAACCCGTTGGCCGCAAAGCAGAAGCTAAAGGCCTGGGGCGAAAGACCATAGAGTTGCTGCAGCACGAACGGCGAGGCACCGATGTAGGCGAACATGCCGGACATCATAAATCCCTGGGTCAGGCAGAAGCCCATGAAGGGGCGATGGGTAATCACCTGACCCAATGCCGCGTAGGCGGAGAATATTGATCCTTTACTGCGGCGTGCTTCAGGCAGGGTTTCATGCAGCTTCCAGCGCGCCAGCAGGATCAGCAAAATGGCAATGCCGCCCAGCACCATGAAGATGCCGCGCCAGTTTAAAATCGTCATCAGCACGCCGCCTAATACCGGTGCGCCGATCGGTGCCAGACCGTTGACCAGCATCAGCAGAGCGAAGAATCGCGTCAGCTCATGGCCGCTGTACATATCGCGTGCAATTGCCCGTGACAGCACCGCACCGCCCGCACCTGCTAACCCTTCGAACAGCCGCGCCAGCAGCAGCTGGTTAATATCCTGCGCCAGCGCACAGCCCATCGAGGCGATAAACAGCAACACCAGTGACAGGGTCAGCGGGCGCAGGCGGCCGAACTTATCGCTCATCGGGCCAAAGAGCAGCTGGCCAAAGCCGAGACCTAACAGGCCAGCGGTCAGACTCAGCTGCGCGGTAGCGGTTTCGGTGTGCAGGTCCTGGGCCATTTGTGGTAGTGCAGGCAGATAGAGGTCGATGCAGAGCGGGCCCAGCGCGGCCAGCAGGCCCAGCGTAATGGCATAAACCAGGCGATTGGAGTGTACAGGGGTCATTTATCCTCGGGATTGTCAGCGATGGGGTAAACAGAAAGCGGGTAAGGCTGCGAAAAACAGCGTCCGGTAACGCGACATTCACGCCGATCTGCGTCTGCGCGGATGACGGTGCGGTCTCTGAAAACGGGGCGCTATCGGGTGCCTGTTTTGCCGGGCAGTATACGTCTGCGTTGACAGCAAAACAGCCTTCTTTACGAAATCCTGACATTTGACAGGCCACTAATTGTTCGTCATAAACTTGATAAATCAGCATTTATGTTCCAGGCTTGTTTCCACATGGACAATAAATGAGGAACAACAAGATGAATAAAGTGATGGGATGTATCGCTGCGGCGCTGACGCTGGCTGCACTGTCTGGTTGTACGACTTACGATCGTGCGGAAAGCTACGTGACTAAGCCAGTGGTAAAGGATGTTAAAAAGGGTATGACCCGTGATCAGGTTCGTCAGATCGCCGGTACGCCTTCGACTGAAATCACCATGGTTCACGCGCGCGGCACCTGCCAGACTTATGTACTGGGTCAGCGCGACGGTAAAGCTCAGACTTACTTCGTGAGCTATAACGACACCGGCCGTGTCATGAACTACGGCTTCCAGAGCTGTGCGGAATATGACACCGATCCGCAGGTTCAGCAGTAACTCTTAGCACCCCTGAATAGTAAACGGCCCGTCATCGTGACGGGCCGTTTTTCGTTGTGGCACTGACTACAAACCTGCCGGGCGCGGCACCTCAACATAATCGCCATCTATCTGCCGCTGGTAGAAGTGGCCAGCCTGCACATAGAAGCGTTTGCCGTTAAAGTCGAGTACCCGCATTTCACTGCTGACCCGCGACTCTGCAGGCGGCTCTGCCACCACATACTCATCGCCGTGGCGCTGATAATAATTGCCATTGAGCAGATAGTAGGTCAGTCCGCCTATCAGCACCGCGGTTGCGGCTTCAGGCAAAAAGCGCACCGGCCCGGGTCCGCCCCAGTGTGGCCCGTGGCCGCCATGGCGATCCCATCCACCCGGCGGGCCCCAGTCGCCAGGATGAGCGAAAGCCAGAGCGGGTGTCAAAAGCGTCAGCGTCAGAAGCGAGGCGATTATCTTTTTCATCAGGTGTTCTCCTCATAAGACTGGATGCAGAATTCGCTTTTTACCCGGCAAAGACAAGCACTAAAGCGGCGATTTTTCGCCTGTTTACCATGCTTAACGCTTTCTTAACGGCGTTGCCATTAATGGGGGAGATTATGGAGAAGAAGAGCGGGAATAACCTGGCGCGGGCGCGCCAGGTTCAAAGCAGATTAGCGGTGCGCCAGTTCGGCGTTGTCGTCGCTTTCCAGGACGCGCTTATCGGTCATACCTAACCAGCGACTGGTGAGAGAACCGGCGGTCATGGAACCGTTGACGTTCAGGGCTGTACGACCCATATCGATCAGCGGCTCAATGGAGATCAGCAGCGCCACCAGGGTGACCGGCAGGCCCATCGCAGGCAGGACAATCAGCGCCGCGAAGGTTGCACCACCGCCGACACCGGCAACGCCTGCTGAGCTCAGCGTCACGATCCCGACCAGCGTCGCAATCCACAGTGGGTCAAACGGGTTGATCCCGACGGTTGGCGCAACCATCACTGCCAGCATAGTTGGATAGAGACCGGCACAGCCGTTCTGGCCGATAGTGGCACCAAAAGAGGCCGCGAAGCTGGCAATCGACTCAGGCACGCCAAGACGACGGGTCTGGGTTTCCACGCTCAGCGGAATGCTGGCTGCGCTGGAGCGGCTGGTAAAGGCGAAGGTAATAACCGGCCACACTTTACGGAAGAAGCGCATCGGGTTGATACCATTTACCGACAGCAGCAGGGCGTGGACACCAAACATGATGGCCAGACCGAGGTAAGAGGCGACCACAAAGCTGCCCAGCTTAATGATGTCCTGCAGGTTAGAACCGGCAACCACTTTGGTCATCAGCGCCAGCACACCATAAGGTGTCAGCTTCATCACTAAACGCACCAGCTTCATGACCCACGACTGCAGCGTATCGATCGCGACCAGCACGCGCTGACCTTTAACTTCATCATCTTTCAGCAACTGCAGTGCAGCCACGCCCAGGAAGGCGGCGAAGATGACGACGCTGATAATCGAGGTCGGACTGGCTCCGGTCAAATCGGCAAACGGGTTTTTCGGGATAAAGGAGAGCACCAGTTGCGGCACGGTCAGGTCAGCCACTTTGCCGACATAGTTGCTCTGAATCGCACTGAGACGCGCAGTCTCCTGCACGCCCTGAACCAGACCTTCTGCGCTCAGGCCAAACAGGCCGGTCACGAAGACGCCGACCAGCGCCGAGATCGCGGTGGTAAACAGCAGTACGCCAATCGTCAGTACGCTGATTTTTCCCAGCGACGAGGCGTTATGCAGACGGGCGACCGCACTCAGAATGGAAACGAACACCAGCGGCATTACGACCATCTGCAGCAACTGGACATAGCCATTACCGACGATATTAAACCAGCTGATAGACTCTTTGACCACTGCGCTGTTTTCGCCGTAGATCAACTGCAAAACCAGGCCGAACAGTACGCCGATTACCAGACCGGTCAGCACTTTTTTCGACAGGCTCCAGTTCTGACGGCTGAAGCGAGAAAGCAATACCAGCAGCACCACAAAGGCTACGATATTAAGCGTAAGAGGAAGGTCCATACTGAAACTCCAGAGTAATGCGGCCTTTCGCTCTGGAAAGGCCGCATAATGTTAATCACGAATTAAGACAGCAGGAATGGTAACAGCAGGCGAAGAGGGTGCCTTATATCCAAATGGCATGGTTTATAACTTAAAAGCGTTTTGTGCTGATTTATTGCGCACTATGACTGGAAATCAACCGTCCGACGCCATTTTGTAGCGTATCGAACAGCTGTGACGGCCAGCCGTTTGCACCAAAAGATGGCATGCCCACCGGAAACCAGAGCGCATATCCCACCAGTCCCAGGCACAATGCCCGCTCAAGCTGGTTGCCTTTCTGGCTGCGCAGAATCGGCAGCCGGAAGCGCCAGCGGCAGGGCCACAGCAGCGGAACCCCGGCAGGCGTCAGCATATCGGCCACAATATGGCTAAGGTAGCCCAGCGTCAGACCCTGCAGGACATCAGGCGGTATCGGCGACGACTGGGGCAGGTTTATCTGAAAAAGCCATAAACCGGCGGCTATCGCCAGCAAACTGTGGGTAAAGCCGCGATGGCCGAACGCGCGCGCAATAGGATGAGAGAGCCAGCGCAGTCGCTGTCCCAGCAGAGATTTAGGGTGATCGATATCGGGCAACAGACATGTCAGCAGCGCTGAGGGAACAAGATGCCACCAGTCGGCCTGCGCCAGCACTGGTGTCAGCTCAGCACGCTTCGCAAAGATAGCGCTGGCAATGGCAAAAATGATGTGGCCTTCGCCCGTCATGATAGAACCTGGTTGCAAAGAAAACTGTCGATGCATCCAGTATAGGGATTTATCCAGTAAATGAGAACATGTGACGCTGTAACGAAGCATGAATATTATTAACAAGGCGGACAGCGATGAAACCCTGTCCGCCAGTAAGGTTAACGCGCCAGCCAGCCGCCATCCACCGCCAGGGTGTAGCCATTCACGTAGTCAGACGCGGAAGAGGCCAGGAAGACTACCGGGCCCATCATGTCATCCGGCACGCCCCAGCGGCCTGCCGGAATACGCCCCAGAATCTCTTCACTGCGCGACTCATCATTACGAAGCTGTTCCGTATTGTTGGTGGCCATGTAACCGGGAGCGATGGCATTGACGTTAATGCCATGTTTTGCCCACTCGTTCGCCATCAGACGGGTCAGTCCCATCACGGCACTTTTCGACGCCGTATAAGAGGGCACGCGGATACCGCCCTGGAAGGAGAGCATGGAGGCGATATTGATGATCTTGCCGCCATTACCCTGCGCGATAAACTGACGGGCAACCTGCTGCGACAGGAAAAACAGGCTCTTGCTGTTAAGATTCATCACGTCATCCCAGTCCTGCTCGCTGAAATTCAGTGCGTCCTCACGGCGGATAATGCCGGCATTGTTGACCAGAATGTCAATTTTACCGGCAGCGGCCAGCGCCTGTTCAACCACTGAGGCCACCACGCTGGTCTGCATCAGATCGGCCTGCACCGGCCAGAACCGGCGACCCAGCGCCTCCACTTTACTTTGGGTATCATCCGGGCCATCACGGTTAACGCCGACGATATCACAACCCGCCTGGGCCAGACCCAGCGCCATACCTTGCCCTAAACCGGTGTTACAGCCGGTCACCAGCGCGACTTTACCTTCCAGGTTAAACGTACTCAGTACCATGGTATTTCTCCTCTGCTCAGCGCAGTTCACTGATTTTGACGTGGTCCATGTCATCAAAGACCTGATTCTCACCCACCATGCCCCAGATAAAGGTGTAACGCTGGGTGCCGACACCGGCGTGAATTGACCAGCTGGGTGAGATCACCGCCTGCTCGTTGTGTACCAGCAGATGGCGGGTTTGCTGCGGTTGCCCCATCATGTGGAAGACGGCGCACTCTTCGCTCATATCGAAGTAGAAATAGACTTCCATGCGGCGTTCGTGGGTGTGGCAGGGCATGGTATTCCACAGGCTGCCTTCATCCAGTTTGGTTAAGCCCATGGTGAGCTGGCAGGTGGGCAACACATCCGGCACGATAAATTTGTTAATGGTGCGGCGATTGGAGGTCGCGGCATCACCCAGCGTCGCGGTGGCCGCTTCCTGCAGCGTGATCTTCTTGTCCGGGAAGGTGCTGTGTGCTGGCGCACTGTTGTAATAGAATTTGGCCGGCTGTGCCGGGTTCAGGCTGCGGAACAGCAGGTTGCGCGCACCTTTGCCGATGTAAAGTGCCTCTTCGTGACCGATTTCCCACGCTTTACCGTCAACTTCTACCAGACCCGGGCCGCCAATATTGATCATACCCAGCTCGCGGCGTTCAAGAAAATAAGCGACGCCCAGCTGTTTTCCCATCTCATCACCGATAGTGACCGGATTATTCACCGGCATGACGCCGCCAATAATGATGCGGTCGATATGGCTGTAGGTCAGGGTGTAATCATCGGCAGTAAATATCTTCTCAATCAGGAACTCGCGGCGCAGTGCTTCAGTATCGAGTTGCTTAGCGTGATCGCTGTGAATGCTTTGACGAACGTCCATCTCAGGCCTCTCTGCAGGTCAGGTTATTCATGCCCCAAACGGGGACGCTTTTGGCATCTTAGGCAGAGCGGGATGGGAATTCAATAAAAATGAAACGTTGTTTTATTTTTTGCGGGTCAGATCAAGTGGCAGGTGCAACAGGCAATAAAAAGCCCGCCATAAGCGGGCTGTTATTATCCCTGCAGATGCTGCAGGCTAAGCTGGGTCAGATTGTCCAGCCGGACATCCGCCAGCGCCCAGCGGGGATCGTCACGGTGTTCAGCGGCGGGCACCACAATCGATCGCATACGCGCTGCTTTGGTGGCGATCATGCCGTTAAACGAATCTTCCAGCGTGACGCAGTTGAGCGGATCGATCGCAAGGCTGGCGGCGGCATTGAGATAGACCTGCGGATGGGGCTTGCTGTAGGGCAGCGCTTCTGCTGAAGCCAGCACATCGAAATAAGGGCGCAGATTGAAGATCTCCAGCACCTGTTCCAGCATCTTTAGCGGTGATGCGGAGGCAAGGCCGATTTTCAGCCCCTGTTCCCGGCACAGTTGCAGCGCCGTTTCCACGCCCGGCAGCAGTGGCCGCGTCTGATCCACCAGCGTCATGGCGCGCGTAATAATCCGCTCAGTGACCTCCTGCTGAGAGGGGCCATGCCAGGGCAGTGTTTCGTACCACATCCGTACAGTCTGATCGATGCGCAGACCCAGGGTATCGGGCATTTCACTGCGACGTGACAGGTCAACATCCAGCGTTGAAAAGATATCCAGCTCAGCCTGATCCCACAGAGGCTCAGAATCGATCAGTAAGCCATCCATATCAAACAGGGCAGCAAGGACAGGGCGGTGATAAGGCATCAGGGGGTCTCCTTTTAAAGTCAGCTTTACCTTACCATCATTCTTTGCTGGCGCACGCTCTGCCCGACAGGCCACGCTTTATTTGGGAAATTTCACCGTTGGCAGGTAAACTGACGGCAAATTGGATTCCGGGTTCAGGAGATATTATGACCTATCAACAGGCTGGCCGTATCGCCATCCTCAAGCGAGTGGCAGGCTGGGTGCTCTTTTTAGTGGCGCTGCTGTCGACCATTATTTCTGTATTGAGCTTTATGTTTAAGCACAGCGAAAAGCAGCCAGGCATTGATGCCGTCATGCTCGATTTCGTCCACGTCATCGTCGATATGCTGCGCTTTAACACGCCATTCCTGAATGTCTTCTGGCATAACTCGCCGGTACCGGAATTTAACGGTCAGATGAACCTGGGTTTCTGGCTAATCTACATTCTGATTTTTGTCGGGCTGGCGCTGGAGTCGTCAGGCGCGCGGATGGGACGTCAGGCGCGTCACGTCAAAGAAGGCATTGAGGATCAGATGATTCTGGAGCAGGCAAAAGGCAGTGAAGGGCGTAGCCGTCAGCAACTGGAAGAGAAGGTGCGCGTACCTCGCCACACCATCTTCCTGCAGATCTTCCCGCTCTATGTCCTGCCGGTGGTGATTGCGATAGCCGGTTATTTTGCGCTGTCGCTGCTGGGCTTTATCTGACCGCGAGCTTTGTCAGGCCGGTCTGGCCTGACTGGCGCCCAGCGCATCCTCATCCAGCAACTGGCCAATGGCGAACTGTGCATCGCCTGGCCAGTGCCCGCCAAAGACGTTAGCCCGGTTGAGCAGATAGTAGAGCTGGTAGACCGGCAGACGCTGCGAAAAACCATCCGGTAACGGCCACACCGCCTGATAACCGTCGTAAATCTGGCGAGGCAGGTCAGGGTACCAGCTCAGCATAGCTAAATCGCACTCACGGTCGCCCCAGTAACAGGCAGGATCGAACAGCCAGGGGCCACTCTCACTGCTGGCGCAGTTAGCCGGCCAGAGATCGCCATGCAGCAGCGACGGCTGCGGATGATGTGACGCGAGCACCCGCTGCACGCAGGCAACGATCAGCTCTGTATCCCCGTACTGAATTCCCTTTTCTGCCGCCAGCTGCAGCTGCCAGCCAATGCGCTGTTCAGCAAAAAAAACCGACCAGCGTCGCAGCCAGCTATTGGGTTGGGGCGTCGTGGTGATGTTATTGTCGAAATCGAGGCCGAACTGCGTCTGCTCGCTCCACTGATGCAGATGCGCCAGTTGCTGACCGAGCTGATATGCACTCTGCTCATCAAGCGGCTGTGGCCTGATATATTCCAGCAGCAGAAAGCTCTCCTCGCGATGATGACCCACACCATAGACTTTAGGCACCCGAACCGTGCCGGTGCGCGCCAGCAAATCAAGCTGGTCTGCTTCCCAGGTAAAGAGCGACAGCATATCGCGGCTGTTACTTTTGACGAAGACGTCGTGATCACCGTAGCGGATCTGCCAGGTGGGATGGATATCACCCCCCGCGAGGGCGTGACGGTGAGTGATTTCGGCGTTGCCTAACTGCTCGCTTAACAGACGACTAATGGCTGACCACATTGGGCTATCCTCGTTATTCGCTGCGTAAGTTCGATTGTATTGCGTAAATATTCACCAAAAACCGCGCAATTGCACCCTTTATTCTGGCGCTGAGGTGGCAGGGCGATGATCGGCAGCATCGCGCAGATACTCTTCGAAGGTCGTGACGGTCACCTCGGGTTCCTGACCCAGCGCGCTTTCACCGGCCGTAGTGACCTGTTGCCGCAGATCCTCAGCCTCCAGCGTGCTGACGATGCCATAGCTGTTCGTACCGAGTTCATGCGGATGGCCGTCGTCATCTGTCATCGTGGTCGTGAAACCTGCGGCGGTCATTGCGCTGGTCAGCTCCAGGATGTCACTTAAACCCGACTCCTGATAGTGAAAGGTCACGATATAGCGGGTTAAGGTGTTGCTCATGAGGCACCTCCGGGGAAGGGAAACTGAACTGAGCGTAGACCATGGTGAAAAATCAGGCGAATTATGAAGGAGATGCTGCGCGTGTGACGTGATGCATAGCGTAAATTCGTGTCAGGAGCCAGCAGCATAACGTAAAAATCTTCTGCCGTTGCGTCTGGCTTTTCATTTGGGCAGCACTATAATGCGCCACGTTAATAAGATGAGTCCCAATTAACAGGGGTTGTCAGGGCGATTCCAGGCATTTTGTGTAAGTTAATAATTTTTTACAAAACTTACCGTAAATTGCATTGAATGCCCGGCAAAACGCTTCAGACTCTCCGTTTTTTAAACAGTCGCACGGATCACATTTAATGAAAGCCTATAACAAGCTGTCTGCTGTTCTTTTGCTCTCCGCCGGAGCTTTTTGTCACCAGGCAATGGCCGATAACGCCGTATTTACGTCAATGGATGACCCTTCAACAGCTAAAAAGCCGTTTGAAGGTTCTGCTGCTGCGGGATATCTGGCCCAAACCGGTAACACCACCAGTTCATCAATGACGGCTCAGACCAATATGACCTGGTATCAGTCATCTATGGCTTACAGCTTGTGGGGTAACGCAGCCAACACCTCGTCAAACGATGAGCGCTCTTCTGAAACTTACAACATCGGTGGTCGTTCACGTTACAACCTCAACTCGTATGACTACCTGTTTGGACAGGCGAGCTGGTTAAGCGATCGTTTCAATGGTTACGATTCACGCGACGTGCTGACAGCCGGTTACGGTCGTCAGATTCTGAATGGTCCGGTGCACTCGCTGCGTGCGGAATTGGGTCCGGGTGTACGTTATGACGATTATCACGCGGGTGGTCATCAGACCAAAGCGCTGGGCTATGGCGCAGTCAGCTATCAGTGGCAGCTGACCGACACCACTAAATTTATTCAGGGCGTGTCAGTGCTGAGCAGCTTCGGAGAAGACACCACGGTGAACTCCGAAACTGGTCTGCAGGTGGCTATCAACAGCCACTTCGCGCTGAAGCTGGCTTACAACGTCAGCTGGAACAACAATCCGGCGGAATCTGCGCCTGATCGCACCGATACCAAAACCTCAATCATGCTCTCTTACGCTATGTAAGCGCATTTTTGCAGCAGCATTCACAGCGGCCTGACAGTGTGTCAGGCCGCTTTTTTTTGATTTCTCCAGGGCTTAGCGAAAAAGGCATGGGTTTTTCTCGCCAGGGAAAACTGCTATCATCGGCCCCGCACTGAAATCCTGGCGACATTCCGACAATGTGGGTCTGATATCACGCCGGGTCACTAATTTTACATTACGTTGCATGTAGGCTTTCGTGTGGCTTACCACTGCAAATAAGGATATGAAATGCCTGTAATTACGCTTCCTGATGGCAGCCAGCGCGTGTTTGACCGCCCTGTCAGTGTGATGGATATTGCGCTGGACATCGGTCCTGGTCTGGCGAAAGCCTGTATCGCTGGCCGTGTTAACGGTGAACTGGTTGATGCTGTTGATCCCATCACTGAAGATGCCGCCGTAGCGATCATTACCGCTAAAGATGAAGCGGGTCTGGAAATCATCCGTCACTCCTGTGCGCACCTGTTAGGGCATGCGATTAAACAGCTGTGGCCGGATACCAAAATGGCGATTGGCCCGGTCATTGATAACGGCTTCTATTATGATGTCGACATCGATCGTACCCTGACCCAGGAAGATATCGACCTGCTGGAAAAACGCATGCATCAGTTGGCTGAAACCAACTACGATGTGGTGAAAAAGAAGGTCAGCTGGCAGGAAGCTCGCGACGTCTTTGCGGCGCGCGGCGAAATTTACAAGACCACCATTCTTGATGAAAACATCAGCCATGACGATAAGCCTGGCCTGTATCATCACGAAGAATATGTCGACATGTGCCGCGGTCCGCACGTGCCGAACATGCGGTTCTGCCATCATTTTAAACTGCAGAAGATCTCCGGTGCCTACTGGCGCGGCGACAGCAACAACAAAATGCTGCAGCGTATTTATGGCACCGCATGGGCAGACAAAAAGCAGCTGGCAGCCTATCTGCAGCGTCTGGAAGAGGCGGCGAAGCGTGACCATCGTAAGATTGGTAAGCAGCTGGATCTCTATCACATGCAGGAAGAAGCACCAGGCATGGTCTTCTGGCATAATGACGGCTGGACCATCTTCCGCGAGCTGGAAGTGTTTGTCCGCAGCAAGTTAAAAGAGTACCAGTACCAGGAAGTTAAAGGTCCATTCATGATGGATCGCGTCCTGTGGGAAAAAACCGGGCACTGGGAAAACTATAAAGAAGCAATGTTCACCACCTCATCTGAGAACCGTGAATATTGCATCAAACCGATGAACTGTCCTGGGCATGTTCAGATCTTTAATCAGGGTCTGAAATCCTACCGTGACCTGCCGCTGCGTATGGCAGAGTTCGGCAGCTGTCACCGTAATGAACCCTCAGGCGCACTGCACGGCCTGATGCGTGTTCGTGGCTTTACCCAGGATGATGCACACGTCTTCTGTACTGAAGAGCAGGTGCGTGACGAAGTGAACAGCTGTATCCGCATGGTTTATGACATGTACAGCACCTTCGGTTTTGAAAAGATTGTGGTGAAGTTATCCACCCGTCCTGAGAAGCGCATCGGTACGGATGAGATGTGGGATCGTGCCGAGGAAGATCTGGCTGCGGCGCTGAACGAAAACAATATTGAGTTTGAGTTCCAGCCAGGCGAAGGCGCGTTCTACGGTCCTAAAATTGAGTTTACTTTGTACGATTGTCTTGATCGCGCCTGGCAGTGCGGAACAGTTCAGCTAGACTTCTCCCTGCCAAAACGCCTTGAAGCAACCTACGTGGGTGAAAACAATGATCGTCAGACGCCAGTGATGATTCACCGTGCGATTCTGGGGTCAATGGAGCGTTTCATCGGTATTCTGACCGAAGAATTCGCCGGTTTCTTCCCAACCTGGCTGGCACCGCTGCAAGTCGTGGTAATGAATATTACCGACGGACAAGCAGAATATGTTGAGTCTTTGACGCGTAAGCTGCAGAATGCTGGCATTCGTGTGAAGGCAGACTTGAGAAATGAGAAGATAGGCTTTAAAATCCGCGAGCACACATTACGTCGCGTCCCTTATATGTTGGTCTGCGGTGATAAAGAGGTGGAATCTGGCAAAGTTGCCGTTCGCACCCGCCGTGGTAAAGACCTTGGGTCGATGGATGTCGATGTGTTTGTTGAGAAACTTCAACAAGAGATTCGCAGCCGAAATCTTCAACAATTGGAGGAATAAAGTATTAAAGGCGGAAAACGAGTACTACCGACGCGTCCGAACAAAATCAACAGTGAAATCCGCGCAACTGAAGTGCGCTTAACAGGCATGGATGGCGAGCCGATTGGCATTGTCACATTACGCGAAGCTTTGGAAAAAGCCGAGGAAGCGGGCGGCGACTTAGTCGAAATCAGCCCGAATGCCGAACCGCCGGTCTGCCGCATCATGGATTACGGCAAGTTCCTCTATGAAAAAAGCAAATCTTCTAAGGAACAGAAGAAGAAGCAAAAAGTTATTCAGGTTAAGGAAATCAAATTCCGTCCTGGAACCGATGATGGCGACTATCAGGTCAAACTACGCAACCTGATTCGCTTTCTGGAAGAAGGCGATAAAGCCAAAATCACGCTGCGTTTCCGCGGTCGTGAGATGGCGCACCAGCAGATCGGTATGGAAGTGCTTAACCGCGTCCGTAAAGACCTGTGTGAAGATCTGGATTTGGCCATTGTCGAATCCTTCCCTTCGAAGATCGAAGGCCGCCAGATGATCATGGTGCTCGCTCCTAAGAAGAAACAGTAGGCTTTCAAGTAACACTAACCGCGCAGCGTTCGCGCTGTGCGGTTAACTGTTCGCCTGTCTGGGTCATGTTATTAACAATGCGAAGTGGATATTTTTAAAATGCCAAAGATTAAAACTGTACGTGGTGCGGCTAAGCGTTTCCGCAAGACCGCTTCTGGCGGCTTCAAGCGTAAACACGCAAACCTGCGTCATATTCTGACCAAAAAATCTACTAAGCGTAAACGTCACCTGCGCCCTAAAGGCATGGTGTCAAAAGGCGATCTGGGTCTGGTAATTGCCTGCCTGCCGTACGCATAAGTAATTTTTTCATTAAATCAGAATATTAAACAGGAGAGCTAAATGGCTCGTGTAAAACGTGGTGTAGTTGCTCGCGCACGTCACAAAAAAATCTTAAAACAAGCTAAAGGCTATTACGGTGCACGTTCACGTGTTTACCGCGTTGCCTTCCAGGCTGTTATCAAAGCTGGTCAGTATGCTTACCGTGACCGTCGTCAACGTAAGCGTCAGTTCCGTCAGCTGTGGATCGCGCGTATCAACGCAGCGGCTCGTCAGAACGGCATGTCTTACAGCCGTTTCATCAATGGTCTGAAAAAAGCAGCCATTGAGATTGACCGTAAGATCCTGGCCGACATCGCGGTATTCGATAAAGTGGCATTCTCTGCACTGGTCGAAAAAGCGAAATCAGCCCTGGCGTAAGTCAGATGGAAAAGGGAGCTTGCTCCCTTTTTTATTGCCTGTAACTTACGCAAAAGATTGACATTTCCGGCGCTGAGCATTTCAATAGACCCCCTGTATCGCATGACAAGGTAACCGCAAGCATGAACGCTGCTATTTTCCGTTTCTTTTTTTACTTTAGCGCCTGACATCCAGGGGCTTTTGCGCATAAGAAAAGAAACGAAAAATCGCGCTAAAAGCCTCCCTCGTGGAGGCTTTTTTGTTTCTGGCGCTAGCATATTGGACCGGCAGGTCCCAACGAGAACTGACCAGCCTGACTGGAAAAAGAGGAAACTATGTCCCAACTCGCAGAACTGGTGGCCAGCGCCACGGCGGCCATCGACGGGGCGACGGATATCGCCGCCCTTGACGCGGTGCGCGTCGAATACCTGGGTAAGAAAGGACATCTGACACTGCAGATGACTACGTTACGCGAGCTGCCAGCCGAAGAGCGCCCGGCAGCGGGTGCGGTAATCAATGAAGCGAAGCAGCAGGTGACTGAGCGTCTGAATGCGCGCAAAGATGCCCTGGAAGCTGCGGTGCTGAATGCCCGTCTGGCTGAAGAGACCATTGATGTCTCTCTGCCAGGTCGTCGCATTGAGAATGGCGGCCTGCATCCGGTAACCCGCACCATGGATCGCATTGAGACCTTCTTTGGTGAGTTAGGCTTTGGCGTCGTAACCGGTCCAGAAATTGAAGATGATTACCATAACTTCGATGCGCTGAATATTCCTGCCCATCACCCGGCCCGTGCCGATCATGACACCTTCTGGTTTGACGCCACGCGCCTGCTGCGTACCCAGACGTCCGGCGTGCAGATCCGTACCATGAAGGCTCAGCAGCCGCCGATTCGCATTATTGCGCCGGGCCGCGTTTACCGTAACGATTACGATCAGACCCATACCCCGATGTTCCATCAGATGGAAGGGCTGATTGTGGATAAAAACATCAGCTTTACCAACCTGAAAGGCACGCTGCACGATTTCCTGAACAACTTCTTCGAAGAAGATCTGCAGATTCGTTTCCGTCCCTCCTATTTCCCGTTTACTGAGCCATCAGCAGAAGTTGACGTCATGGGTAAAAACGGCAAGTGGCTGGAAGTGCTGGGTTGCGGCATGGTTCACCCTAACGTGCTGCGCAATGTCGGCATCGATCCGGAAGTCTACTCCGGTTTCGCCTTTGGTATGGGCATGGAGCGTCTGACCATGTTGCGCTACGGCGTGACCGATCTGCGTGCCTTCTTTGAAAATGATTTACGTTTCCTCAAACAATTTAAGTAAGGGCAGGATATCCAATGAAATTCAGTGAACTCTGGTTACGCGAATGGGTAAATCCAGCCCTGGACAGCGCTGCGCTGTCTGAACAAATCACTATGGCCGGTCTGGAAGTCGACGGCGTTGATCCGGTTGCCGGTGCGTTCCACGGCGTCGTGGTCGGGGAAGTGGTGGAGTGCGGCCAGCACCCGAATGCAGACAAGCTGCGTGTGACCAAAATCAATGTGGGCGGCGATCGCCTGCTGGATATCGTCTGTGGCGCGCCGAACTGCCGTCAGGGACTGAAAGTCGCCGTCGCCACCGTCGGAGCCGTGCTGCCAGGTGATTTCAAAATCAAAGCGGCCAAACTGCGTGGCGAGCCGTCTGAAGGCATGCTCTGCTCTTTCTCCGAGCTGGGGATTTCCGACGACCACAACGGCATCATCGAACTGCCAGCCGATGCGCCGATTGGCACCGACATCCGCGCCTACCTGCAGCTTGATGACAACACCATCGAAATCAGCGTCACGCCTAACCGCGCTGACTGTCTGGGTCTTATCGGTATCGCCCGTGATGTCGCCGTCCTCAATGGTTTGCCACTGAACGTGCCGGAGATGCAGCCGGTCGCTGCGACGCTGAACGACACTTTCCCGATTCAGGTTGACGCGACAGAAGCCTGTCCACGCTATCTGGGCCGTGTAGTAAAAGGGATTAACGTAAAGGCGTCAACGCCATTGTGGATGAAAGAGAAGCTGCGTCGTTGTGGTATTCGTTCTATCGATCCGGTGGTGGATATCACTAACTACGTTCTGCTGGAGCTGGGTCAGCCGATGCACGCCTTCGATCTCGACCGCATCGACGGCGGTATCGTGGTGCGTATGGCGAAAGAAGGCGAAAAGCTGACGCTGCTGGATGGCACTGAAGCCAGCCTGCAGAGTGATACCTTAGTGATCGCCGATCATCAGAAAGCGCTGGCGATGGCTGGTATCTTTGGTGGCGAACATTCGGGCGTGAACGGCGAAACGCAGAATATCCTGTTCGAGTGTGCTTACTTTGATCCGCTCTCTATTACCGGCCGCGCCCGTCGTCATGGTCTGCATACCGACGCGTCACATCGCTACGAGCGTGGTGTTGATCCGGCGCTGCAACACACCGCACTGGAGCGTGCTACCCAGCTGCTGCTGTCAATCTGCGGCGGTGAAGCGGGCCCGATCATCGATCAGACTCATCAGGCAGCCCTGCCTGTGCCAGCGACGATCACGCTGCGTCGTGAAAAGCTGGACCGTCTGATTGGCCACGTGATCGCAGATGTGCAGGTGACTGACATTCTGACGCGCCTCGGCTGTGAAGTGACCGTGGGTGAAGGGCAGTGGCAGGCCGTCGCCCCGAGCTGGCGCTTCGATATGGCGATTGAAGAAGATCTGGTTGAAGAAGTGGCCCGTATTTACGGCTACAACAACATTCCGGATGTGCCGGTACAGGCGGGTCTGGTGATGACTCAGCATCGCGAAGCGAATCTGTCGCTGAAGCGCGCGAAAAACCTGCTGGTGGACAAGGGCTATCAGGAAGCGATTACCTATAGCTTCGTCGATCCGAAAATTCAGCAGCTGCTGCACCCGGGTGAAGAGGCGCTGTTGCTGCCGAGCCCAATCTCCAGCGATATGTCGACCATGCGTCTCTCACTCTGGACCGGCCTGCTTAGCGCGGTAGTCTACAACCAGAACCGTCAGCAGAGCCGCGTGCGCCTGTTTGAGAGCGGCTTACGTTTTGTGCCGGATACCCAGGCAGATTTGGGCATCCGTCAGGATCTTATGCTGGCTGGCGTCATCAGCGGTAACCGCGTTGAAGAGCACTGGGATCTGGCGCGTCAGACAGTTGACTTCTATGATTTGAAAGGCGATTTAGAATCGCTGCTCGATTTAACCGGCAAACTGGATGACATCAGCTTCCGTGCTGAAGCGAATCCGGCGTTGCATCCAGGACAGAGCGCGGCGATTTATTTGCATGATGAACATATCGGATTTATCGGCGTGGTTCATCCTGAGCTGGAACGTAAGCTTGATCTCAATGGCCGCACCTTAGTCTTTGAACTGCTTTGGAATAAGGTCGCAGACCGCGTCCTGCCTGACGCGCGCGAGATTTCTCGCTTCCCGGCGAACCGTCGTGATATTGCCGTTGTGGTGGCTGAAAACGTCCCCGCAGCAGATATCATCGCGGAGTGTAAGAAAGTTGGCGTAAATCAGGTAGTTGGCGTAAACTTGTTTGACGTGTACCGCGGTAAGGGCGTTTCTGAGGGCTACAAGAGCCTCGCAATCAGCCTGATTTTGCAGGATACCAGCCGGACACTCGAAGAAGAGGAGATTGCCGCGACCGTTGGCAAATGCGTTGCGGCATTAAAAGAGCGATTCCAGGCAACCTTGAGGGATTGAACCTATGGCGCTTACAAAAGCTGAGATGTCAGAGTACCTGTTTGAGAAACTCGGGCTGAGCAAACGCGATGCCAAAGAGTTAGTAGAGCTGTTTTTCGAAGAGGTACGTCGCGCTTTGGAGAATGGAGAACAGGTAAAACTGTCTGGGTTTGGTAATTTTGACCTGCGTGACAAAAACCAGCGTCCTGGCAGAAACCCGAAAACGGGTGAAGATATTCCGATTACTGCGCGTCGCGTAGTAACGTTCCGCCCAGGACAGAAGCTGAAAAGCCGCGTAGAGAACGCTACACCCAAAGAGACTGACTGAATTTCAGCGTTTCAAAAAGGCCGCGCAAGCGGCCTTTTTTCATGGTTTCAGTACGCAGTAATCCCGCTTCCCGCGCCCGTTAATCTCCCTGACGGCAAAGAGCAAACCGCCTCATCTGCCTTTCTTTTTTCTGCAATCCCTCTACAATCAAATCTCTGTTTTCTCAGCTAATCCCGCTTATGTCTCTGCTCGACCAGCTCGCGCGCCAGGCCGACCAGCGCGGCCAGAAATGGCTTATTGTGTTAGCACTTATGCTCTCTGCACTGCTCTGTCTCAGCCTGTGTGCCGGTGACAGCTGGATCGCGCCCTCAGACTGGTTCACGGAAAGCGGCAGGCTCTTTGTCTGGCAGTTGCGGCTGCCCCGTAGTCTGGCGGTGGTGCTGGTCGGGGCATCGCTGGCGGTATGCGGTGTGGTGATGCAGGCGCTGTTTACGAATCCGCTGGCGGAGCCCGGCCTGCTCGGCGTCTCAAATGGTGCCGGTATTGGCCTGGTGCTCGGCGTGCTGCTGGGCAGCGGCTCGCTGTGGAGCCTTGGGCTGGCGGCGATGGCCGGTGCGCTGATTATTACGCTCATCCTGCTGCATTTTGCCCATCGTCAGCTCTCGGTCACCCGACTGTTGCTTACCGGCGTGGCGCTGGGGATTATCTGTAGTGCCATCATGACCTGGGCGGTCTACTTCAGCACCAGCCTCGATCTGCGTCAGTTGATGTACTGGATGATGGGCGGATTCAGCGGGATTGACTGGCGCTATGGCTGGATGATGCTGGCGCTGCTGCCGGTGATGCTGGCCCTGGGGGCGACCGGGCAGATTCTTAATCTGCTGGCGCTGGGCGAGACATCTGCCCGCCAGCTCGGACTGTCTCTCTTCTACTGGCGTAACCTGCTGGTGCTCGCCATGGGCTGGCTGGTCGGCATCAGCGTCGCGATGGCCGGTGCTATTGGCTTTGTCGGACTGGTGATCCCGCATCTGCTGCGTATGAGCGGCATCAGCGATCACCGTTATCTGCTGCCGGCATCGGCGCTGGCTGGCGCCGGTGTATTACTGGCAGCCGATATTGTGGCTCGTCTGGCGCTGACGTCGGCGGAATTACCGATAGGCGTCGTGACGGCGACACTGGGCGCGCCGCTGTTTATTATTTTACTGGTGAAATCTTCACGCTAGCTTCGGCTGGCGACTCTGCATCCACAACAGCATCCACAACAGGAAACAGCATGAACATTTATCAAACTGAACTGGTTACGCTCGATGGGGAAAAAACCACGCTGTCACAATGGCAGGGCAAGGTACTGCTGGTGGTCAATGTTGCCTCGAAATGTGGTCTGACGCCGCAATATGAAGAGCTGGAGAACCTGCAGAAAGCCTGGCAGGATCAGGGCTTCAGCGTACTCGGTTTTCCCTGCAACCAGTTTCTGGAGCAGGAGCCGGGCAGCAGTGAGGAGATTAAAACCTTCTGCAGCACCACGTATGGCGTCACGTTCCCGATGTTTGCCAAAACCGAGGTGAATGGCGCAGGCCGTCATCCGCTCTATGCTCAGCTGATCGCTGCCCGACCTGACGCGGTGCGCCCGGAAGGCAGCGGCTTTTACGAGCGTATGGAGAGCAAAGGACGCGCGCCGAAAGAGCAGGGCGACATTCTGTGGAACTTCGAAAAATTCCTTATTGGCCGTGACGGCAGCGTGATCCAGCGTTTTGCACCTGACATGACGCCGGAAGATCCGATCATTCTGGAAACCATTAAGCAGGCGCTGGCAAAATAGATGCTGTTGCGCCTGCAACAGGCCGCCGTCCCCGGACGGCTGCTGCCACTGACCGGTGAGCTTGCCGCCGGTCAGCTGCTGCACGTGGCAGGCCCGAACGGTGCAGGCAAAAGCACATTACTCAGTGTGATTGCGGGACTGCAGCCCGCCTCCGGCACGGTGCTGCTGGACGAACAGCCGCTGAGTGACTGGAATGGCGCAGCGATGGCCCGGGTTCGCGGCTGGCTGCCTCAGCTGCAGGCACCGCTAAGCCAGATGCCGGTCTGGCACTATTTGCGTCTGCATCTGAAACAGGCGGCGGGGCAGACAGACGATCGCCTCAGCACGCTGCTGAAACGGCTTCAGCTGCAGGATAAGTTATCGCGTTCACTGACCCGGCTCTCCGGTGGTGAATGGCAGCGCGTCAGGCTGGCGGCGGTCTTTATGCAGATTGATCCTCACATCAATCCACACGGGCGGCTGCTGATCCTTGATGAGCCCATGACCGCGCTGGATATCGCCCAGCAAAAAGCGGTGGACGATCTGATTGCCGACCTGTGCGCGGCGGGCATCAGCGTTATCGCCAGCAGTCACGACCTCAACCACAGCCTGCAACAGGCGGATCGGGTCTGGCTGATGGATAAGGGAGCGTTGATTGCGCAGGGTGAACCGGCTGAGGTTCTGACGCCGCAGCGCCTGACACCGATTTACCAGATTGCTTTCCGGCAGCTTGAACTTGAAGGACGCACGCTGCTGACCGTATTGCCCTGACACTTGCTACCCGGCGGGCTTTACCGCTACATTAAGCCGGTTGCAACTTCTGATAAGGACATTTGGCGATGCGCCTGGGTTTGCTGATTTTAGTTCTGCTGCTGACGGGATGCAGTCATCACGCTCCGCCGATTAATGGCCGTCTTTCCGATTCGATCACCGTGATTGCGGAACTGAACGATCAGCTCGGTAACTGGCGTGGGACGCCTTATCGCTATGGCGGCATGAGTCGTAACGGGGTTGACTGCTCCGGCTTTGTCTATCTGACTTTCCGCGATAAATTTGCGCTGCAACTGCCGCGCACCACCTCAGCTCAAAGCGATATCGGCACCCGAATCAGCAAAGACGAGCTGCTGCCAGGCGATCTGGTCTTCTTCAAAACCGGTCGCGGGGAGAATGGCCTGCATGTGGGCATTTATGACACCGATAACGCCTTTATTCATGCCTCAACCAGCCAGGGCGTCATCCGCTCCTCGCTCGACAATGTCTACTGGCGAAAAGTGTTCTGGCAGGCCCGTCGTATTTAAACGCAGGTCCGGGGAATCAGACTTAAGTCCAATTTTAAATAGAGTTAAAACAGAGAGTAAAAGGTTTATTTTAAATGACAGTTATTGAGCGTGGGTTTTAATAAACATAATAAACGCTTATTTAATTCCACTAATAACCGCTGTTTTATCGCTACTATTTGGCTTAAGGGTGATCGCCTGCTGCCAAACGGCAATGGAAGAGTAAAGAAGTTCGTCTCTTCAATGATTTGGCACTATTGCCTGCGCCTGACCATTACTATACGATATCCCCATCGCCGCATATTCTGGCATTAAAATGAAAATTCATCTTTCGGCCGACTATCAGTCGGAAATCTGGTTTTATCCTGTCTGTGATGTTAATGGGCGACTGACCGCTGTCGAGCTGGTCACGCAGTTTGTGCATGAAAGTGCCCCCATCACCCTGCCGCAGGATCTGTTGCTGCCGCAGCTCGATGAGTCGCAGCAGCTGCGCCTGCTGCAAAGTCAGATTGGATTGCTGGAGCAGAATCGCGGCTTTTTTGAAGCGCATTCCGTGTCAGCATTTATACGTATTGATGAAGGCATGGCCCGGACGCTGCTGGCCAGCGAATTAGTGATGCGCAAAATAAAGCAGTTGCCATTCATTCTGTTGAATATCACTGAAACGTTTCCGCAACTAAAACTGGGAAAAAATAATCCCCTGCTGGCAAGCCTGCATGCTGAGTTTAATTTAGCGATTTCTCATTTCGGCGCGGGTAAGACCCCCTCTAATGCGGTCTACGATAATTTATTCAGCTGCATCTGCCTGGACAAAGAGTTTATTCATTCGCTGGCAAAGCGCGCTTCATTCGTGCCATTTATTCAGAGCATTATCGATAATTTCCGCGCCCATTGTGACCGGCTCATTATTTGTGGCATTGATGACGACGTGCTGCTGGATAAAGTCAGCCAGCTGAGCGGTGCCGAGTTTCAGGGTGCGCTCTTCCCGGTGGTAAAATCTGACGCGCTGCATTCACTGATCTGCGCCGACGATCGTGTGCCATCCGCGCAGCATCCCGGCTGATACTTCCTGTTAATCCCCGCTATCAGCGTTACACTAGAGGACTAACCTTAAGTAACGCTGAGCATCGCATGGGAGAAACAATGTCCTCAGGCAAGGCCTCTTTCGACAACACCTGGTTCCGTGAACTTACCGGGTGTTACACCGCGCTGAACCCCACGCCACTGGCAGGCGGACGCCTGCTGTATCATAACGCACCGCTTGCAGCCTCAATGGGGCTGGATAGCGCGCTCTTTGCCGATAAGGGTCATGCCGTCTGGCACGGTGCCGCACTGCTGCCCGGCATGCAGCCGCTGGCGCAGGTCTACAGCGGCCATCAGTTTGGCGTCTGGGCGGGCCAGCTTGGCGACGGGCGCGGCATTCTGCTGGGTGAGCAGCGTCTGGAGGATGGCAGCAAGCTGGACTGGCATCTCAAGGGCGCAGGCCTGACGCCTTATTCCCGCATGGGGGATGGTCGTGCCGTGATCCGTTCCAGCGTGCGTGAGTTTCTCGCCTCGGAAGCGCTGCATCATCTGGGCATTCCCACCACGCGTGCGCTGACCCTGTCGATAGGTGATGAACCGGTCTACCGCGAAACAACAGAGCGTGGCGCGATGCTGATGCGCATTTCACCGAGTCATCTGCGTTTCGGTCATTTCGAGCATTTCTTTTACAGCCAGCAGCAGGAGAAAGTGCAGCAACTGGCCGACTACGCCATTCGCCATCACTGGCCGCATCTGGACGCTGAAGCAGACCGCTATCAACAGTGGTTTACCGACATTGTGTTACGCACTGCGAGTCTGATTGCGCTGTGGCAGAGCGTGGGCTTTGCTCATGGAGTGATGAACACGGACAACATGTCGATTCTGGGTCTGACCATCGACTATGGCCCCTTTGGTTTTCTGGATGATTATCAGCCTGACTTCATCTGTAATCACAGCGACTATCAGGGGCGCTACAGCTTTGAAAATCAGCCAATGATCGGTATGTGGAATCTTAACCGGCTGGCACATGCGCTGTCGGGTCTGCTGACCACCGAGCAGTTGCGGACGGCACTGAGCGCCTACGAACCTGAACTGATGCGGGTCTGGGGCGAACGGATGCGGGCGAAACTCGGTCTGCTGACGCAGCAGAGCAGCGATAATGAGATTCTGACCGATCTGCTGGCACTGATGACGCAGGAGCATAGCGATTACACCCTGACGTTCCGCCTGCTTAGTGAGACGCAACAGGCTGACAGCCGTTCACCGCTGCGGGATGAGTTTATCGATCGTGAGGCGTTTGATAGCTGGTATCAGCGCTACCGCAGCCGTCTGATGGATGAGCAGGTCAGCGATGCAGAACGTCAGGCCGTGATGAAGGCGGCCAATCCGGCGGTGATTCTGCGCAACTATCTGGCGCAGCAGGCGATTGAAGAGGCGGAGCGGGGAGAGCAGGGGGCGCTGGCACGTCTGCATCAGGCGTTACAGCAACCCTTTAGCGATCAGACAGCCGCTGAATATCGTCAGCGGCCGCCAGACTGGGGCAAAACCCTGGAAGTGAGCTGCTCCAGCTGATGCAGACTCAGAGGCGGTGAGAAACCGCCTCGGCCAGCAGGGCGAGCACCTTTTCGCTCTCCTGCCAGCCGAGGCAGGGATCGGTAATCGACTTGCCATAGACCAGCGGTTCGCCGCTGACGACTTTCTGATTGCCCTCTTCCAGGAAGCTTTCAATCATCACACCAGCAACGGCCTGCGATCCCGCTTTAATCTGTTCTGCCACCTCTGCCGCGACATCCATCTGACGACGATGCTGCTTCAGGCAGTTACCGTGACTGAAGTCGATCACCAGCTGCTGTGGCAGATTAAATGCCGACAGACTTTCGGCTGCGGCGGCGACATCACTGGCATGATAGTTAGGCTGTTTGCCGCCACGCAGGATCACATGACCATGCGGGTTGCCGCTGGTCTGATAGATAGTCATCTGGCCCAGCTTATCGGGCGAAAGGAACATGTGGCTGGCGCGCGCGGCGCGAATCGCATCCACGGCAATCTGTACGTTACCATCGGTGCCGTTTTTAAAGCCGACCGGGCAGGAGAGGGCCGATGCCATTTCGCGGTGGATCTGGCTTTCGGTGGTGCGTGCGCCAATCGCGCCCCAGCTAATCAGATCGGCAATAAACTGGCCGATCACCATATCCAGGAATTCCGTGGCGGTAGGCAGGCCCAGCGCGTTGATATCAATCAGCAGCTGGCGGGCGATGCCTATGCCGCGGTTCACATCGTAGCTCCCATCCAGATCCGGATCGGAGATTAAGCCTTTCCAGCCCACTACGGTGCGCGGCTTTTCAAAGTAGGCACGCATCACAATCTCCAGCCGATCTTCATAGCGGCGGCGTAACGCGTTCAGACGCTCAGCATATTCCAGTGCCGCTTTCGGGTCGTGCAGCGAGCAGGGGCCAATCACCACCAGCAGGCGGGGATCTTCACCAGTCAGAATACGGGCAATACGTTTACGGGCAGCGGTGACATTGTCGGCAATTGCCGGAGAGACAGGATGCTCAGCCGCCAGGCTGGCGGGGGTAATCAGACTACCAATGCGTGCGGTACGCAGTTCGTCGGTTTTGTTCATGGGTTTCTCGAAAACGGTTCTTCGCAGCGGTGAAATACCGGGAAGTGATGGTGGTCACAATAAACCATTAGTCTGCGAATTCAACCCGGAATTTAATAATGAAATCAAAAGCGACGGCAGCGCCGCTTTACAGTTCAGCGCCGGTTACCCATCAGTACATGCGGCGAGTCAGGCCCATAATGTCGAGAATTTTGGTCGCAATCTCCTCCACGGAGTAGTTGGTGCTGTTGAGATAGCGGATCTGATGAGTGCGAAACAGCGCTTCCACTTCGCCCACCTCCAGCCGGCACTGACGCATCGAGGCGTAACGGGTATTTTCCGCCCGCTCCTGACGTATCGCAGCCAGCCGTTCCGGGTCGATGGTCAGCCCGAACAGTTTATTCTGATGCGCGCGCAGCGCGGGCGGGAGTTTAAGGTTATCCATATCGTCGGCAATGAATGGATAGTTGGCGGCGCGAATACCAAACTGCATTGCCAGATAGAGGCTGGTGGGGGTTTTGCCACAGCGTGAGACGCCTAACAGAATCACCTGCGCATCTTCCAGTCCGCGCAGCGAGATGCCGTCATCATGCGCCAGGGTGTAATCGATGGCCGCGATACGTGCGTCATATTTACCCAGGTTACTGGCATCCAGTCCATGGGTACGGTGTGCCACCGGCGCGGGCGATAACCCCAGCTCCTGCTGAAGCGGGGCGACCAGCGCCTGGACGATATCCTGACAAAAGCCGTCACTCTGTACGATGATGTCGCGCACTTCCGGCGTCACGATGGAGAAAAAGACCAGCGGCCGGACACCGCTCTGCTGATAGAGCGCGTTAATCTGGGCTTTAACCGCCAGCGCCCGCTGAACATTTTCCACAAACGGCAGCGTCAGGCTGGTGATATTGACCGGAAACTGCGACAGCACCGCATGACCCAGCACCTCAGCCGTAATGGCCGTACCATCGGAGATATAAAAAACGCTTCTGTCAGTTGTCATAACGAAATCAGCCTCAGACAAGAGTGAGCATTCAGCATGGGCCATGCGATTAAATAAATCATCTCTGATTTTAATTTCTGGAATGTCTGTCCGGATTATTTGTCTGTCGTTTCATCACGATACTAAAAATGAAAGGGTGGCTCGTTGAGCCAGCATTCTTTTTAATCCGTCGTTAAGCCGCAAATAGCCACGCAGTTGTTGCGCAACAAAAATGAATGCTTAAGTGGCTGAAAATCTGCCATTTCCTGTGGCATCAATCATTTAGAGAAAAAAGGCGACTTTGCGCAACAGCAAAATAATGCGCTCACAATTCCGAAACTGTGGCTGAAATTCTGCTTTAACGATTCAACAGATCGTTATTGAGAGGGTGATATGCCAGGCTGAAGACAGATTACTCCCTGTGTCCATTCATTGATAATTGATAAAGGATAAGCTCAATGTCCAGTAAAGGCGAACAGCCACTCGTGCTCTGGTATAACCAGCTTGGCATGCATGATGTTGAACGGGTGGGGGGCAAAAATGCCTCTCTGGGTGAAATGATTACTAATCTGTCGTCGCTGGGCGTTTCCGTGCCCAACGGTTTCGCGACCACATCCTACGCCTTTAACCTGTTCCTCGATCAAAGCGGGCTGAATCAGCGTATTTATGCGCTGCTGGATGAGACCGATATTGATGACGTT
Source organism: Pantoea sp. K16 (assembly GCF_048452805.1). NCBI lineage: Bacteria > Pseudomonadati > Pseudomonadota > Gammaproteobacteria > Enterobacterales > Erwiniaceae > Pantoea > Pantoea sp. K16. The sequence continues at coordinate 83,799 of NZ_JBLWNV010000002.1, read as the reverse complement.
GATGCGCTGGCAAAAGCGGGTAAGCAGATTCGTCAGTGGGTCGTGGAGACACCGTTCCTGCCCGAGCTGGAGTCCGCCATTCTGGACGCCTATAAGCAGCTTTCTGCTGATGATGATGCCGCGTCGTTTGCCGTGCGCTCCTCTGCAACCGCAGAAGATATGCCTGACGCCTCTTTTGCCGGCCAGCAGGAAACCTTCCTGAATGTACAGGGCATCGACGCCGTCATGGTGGCGGTAAAGCATGTCTTCGCCTCGCTGTTTAATGACCGCGCTATCTCCTACCGTGTGCATCAGGGCTATGACCATCGTGGTGTTGCGCTCTCAGCGGGAATACAGCGCATGGTGCGTTCAGACCTGGCCGCCTCGGGTGTGATGTTCACCATTGATACCGAGTCCGGCTTTGATCAGGTGGTCTTTATCACCGCTGCACTGGGGCTGGGGGAAATGGTGGTGCAGGGTGCCGTTAACCCCGATGAGTTCTATGTGCACAAGCCAACCCTGGCAGCCGATCGTCCGTCGATTGTGCGCCGCAATATGGGCTCGAAAAAGGTTCGCATGGTCTATGCCGATTCCCAGGCGCATGGCGAGCAGGTGCGGATCGAAGATGTGCCTGAGGCCGAACGCGACCGTTTCTGCCTGAGCGATGAGGAAGTGCAGGCGCTGGCGAAGCAGGCGGTGCTGATTGAACAGCACTATCAGCGCCCGATGGATATTGAGTGGGCCAAAGATGGGCACACCGGCAAACTGTTTATTGTTCAGGCGCGCCCTGAAACCGTACGCTCAAATGGTCAGGTAATGGAGCGTTACACGCTGCAGGGGCAGGGCAGCGTCGTCGTGGAAGGTCGTGCTATCGGTCATCGTATTGGCGCAGGCGTGGTGAAGGTCATCCACGATATCAGCGAAATGAATCGCATTGAAAAAGGCGATGTGCTGGTGACCGACATGACCGACCCGGACTGGGAACCGATCATGAAAAAAGCATCAGCGATTGTGACTAACCGCGGCGGACGGACCTGTCATGCTGCGATCATCGCGCGTGAGCTGGGCATTCCGGCAGTGGTGGGCTGTGGTGACGCCACCGACCGGCTGAAAGAGGGGCATAACGTCACGGTCTCATGTGCCGAAGGTGATACCGGCTACGTCTATGATCAACTGCTCGACTTCGACGTCACCAGTTCGCAGGTCGATTCACTGCCTGAACTGCCGCTGAAGATCATGATGAACGTGGGCAACCCCGATCGCGCCTTTGATTTCGCCTGTCTGCCTAACGAAGGCGTGGGTCTGGCGCGGCTGGAATTTATCATTAACCGTATGATCGGCGTCCACCCTAAAGCGCTGCTGGAGTTTGACCAACAGACGCCGGAGCTGCAGCAGCAGATCCGTAAAATGATGAAAGGATTTGATGATCCGGTGGAGTTTTACATCGCTCGCCTGACTGAAGGAATTGCCACGCTTGGCGCCGCTTTTGCGCCGAAACGCGTAATTGTCCGACTTTCTGACTTTAAAACCAATGAATATGCCAACCTGGTGGGTGGAGAACGCTACGAGCCGGAAGAGGAAAACCCGATGCTGGGATTCCGGGGTGCGGGTCGCTATGTCGCTGACAGCTTCCGGGACTGCTTTGCACTGGAGTGCGAAGCGGTGAAACGTGTTCGCAACGAGATGGGCCTGACAAACGTCGAGATTATGGTTCCGTTTGTGCGCACCGTTGAGCAGGCGAAGGCTGTGGTGGAAGAGCTGGGGCGTCAGGGACTGAAGCGCGGCGAGAACGGGCTGAAGATCATTATGATGTGCGAGATCCCGTCCAATGCCCTGCTGGCGGATCAGTTCCTGGAGCACTTCGATGGCTTCTCTATTGGCTCAAACGACATGACTCAGCTGACGCTGGGGCTGGACCGCGACTCTGGCGTCGTCTCCGCGCTGTTTGACGAGCGTAACGAGGCCGTGAAGATGCTGCTTTCAATGGCCATAAGGGCCGCGAAGCAGAAGGGGAAATATGTCGGAATCTGCGGGCAGGGACCGTCAGACCATCAGGATTTCGCCGCATGGCTGATGGAAGAGGGCATCGACAGTCTGTCACTGAACCCGGACACGGTGGTGGAGACCTGGGTGAGTCTGGCGCAGTTAAATAAAACAGCCTGATACGGGTTGTTAGCACTCTTCAGGGCCCGCTATGCGGGCCTTTTCTGTTTATATCTGGTCAGATTCAGGCAAAAAAAAAGCCCATCACAGGGGATGGGCAAAGACTACACACAGCAATTCTTTACTCTACTCAGGGGAATGGGATTGTCTGAAAATCATCAGGTTGATTTCGAACATAGGAAACATGTTATTCATACGGCTGGCTGTCGTCTTTAAGAATCCTCTTATTAGTTTAAAGCCAATAATCTTTTGTGACCTTTACTTCGCCATTTGGCTTAAGAAACAGTGCAGAAAGTAATCTTTTTTGGCCCGAAAAGGTCACTTTCAGGCCAAAGGTGGCTTTTTTCTTAAAAATCGCTAATGGAAAACAGAATTTATCTGATCTGAGAGAAGGGGTGCGGTTAATCATCATTAACCGCACTAATCAATGCTTATGGGGGCTAGCGGCGCAGCGGGTTGTTGCATCTCATCATACAGCAGGCGGGGTATCATCGTGATCCGCCAGGGCATCAGCCACGGCCAGTTGGTCACTATCCGGGGCAGGCGCTTCATGAACCCAGACGGAAACCAGACGGTAGGAGACCGCCAGAACCACCGGCCCGATAAACAGACCAATCATCCCGAACGCAAACAGTCCACCAATAACACCAGAAAGAATCAGGATCATTGGCAGATCGGCACCCATACGGATCAGCATCGGGCGCAGCACGTTATCCATCGTGCCGACCACACAGCTCCAGACCAGCAGCACCGTTCCCCATGTTGTATCTCCGCTCCAGTAGAGGTAGATAATGGCGGGAACCAGCACCAGTAGCGGGCCGAGCTGTACCAGACAGCAGAGGATCATCAGTACCGTCAACAGCGTGGCGTAAGGAATGCCGGAGATCGCCAGACCGATACCGCCCAGCACGCCCTGTACCAGCGCCGTCACTACTACGCCAAGCGCCACGGCACGAATGGACTGCGCCGCCAGCAGTACGGCGGCATCACCGCGCCGTCCCGCCATGCGGAAAGCAAAGTGACGAATGCCCTGGGCAGCCTGTTCGCCACGCCAGTAAAGCAGCACGCTGAACAGTAACATCACGCCCAGATGGATCATAAAGCGTCCGAAATGACCGGCCTGCGCGACAAAAAAGCCGGTGGTACGGCCGATATAGGGCTGTATTTTCGCCATGACGCCGGCACCGCCGCTCGCCACCAGCGTGTCATAACTGACATAAAGCTTCTTGCCGACCATCGGGACATCGTTGAGCCATAACAGTCGCGGCATCATATGCCCCTGGGTAACCCAGGCAATCACCGGCGCGCTGTTATCAATCAGGCTGCTGACCAGCAGGGCGATAGGGATAATAAACAGCAGCAGCAGCAGCAGTGTCATCACGATCACCGCCAGGGAACGGCGTCCCCATAACAGTCGCTGGAATTTCAGCATCAATGGCCAGGTGGCAATCACCACCATGCTGGCCCAGGCAAAGCCCAGAATAAACGGCTGCACGACCCATAAACAGGCGACAATCAGCAGCAGAATGAACATCAGGGTGAAGAGTATTTGCGGTAAATCCATATCCCGGTACTGGCTTTTCATCATTGACTCATAACCTCGTCTTAATCCTTCATTTTCAGGCATTCGGATGCCCGTTTTTATCATGATCTATTTGCTGAGGTTTAAACAGAGTTGCGGAGAAAGGTTTTTGCCTTTTCTGAAAAAAGGGCAGGCGCAGGAAAAATATGATAAAACGAGAAATCGCTAATCTATAAACGCAAACGTTTACAACACCTTCGGTCAGACAATCATGATCCCACAGATTTCGCAGGCACCGGGCCTCGTTCAACTGGTGCTGACGTTCCTTGAGTCGTTGAAAGAGCAGGGTTTTACCGGTGACATGGCAACCAGCTATGCCGACCGTCTCTCACTCTCCACCGATAACAGCATCTATCAATTGCTACCCGACGCGGCGCTCTTTCCGCGCTCGACTGCGGATGTTGCGCTGCTCGCTCGCGTGGCCGGAGAAGCGCGCTTTGCCAGTCTGGTATTTACCCCGCGCGGCGGCGGTACCGGCACCAACGGTCAGTCGCTGAATCAGGGGATTGTGGTGGATATGTCGCGCTACATGAACCGTATCCTGGAGATCAATACCGATGAGGGCTGGGTGCGGGTTGAAGCGGGGGTGATCAAAGATCAGCTTAACGCCTGGCTGAAGCCATTCGGCTTTTTCTTCTCGCCGGAGTTATCCACCAGTAACCGTGCCACGCTGGGCGGCATGATTAATACCGATGCGTCCGGCCAGGGCTCACTGGTCTATGGCAAAACCTCGGACCATGTGCTGGGCCTGCGCGCCGTGCTGATGGGCGGCGATATCCTTGATACGCGTCCAATGGCCACCGCGCTGGCTGAAACCCTGGCGCAGACGGCGACGCCCGAAGGCCGGCTCTATCAGCAGGTGCTGACGCGCTGCCGCGAGCATCGTGCGCTGATACTGGAAAAGTTTCCAAAGCTGAATCGGTTCCTGACCGGATATGACCTGCGCCATGTCTTCAGCGACGATATGCAAACCTTTGACCTGACGCGCCTGCTGTGTGGTGCAGAGGGCACGCTGGCCTTTGTCACGGAAGCGCGGCTTGATATCACGCCGCTGCCTAAAGTGCGCCGACTGGTGAATATCAAATATGACTCCTTTGACTCCGCCCTGCGCAATGCGCCTTTTATGGTGGAAGCGCAGGCGCTCTCGGTAGAGACCGTTGACTCTAAGGTGCTGAACCTGGCGCGTGAAGACATTGTCTGGCACTCAGTGCGCGAATTGATCGCCGATGTACCCGACAAAGAGATGCTGGGTCTGAATATTGTTGAGTTTGCCGGCGACAACGCCGCACTGATCGATCAGCAGATTGAACAGCTTTGTGGCCGCCTTGACGCACTGATGGCGCAGCAGCAGGGCGGCGTGATTGGCTATCAGTTCTGTAACGACCTGGATGGCATTGAACGCATCTATAACATGCGTAAAAAAGCGGTGGGTCTGTTGGGAAATGCCAAAGGCCGGGCTAAACCGATTCCCTTTGTGGAAGATACCGCGGTCCCGCCGGAAAAACTGGCGGACTACATCGTCGAGTTTCGCGCGCTGCTCGACAGCCACGGGCTGAGCTACGGCATGTTTGGTCACGTCGATGCAGGTGTACTGCATGTGCGTCCGGCGCTGGATATGTGCGATCCGCAGCAGGAGATGATGATGAAACAGATCTCCGACGAAGTCGTAGCGCTGACAGCGCGCTACGGCGGCCTGCTGTGGGGTGAACATGGCAAAGGGTTTCGAGCCCAGTACAGTCCGGCATTCTTCGGTGAGACGCTGTTTAACGAATTGCGCCGCATCAAAGCGGCCTTTGATCCGCTCAATCGCCTGAACCCGGGCAAGATCTGTACGCCATACAACAGTAATGATGAAATGATGCAGGTCGATGCGGTGAAGCGCGGAACCTATGATCGTCAGATCCCGTTAACGGTCCGGGATGAATGGCGAGGCGCGATGGAGTGTAACGGCAACGGGTTATGTTTTAACTTTGATGCCCGCAGCCCGATGTGTCCCTCCATGAAGATCACCCGCAACCGCATTCACTCGCCCAAAGGGCGGGCAACACTGACGCGGGAGTGGCTGCGGCTGCTGGCCGGGCAGGGCGTCGATCCGCTCACCCTGGAAAAGCAGCTGCCTGAAAATCGGCTGTCGCTTCGCACCCTGATTGCCCGTACCCGCAATAGCTGGCACGCCAGCAAAGGGGAGTATGACTTCTCGCACGAGGTGAAAGAGGCGATGTCGGGCTGTCTGGCCTGCAAAGCCTGCTCCACCCAGTGTCCGATTAAAATTGACGTGCCCGCTTTCCGCTCGCGCTTCTTACAGCTCTACCACACCCGGTATCTGCGTCCGGTCAGCGATCACCTGGTGGCAGCAGTAGAGGGCTATGCGCCGCTGATGGCGAAAGCACCGAAAGTATTTAACTTCTTCCTGCGCCAGCCGTGGCTGAAAGAGATAAGTAAAACCCATATTGGTATGGTCGATCTGCCGCTGCTTTCGGCCCCTAATCTGAAACAGCAGCTCAGTGGTCATCCCGCCATGAACATGACGCTGGAGCAGCTGGAAGGGCTGTCAGCCGCTGAACGCGCAAACTGTGTGCTGGTGGTGCAGGATCCTTTTACCAGCTTCTATGAGGCGCAGCTGGTTAACGATTTTGTCAGGCTGATTGAGAAACTGGGCTACCGGCCCGTGCTCCTGCCATTCTCGCCAAATGGCAAAGCGCAACATGTGAAAGGTTTCCTGCACCGTTTCGCCCGCACGGCATCCCGCACCGCCGATTTCCTGAATCGGGTGGCAAAACTGGGGTTGCCCATGGTCGGCGTCGATCCGGCCACGGTGCTCTGCTATCGCGATGAGTATCGTCAGACGCTGGGCGAATCACGCGGCGACTTTAACGTCCTGCTGGTACATGAGTGGTTAGAGCGTGCACTGGCAGAGCGTGACGTGCAGGCCACGGGCGGAGAATCCTGGTATCTGTTTGCACACTGCACCGAGGTGACCGCGCTGCCCTCCACACCGAATCAGTGGCAGGCGATCTTCTCCCGTTTTGGCGCGAAGCTGGAGAACATCAATGTTGGCTGCTGCGGTATGGCAGGCACCTACGGTCACGAAAGTAAGAACCTTGAAAACTCGCTGGGGATCTACGCGCTCTCCTGGCATCCCCAGCTTCAGCGACTGCCACGCCAGCGCTGCCTGGCCACCGGCTATTCGTGCCGCAGTCAGGTCAAGCGTGTAGAGGGCAACGGAATGCGTCATCCGCTTCAGGCACTGTTAGAGCTAATGTAAAAAAATTGTGCGCGACGTCACGCCCTGGCTGGATTAGAATATCCAGCCTGCGTGACGCATGAAGTCACTTTGCAGCGCAGTGGCCTGGTTCCACTCCCCGACCATTGCCAGTTGATGGCAGAGGCGGGTCAGGGACAATCGCGCCAGTTGATAAGCCTGAAGGCGAAACAGGCGATCGCGATCGCTGTTTCCCATCTCCTGCACCAGTCGGTGATGCAGTTTACCCATGGCATGCAGGTAACTCTGGTCGTCACCGTTCAACTGGCAGATTTCTGCCATATCCTGACAGGCATCGTTAAACTGACGTAGCTGATGAATCGTGCAGTCGGCCCGGTCGAGCTTTGCCTGCGCCATATAAAAGTCGACGGTGATATCACGCACCGCAAACTGATATTCGTCGATTTTGTGCTGCAGCCAGGCTGAGACAGAAAGCGTCATAACGCCATCCTGAATGTGAATGATAATAATTATCATATTCAATTGAGCTGTGATTGCAATTGGCGGGCAGAAAAATTTATCGATTTATCCTGCCTGTCGGTATAATCGGAAATAACAATCTGTTTACATCGCAGAAAGGCGTAACCTATCAATAAGCATTTTTATCAAAAATGGTTATTTAAAAAAGATTGATTTATTAATAGGTTAACACTGGCTTATTTATGCTGACGCGCTCACCACAAGGTGAGCTGAAGAGGCTATGCTTAATAATTAAGCAAATAAAACCGCACAAGATGATTATCCCTGCAAAACAAGAGGTTGAAGTGATTGGTCAGATCACTACCATAGGGGGATAGCCTGAAAAGGTCCGGACTCAAGAGGTATCAACATGGCATCCGTTAATACAGACTCTTTCTCACCCGACGATTTTGTCTGGAAAGGGCTGACGCTGACTGAAACCGCAGCGCAACAAATTCTCAATCTGGCGGCTCAGGACCCCGATGTCAAGGGTCTGCGGCTCGGCGTAAAACAATCCGGCTGCGCCGGGTTTGGTTACGTCATGGATCTGGTGAAAGAGCCAGTCGAGGATGATTTGCAGTTCTCATTCCATGGCGCAACGCTGTTTGTGCCGCTACAGGCGATGCCATTCGTTGATGGCACCGAACTGGACTACGTTCGTGAAGGCCTGAATCAGATTTTTAAATTCAATAACCCTAAAGCTCAGCACGCCTGCGGGTGCGGTGAGAGCTTTGGCGTCGAGTAAGTGAAATATGTCACGACACAGCGAAACATCTGACGATGTACAAATCTGGGAAGGCAAGCTCAACTACAAAGAGGGCTTCTTTACCCAACTGCAAACCGAAGAATTTGCCAACGGCATCAATGAAGATGTGGTGCGGGCGATCTCGGCCAAGCGTAACGAGCCAGAGTGGATGCTGGAGTTTCGTCTTAAAGCGTTTCGTGCCTGGCTTGAAATGGAAGAGCCACACTGGCTGAAAGCGCACTACGAAAAACTCGACTACCAGGATTACAGCTACTACTCCGCGCCTTCCTGCGGCAACTGTGATGACAGCTGCGCATCAGAACCCGGTGCACTGCAGGCTTCAGGCAGCGCGCCAGCCAGCGATTATCTGACACAGGAAGTGGAAAACGCCTTTAATCAGCTGGGTGTCCCGGTGCGTGAAGGCCGTGAAGTGGCGGTTGACGCCATTTTTGACTCCGTTTCGGTGGCGACCACCTATCGCGGCAAGCTGGCGGAGCAGGGGATTATCTTCTGTTCCTTTGGCGAAGCGATCCAGGAGCACCCGGAGCTGGTGAAGCAGTATCTCGGCACGGTTGTTCCGGCGAACGATAACTTCTTTGCGGCGCTGAACTCGGCAGTCGCCTCTGACGGCACCTTCGTTTATATCCCGAAAGGGGTGCGTTGCCCGATGGAGTTGTCGACCTATTTCCGCATCAATGCAGCGAAAACCGGTCAGTTCGAACGCACCATCCTGATTGCCGATGAAGACAGCTACGTCAGCTACATCGAAGGCTGCTCAGCGCCAGTGCGTGACACCTATCAGCTGCACGCGGCCGTGGTGGAAGTCATCATCCACAAAAATGCCGAAGTGAAATATTCGACGGTTCAGAACTGGTTCCCGGGCGGCGAAGGTGAGGGGGGTATCCTGAACTTCGTGACCAAGCGCGCGCTGTGTGAAGGCGACCACAGCAAGATGTCCTGGACACAGTCTGAAACCGGCTCTGCTATCACCTGGAAATACCCAAGCTGCATTCTGCGCGGGGACTATTCAGTGGGTGAATTCTACTCAGTGGCACTGACCAGCGGTCGTCAGCAGGCCGATACCGGCACCAAGATGATCCACATTGGTAAAAACACCAAATCGACCATCATCTCCAAAGGGATTTCGGCCGGTAAAAGTCAGAACACCTATCGCGGGCTGGTGAAAATCATGCCAACCGCGACCAATGCCCGTAACTTTACGCAGTGTGACTCGATGCTGATCGGTCCTGATTGCGGCGCACATACTTTCCCGTATGTGGAGACCCGCAACAATACCGCTCAGCTTGAGCATGAAGCCACGACATCACGTATCGGCGAAGATCAGATGTTCTACTGTCTGCAACGCGGTATCAGTGAAGAAGACGCCATCTCGATGATCGTGAACGGCTTCTGTAAAGACGTATTCTCGGAGTTGCCACTGGAATTTGCTGTGGAAGCCCAGAAATTGTTAGCCATCAGCCTTGAGCACAGTGTGGGCTGATGCCGTCACACGCGTTGCCGAAAGCAATGTGAAGGAATAAGTATGTTAAGCATTAAAGATTTGCAGGTCAGTGTTGAAGATAAAGCCATTCTGCGTGGCCTGAATCTAGAAATTAAACCCGGCGAAGTGCATGCCATCATGGGCCCGAACGGCTCAGGTAAAAGTACCCTGTCAGCGACGCTGGCAGGCCGTGAAGATTATGAAGTAACCGGCGGTTCGGTCAGCTTCAAAGGTAAAGATCTGCTGGAACTGGCCCCTGAAGAGCGCGCCGGTGAAGGCATCTTTATGGCATTCCAGTATCCGGTAGAAATTCCGGGCGTCAGCAACCAGTTCTTTTTACAGACCTCGGTCAATGCGGTACGCAAATATCGTCAGCAGGAAGAGCTGGATCGCTTCGATTTCCAGGACTTCATTGAAGAGAAAATTGAGCTGCTGAAGATGCCGGCAGATCTGCTGACCCGCTCAGTCAACGTTGGCTTCTCCGGCGGTGAGAAGAAGCGTAACGACATCCTGCAGATGGCGGCACTGGAGCCAGAACTCTGCATCCTGGATGAGACCGACTCAGGCCTGGATATCGATGCGCTGAAAATCGTGGCGAATGGCGTAAACAGCCTGCGCGACGAGAAGCGTGCCTTTATCATCGTGACCCACTACCAGCGTATTCTGGATTACATCAAGCCAGACTTCGTTCATGTTCTGTATCAGGGCAAAATCGTGAAATCTGGCGACTTCTCGCTGGTGAAACAGCTGGAGGAGCAAGGTTATGGCTGGCTTACCGACGAAGAGTGATTCTGCGCTGCAACAGTGGCATCACCTGTTTGAGTCGCGTGGCGACGTGCGTTCTCTGCAGGCACAGCAGCACTGGCAGCAACTGATGCGCGTTGGCCTGCCAACCCGCAAGCACGAAAACTGGAAGTACACGCCGCTGGACACCTTACTGTCTCAGCAGTTTGTACTGCCTGACGCGCCGCAGACTCTGAGCGCTGAACAGGTTGATGCACTGGCGCTGCCGCTGGATGCGATCCGTCTGGTCTATGTTGACGGTCAGTTCCAGCCAGCCTTCAGCAGTCGCGACTGCGAACTGTTTGAGGTTCAGCACAGCGTGGCCGCCGAGCGCCGTCCGCTGCCTGCTGCGGTTCAGCCTGAAGTCTTCCTGCATCTGACAGAAAGTCTGGCAGAAGAGGTGACGACCCTGCGTCTGGCACGCGGTAAATCCGCTGCGCGTCCGGTCTATCTGCTGCATATCACCAGCGGTCAGCAGACGGGTATGAACACGGTTCACTATCGTCATCACCTGCAGCTGGAAGAGAGTGCCGAAGCAGAAGTGATTGAGCACTACGTTTCACTGGATGAGCGCGCCCATTTCACCGGCACGCGCTTTACCTTTGCGGTAGGCGACAATGCAAAACTGACGCACACGAAGCTGGCCTTTGAAAGCAGCGCCAGCTATCACTTTGCGCATAACGATCTGGTCATTGGCAATGATGGCCAGGTCAGCAGCACCAGCTTCCTGCTGGGTGCCGGACTGTCGCGTCACAACACCAGTACCCAGCTGAACGGCGAAAACACCACGCTGGCGATCAACAGCCTGGTGCTGCCGGTGAAACAGGAAGTGGCGGATACCCGTACTTACCTGGAGCACAACAAGGGCCACTGCGTCAGCCGCCAGATGCATAAAACCATCGTGCGCGACAAAGGCCGTGCGGTGTTTAACGGCCACATTAAAGTGGCACAGCATGCGCTGAAGACCGACGGGCAGATGACCAACAACAACCTGTTGCTGGGCAAGCTCTCAGAAGTCGATACCAAACCGCAGCTGGAAATTTATGCGGATGACGTCAAGTGCAGCCACGGTGCCACCATCGGTCGTATTGATGATGAGCAGATGTTCTACCTGCGTTCGCGCGGTATTGAGCAGGATGCTGCACAGACCATGATTATTCATGCGTTTGCCGCAGAACTGACCGAAACACTGGAAAATGAGGTGATGCGTCAGGCCGTGCTGCAGCGTATCGCGCAACGTTTTCCCGGAGGCGACATATGATGAACTTCGATCTCGAACGCGTCAGGGCTGATTTTCCTATCCTGAAGCGTGAGGTCAACGGTCATCCGCTGGCCTATCTTGACAGTGCGGCCAGCGCACAGCGTCCACTCTCGGTAATTAACGCCGAGAGTCATTTCTATCAGCACGGCTATGCGGCCGTGCATCGTGGTATCCATACGCTGAGCCAGCAGGCGACCAGCGACATGGAGAACGTGCGCGATCAGGCTGCCCGTTTTATCAATGCGCAGTCACAGGAAGAGATTGTCTTCGTCAAAGGCACCACCGAAGGCATCAATCTGGTGGCGAACACCTGGGGCAGCAGTAACCTCCAGCCTGGCGATAACCTGATCATTACTGAGATGGAGCATCACGCCAATATCGTTCCATGGCAGATGCTGGCCCAGCGCACCGGCGCAGAAGTGCGCGTCCTGCCATTAAATGACAACGGTGAGCTGGCGCTGGAGCAACTGGCGGGGCTGATCGACAGCCGTACGCGGTTGCTGGCGGTGACGCATGTTTCAAATGTGCTCGGCACGGTTAACCCGGTTAAAGCGATCGTTGCTCAGGCAAAAGCGGCTGGCGTCATCACGCTGGTGGATGGTGCCCAGGCGGTGATGCATGACAAGGTTGATGTGCAGGATATCGGCTGCGACTTCTACGCCTTCTCCAGCCATAAACTCTATGGACCGAACGGCGTGGGTATTCTCTACGGCCGCAAAGCGCTGCTGGATGAGATGCCACCATGGGAAGGGGGCGGTTCAATGATTGAGCGCGTCATGCTGCCTACCGGCACCACCTGGAACAGTGCGCCGTGGCGCTTTGAAGCGGGTACGCCGAATACCGGCGGCATTATCGGCTTTGGTGCGGCGATGGCCTATGTGCAGGCGCTGGGACTGGATACGATTCATCAGCGCGAGACGGCACTGATGAACTATGCGCTCGATAAGCTGGGCACCGTTCCGGATATCCAGATCTACGGTCCGCAGTCACGAGCTGGCGTTATCGCCTTCAATCTCGGTAAACATCACGCCTACGATGTCGGCAGCTTCCTGGATCAATATGGCATTGCCATCCGCACCGGACATCACTGCGCGATGCCGCTGATGCAGCATTACAATGTACCGGCGATGTGCCGTGCCTCCTTCACGTTCTATAACAGTGAAGAGGAAGTGGATCGTCTGGCTGCCGGTTTGACGCGCATTCATCGTCTGCTGGGCGGCTGAACAGTTTTAACGGAGTCACTGATGGCGAATTTGCCTGAAAAAGAGAAACTGGTTCGCAACTTCAACCGTTGCGCTAACTGGGAAGAGAAGTACCTCTACATTATTGAGCTGGGTTCAAAGCTTCCGGAATCTTCTGAAACCTTGCACCAGCCGGAGAACGTGATTTCGGGTTGTCAGAGTCAGGTGTGGATCAGAATGACCCCGCAGGCGGATGGTTCCATTGCGTTTGAAGGCGACAGCGATGCCGCTATTGTTAAAGGTTTGATTGCTATCGTATTTAGCCTCTATCAGAACCTGCCGCCCGCCGATATCCTGGCGCTGGATGTGCGCCACTGGTTTGGTGAACTGGCACTGATGCAGCACCTGACGCCCACCCGGTCGCAGGGGCTGGAGGCGATGATTCGGTCTATTCGCCATACCGCTCAGAACCTCAGCTAAGTTACACTCCACAGACGCCATCCGGCGTCTGTTTTTTTATCTGACGAGAAAATTGCATGAAACCTGCTTTACGTTTAGCCGGTGCATTGCTGCTGACCTGCTTTGGGCTCTCTGCACCCGCGTTCGCCACCGAATATCCGCTGCCACCACCTGACAGTCGCCTGATTGGCGAAAACGTCCTGACTCAGGTTCCTGACAATAAACAACCTCTGGAAGCAATTGCGGCGCGCTACCAGGTCGGCCTGCTGAGCATGCTGGAGGCAAATCCCGGTACCGATCCCTGGCTGCCCAAAGCGGGCACCCAGCTGACGGTGCCGCTGCAGATGATCCTGCCCGATACGCCGCGCGAAGGGATTGTGGTGAATCTGGCCGAGCTTCGTCTCTATTACTATCCCAAAGGGGAGGATAAGGTCATTGTCTATCCCATCGGCATTGGCCAGCTGGGTGCGGCCACGCCAGTGATGGTGACGCAGATCAGCCAGAAGATCCCTAATCCCACCTGGACGCCCACGGCGAACATCCGCAAACGCTACGCCAAAGAGGGCATTACGCTGCCTGGCGTGGTCCCCGCCGGACCGGATAACCCGATGGGGCAGTTTGCCATGCGTCTGGCGCGCGGCACCGGCCAGTATCTGATCCATGGCACTAATGCGAAATTCGGCATCGGCATGCGCGTCAGTTCAGGCTGTATACGTCTGCGTTCAGAAGATATCGAAGCGCTGTTTAACTCAGCCCCGAAAGGGACGCGGGTACAGATCATCAATCAGCCGGTGAAGTACGCTGTAGAACCGGATGGGAAACGCTACGTGGAAGTGCATCAGCCGCTGTCACGCAACGACAAAGACGATCCGCAGACCATGCCGATTGCACTCACTGCCGGAGTGAAGCAGTTTATGAAAAGTGAGAAGAGTGATAGTGCGCTGATTAAAGCCAGCTTAGCGCGACGCTCAGGCATGCCTGTGCTGGTCAGCAGTGGGGAGCCGGTGCAGAGTGATACCGTGCCGCCTGCGGGGCTGGAGAGCGCATCTGTGGGGGCTGATAGCCCGGTGACACAGGCTGAGGGCAACGCGGTTCAGCCCTGACCGGATAAGTGCCTGTGAAGGGCACTGAATTCGGAGCAAAAAAAATGGCGCCATAAAGGCGCCATTTTTAAACCAGAACTCTTACTTACGGTAAGAGTGAGCCTGGTTGTCCAGACGCTGGTTAGCGCGTGCTGCGTCATCTTTAGCAGCCTGAACGTCTGAACGCACTGCGTTCACGTCGTTGCTCAGCTGGTCAACTTTAGCGTTCAGAGTCTGAACGTCTGAAGACAGCTGGTCGATTTTAGCGTTGCTTGAGCAACCAGCCAGCATAGTTGAAGCCAGAACTACCGCGCCCAGTACCAGTTTAGTACGATTCATTATTTATACCCTCTAGATTGAGTTAATCTCCATGTAGCGTTACAAGTATTACACAAAGCTTTTTAAGTTGAGAATAAATTTTTGATGAGAAGATGCTTAAATTTGATCGTTCGCTCAAAGAAGCAGCGAATCACAGAATATGATAAAAAAATTTAGCGAAAACAGAGAGATTTAATCGGATTAACCTTAATATTAAGAGTATTTGAATAGTTATTTTCGATTGGAATTTTCTGACATTTGGTTTAAGTAGAAATAAAAAAAAGCGCCCGATAAAGGCGCTTCAAAATAATGGTCAGAGAGAGTTTTACAGAACGTGTACAGAAGCGGTGTTGGTAGTTCCGCTTGGTACTAATGCGCCTGACACCAGTACCACGACATCGCCTTTCTGGCCATAGCCACTTTCCAGCGCCGCTTCTTTACCCAGACGATAGAAATCGTCGGTTGAAGCGATCTCAGTCACCAGACGTGTCTCAATCCCTTTGCTCAGGATCAGCTGACGGGCAGTCATCGGATTGGTGGTCAGCGCCAGAATGGTCGCGTTCGGGAAATATTTACGTACGGCTTTAGCAGATTTACCCCCTTCGGTAGCAACCACAATCAGTGGCGCTTCCAGCTTCTCAGCGGTCTCTACAGCACCACGGCAGACGGCTTCTGTGATACGCATTTTGCGGTTATCACTCTGGCTGTCGATGCGGGACTTCATCACGCGATCGGTACGCTCACAGATGGTCGCCATGATGGTGACCGACTCCAGCGGATAACGGCCTTTGGCGCTCTCACCTGACAGCATGACAGCATCGGTACCGTCAAGAATGGCATTTGCCACGTCACCGGCTTCTGCGCGGGTAGGGCGCGGGTTCTTGATCATGGAATCGAGCATCTGGGTAGCCGTGATGACCACTTTGCGTGCTTTATTACATTTTTTGATCATCATCTTCTGCGCGAAGATCACTTCTTCAACCGGGATCTCAACGCCCAGATCGCCACGCGCAACCATGATGCCGTCTGACGCTTCGAGGATTTCGTCGAAGTTGTTCAGGCCTTCCTGGTTTTCGATTTTGGAGATGATCTGGATATGCTCGCCGCCGTTCTGTTTCAGGTGCTCGCGAATTTCCAGCACGTCTGAACGTTTACGGATGAAAGAGGCGGCGACAAAGTCTACGCCCTGCTCACAACCAAAAATCAGGTCGCGCTTATCTTTTTCGGCAAGTGCTGGCAGCTGGATAGAGACGCCTGGCAGGTTAACGCCTTTGTTTTCGCCCAGATCGCCATTGTTCAGGACTTTACACACCACGGTATTTTCAGTGACTTCGGTCACTTCCATACCAATCAGGCCATCATCGACCAGCACCGTGTTGCCGATTTTCAGGTCAGCAGTAAAACCCGGGTAGGTCACCGCAACGCGCTCGCTGTTGCCAATCACGCTCTGGTCTGTAGTAAAGGTAAAGGTCTGACCCGCTTTCAGAGCCGCATCGTTGCCGCCTTCCAGTTTCATGGTGCGGATTTCAGGGCCTTTGGTATCCAGCAGGATAGCGGCCTGACGGCCGGTTTTCTGCATAACGGCACGCATGTTGGTGATGCGTTGGCCATGCTCAGCGTAGTCGCCGTGAGAGAAGTTAAGACGCATAACATTCATGCCAGCTTCAAGCAGCTGAGTCAGCATCTCTTCGGATTCGGTTTTCGGGCCGATTGTACAAACGATTTTAGTCTTTTTCATGACGGATTTTCTGTAAGTTGTGATGGATGAATAAGGGCGGAATCCGATGGCAGCGCATCGAAGTGAAATTTCTGATTGAGACTGAAATGGGCAGTACTGAGTAAGAATAGGTGACGAAGGCCAGGCGTGCAGGGAAGTTGTGCGGTTACGGTTGGTAACCACCACGCTGTTGTTGCGCAAATCATTTGAGTTATCGCAGTAAGCACGTGATCGCTGAAACCTTTCAAGTAAGCAACGCGGGACAGTATAGACGCTAAGTATGCGAAAACCAATCAAAAAGCAGAAGGGGGAAGCGATGCAGATCAATAAAAGTGGAGTTGCGCAAGCTGAAGGAATTCTGAAAGTGGTGCGCTCTAATGGACTCGAACCATCGACCCCCACCATGTCAAGGTGGTGCTCTAACCAACTGAGCTAAGAGCGCATACTGAATATTGGTGCGTCCGAGTGGACTCGAACCACCGACCCCCACCATGTCAAGGTGGTGCTCTAACCAACTGAGCTACGGACGCACTTGGTGCGCTCTAATGGACTCGAACCATCGACCCCCACCATGTCAAGGTGGTGCTCTAACCAACTGAGCTAAGAGCGCAACATGCTGTCAGGGCGACAGCGGGGACGAATATTAACGGCAGCGTGTGAGGCTGGCAAGGGGAAAATAGTTTTTTCGCCATGACTGCACAGCAACTGTGCTAACCGTCGTTTTTTTCGTCATTGCGGGCCATGAATGACCCGCCTCGAACGTTATCGCGCTGCACGCGTCAGGATAATCTCCGCCGGAGATTGCTGTAAGCGTCTGATGCGCCAGATCATCATCACCGCAGCCGAGGTCAGGCCGATAATAAAGCCGCACCAGAAGCCCGCAGGTCCCATGCGCGGCACCACCCAGTCGGTCAGCGCCAGCAGATAACCGGCGGGCAGCCCCAGCAGCCAGTAAGCGATAAAGGTAATAAAAAAAATCGACCGCGTATCTTTATAACCGCGCAGGATCCCGCTGCCAATCACCTGTATCGAGTCTGAGAACTGATAAATTGCCGCCAGCAGCATCAGCTGTGCCGCCAGCGTCACCACTTCAGGGTTGTCGTTATAGAGCAGGGCAATCTGATGACGGAACGTCACGGTAAAAATGGCGGTTAGCGCCGCCATGCTGATGCCTACACCCTGTGCGGTCCAGGCCGCGACCCGTGCCTGCTCGGTGGAGCCCTGGCCCAGACGATAACCGACGCGGATGGTGGTCGCGACACCCAGCGACAGCGGCAATACAAACATCAGTGAACTGAAATTGAGCGCAATCTGGTGGCCGGCCACGTTAACGATGCCCAGTGGCGAAACCAGCAGGGCGACCACGGCGAACAACGTGACCTCAAAGAAGAGTGCCAGCGCCACCGGCAATCCCAGCGTCATCAGGCGGCTCAGAATCGGACGGGAAGGGGGTGACCAGCGGCTCTCCATACGGATATCGCGCATGCTACCCATCCGGCGCACCCAGAAGCGCATGCAGATAAACATCACCCAGTAGACCGAGGCGGTCGCCACGCCGCAGCCGACACCGCCCAGGGCAGGCATGCCGAAGTGGCCATAGATAAAGACATAGTTGAGCGGGATGTTGAACATCAGGCCTAAAAAGCCCAGCACCATGCCGGGTTTGGTTTTCGACAGCCCCTCGCACTGATTGCGCAGCACCTGGAAGAAGAGGTAGCCAGGCGCGCCGAACAGCAGGGCATGCAGATAGCCTTCTGCCTTCAGCGCCAGCACTGGATCGATGTCATGCATCGCCCGGATAAGATAACCGGCATGCCACAACAGCACCATAATCAGCAGGGAGACGAAAAAGGCGAGCCAGTATCCCTGGCGGATCTGTTCACCGATGCGTTCGCGGCGGCCAGAACCATTGAGTTGCGCAACGGTGGGCGTCAATGCAAGCAGAAGACCATGACCAAACAGGATGGCCGGTAGCCAGACAGAGGTGCCGACAGCAACGGCGGCCATATCCGTGGCGCTGACTGCGCCGGCCATAATGGTATCCACAAATCCCATTGCGGTTTGAGCCACCTGAGCAAGGATGACCGGAATCGCAAGGGCCAGCAATTGACGCGCTTCTGTTAAATACTTCTGCACGTTAACACCTGACTTATTGAATGAATTAAAAGGGGCAGGAAGCCCGGGGAATTTCGCGAGTTAGTGTAACTGGCGTAACAGAATTCGCCAATCTTTGTCACACAATGCGATTTGCTCCGCTATAAAGCGGCGGTGCGGGCTGAAATCTAACAGCCGACCTGAGCTGTGATAAACTAGCGTAAACTTCGCAGAGGCAAAGACTATGTTTACCGGTATTGTGCAGGGCACCGCAGAAATCGTGTCCATTGAAGAGAAAGAACTGTTTCGCACCCACACTGTCCGCCTGCCGGAAGAGCTCTTACCGGGTCTGGCGCTGGGCGCATCCGTAGCCCATAACGGTTGCTGTTTAACCGTAACGGCAATTGAAGGCGACCGCGTCAGTTTTGATTTAATTAAAGAGACATTGCGGGTGACTAACCTTGGCGATTTACGTCAGGGCGATGTGGTCAATATTGAGCGTGCAGCGAAATTCAGCGATGAAATAGGCGGACATCTGATGTCTGGTCATATTATGACCACCGCTGAAATCTGCAAGATTATCCAGTCAGAACATAACCGCGAGGTCTGGTTTAAAATCCAGGATGCGGCGCAGATGAAATATATTCTGCATAAAGGGTTTGTCGGCATCGACGGTATCAGCCTGACGGTAGGCGATGTGACTAAGACTAAGTTCTGCGTCTATCTGATCCCGGAAACGCTGGAGCGTACCACGCTGGGGGCGAAGACCTTTGGCGATCGGGTGAATATTGAAATCGATCCGCACACGCAGGCAATCGTGGAGACCGTTGAGCGGGTGTTAGCACAGCGCGATGCCGCGGCGGCGATGAGCATGCTGACCGGCCAGTCAAAGACAGAGAGTTAATAAAAGGCGCGTAAGCACCGCTGACAGCCCAATCGGTTTTACTCTGTCAGCATTATAAAAGCGCAGGGCACCGGCTCAGAAGAGGAAAGCGTCCCGCCGCCCGGATAAAAACGCCGGGAGCGTTTTTGAACAACGCAAAGCGTTGGCCCGGCAACGGGCGTACCTCAGGGATGAGGTGCGTAATCGCGTGGGCCGGGCGTGTCAGGGATGACGGGTTTTGCGACTTTCCGATCTGACCCCGTTCCTTGCGCAACGCTCCCTGTTAAAGCAAAACAGGCCCTTCTTTTCAAGTGTTCAGCCGGGGCAGCGCCTTCTTAATTGCCCGCTTTTTAACCCCTACCGCGCCACCCGTAATCCCCCCTCAACACCGCGACTGAACACGATCTGCCACAGCTGAATATCACGCGCCCGGAAGGCACCGGCACAGGCATTCAGATAATAGGAGAACATCCGTTTAAAGCGTTCGCCATATTTATCGGCCAGCTCTGGCCAGGCCTGCAAAAAGCGTTCATGCCAGGCCATCAGTGTTTTATCGTAGTCTGCGCCGAAGTTGTGCCAGTCTTCCAGAATAAAATGGGGTTCGCTGGCATCGGCCACATGGCGCACCGAAGGCAGGCAGCCGTTGGGGAAGATATATTTATCGATCCAGGGATCGACACTCATATCGGTTTTAATCGCGCCGATGGTGTGAAGCAGGAAAATACCGTCAGGCTTTAAATTACGATCGACCACGTCAAAATAGGTCGCGTAATTTTTCGGTCCGACATGTTCAAACATACCCACCGACACAATACGATCAAACTGCTCATTCAGATCGCGATAATCCTGCAACAGAATCGTGACGTCTAATCCGCTGCAGCGCTGCTGCGCCAGTTTCTGTTGTTCGGCGGAAATCGTCACGCCATGCACTTTAACGCCATAATAACGTGCGGCAAATTCCGCGAGTCCGCCCCAGCCACAGCCGATATCCAGCAGTGACATTCCGGGTTCCAGCGCTAATTTACGGCAGATCATATCCAGCTTGGCTTCCTGCGCCGTCGCCAGTGTCGTCGCCTCTTTCCAGTAGCCACAGGAGTATTGCATATAGGGATCGAGCATCAGTGAAAAGAGGTCGTTGCCCAGGTCGTAATGCTCTTTACCGACAATCCACGCCCGTCTTTTTGACTGCAGATTGGTTAAGCGTGCGGCGGCAATGCGCAGCGTATCTTTGAAGTGATGAGGCAGCTGCTGATCGAGTTTATGTTTAAGTACCTGGTGGAAGAAAATATCCAGCCGGTCACACTCCCACCATCCATCCATATAGCTCTCACCGAGCCCAAGAGAGCCCTCCTGCAGAACACGTTTAAAAAAACCAGGATGATTAATATGAATATCCCAGGGACGTGAACCATTAATTTCGATATCCGCTTTTTCCAGCAGTTCATGAACGATGCGATACCAATGGTTTTCTTCGAGGCTCACTTCTTCTGCATAAGATGAACTCATAGATTTTCCACCACCTGTCCAATCTGAACCTGAACAAAGAGTAGCCAATTTATTCAGGCAATGAGAAACGATGCGGATGGCTCCGCAAACCGGTTATCTGTGTGATACAGAGGACTGGAACAGCCTGCAGCAGGTCGGGTAAGGTGAGAATAACGCGCGCGAATACCATCCCGGCAGCAGGGTGCCAATCAGATTATTACGTTATTATATTGTTGATTTATTACAGATTTGTTGACCCGGATGAGTATATTCTCACGCGGGTCAATATTCAATAACTTATTGTTAGGGCGCTAACTAAAAAGTCAGTGTGTCACTGATTATCCTGGCAGGCAGTTTGCGCAGAGGCAACAACAGTTTGTGCGCTTGCGGCTCGCTGCATGGCGTAACCCATCAGCGCCAGCACAATTGTCACCGTCATCATCAGTGTGGTGGTAAATAGCGCCTGAGTTAAGCCGGCCGACACCGCCAAACTGGCAGCGAAACAGAGTCCTAACTGCAGTGTATTCTGCAACGCGGCGGCTTTACCGGTAGCGGTCGGAAAGGGCATCAGCGCACTGGACACCACAATCGGATAGATCGCGCCGTTAGCCAGCGCCATACCGCAGAACGGTACCATCAGACTCACCAGCGTGCTGCTGCCAGCAAGCGCAACAGCAAACAGCGCCAGAATGCTCAGGCTGTAGACGGCCAGCAGCCAGGGCAGCAATTGTGCGCCGTTAAAGCGGTTGAGCAGGGTGCGACAGCCGAAGCCGCCAATTAAAAAGGCGAGCGTCTGGGGCACATAACTCAGACCGATATCGGCGGGCGACAGACCTAGATCCGCCAGAATAAAGGGCGATCCGGTCAGCCAGGCAAAGAAGCTGGCGGAGCAGGCGGAGTAGATCAGCACGTTGCCGCTGTAGACCCGGGATTTAAGCAGCGTGAAAAAGCCCGGCTGCGCACCTTTTTCTCCCGCGGCCTTGCGCACGGTGGGCAGACGCAGCGTGGCCAGAATCAACGCCACCGCAATCAGCGTCAGCACCAGGAAAATCGAACGCCAGTGGAAGTGGCCGATCAGCCAGGCACCCAGCAGCGGAGCCAGCGCCGGAGAGAGCGCAACCAGCGGCATAATGGTGGCAAAGACTTTGTTAGCGCGCGCTGCAGGATAGCGATCCACCACCAGCGCCTGCCAGCTTACGGCAGCGGCACAGACGCCAATCGCCTGGACAAAACGCAGCGCCAGCATCAGATAGATATCATTCACCCACAGCATGCCTGCGCAGCCAGCGCCAAACATGGCCAGTCCGGACAGCAGCACCGGTTTACGACCGATGCGATCGGAAAGCGGTCCCCAGAAGAGCTGACCCACGGCGAAGCCGCCCAGGAAGAGACTCATACTGGCGCTGATCAGACCGGGTGAAGTGTTAAAGGTTTGCTGCATCGCACCAAAGGCGGGCAGGTACATATCAGTGGCTAAAAAGCCCAGCATGCTCAGCAGGGCAAGGTAGGGCATAAACCCTTTATTCGACAGCATCTGATTCTCATTTTTGCAGGATAAACGCGGCAGAGTGTAAAAGGTGCGTTTGCTGCTGTGAAACGGTAATATTTGCCGATTGCTGTTAAAATTTTTGAAGGCAGATTATGTGGTCAGAATATGCATTAGAAGTGGTTGACGCTGTCGCCCGTGGGGGGAGCTTCAGCGCCGCCGCGCAGGAGTTACATCGGGTGCCCTCTGCCATCAGCTATACGGTGCGTCAGCTGGAAAACTGGCTGGCGGTACCGCTATTTGAACGGCAGCATCGCGAAGTGGTTCTGACCCCGGCGGGTGAGCATTTTGTCCGGGAAGGGCGCAGCGTCATCAAAAAAATGCTTGCCACCCGGCGACAGTGTCAGCAGCTGGCTAACGGCTGGCGCGGCCAGCTAAGCATTGCCGTTGACCGTATCGCTAAACCTCAGCGCACCCGGCAGCTGGTCAAAGATTTCTATCGCCACTTTCCTGATATGGAGCTGATCATCAGCTATGAAGTCTTTAACGGCGTCTGGGATGCGCTGGCCGATGGCCGGGTGGAGGTAGCGATTGGTGCCACTCAGGCGATACCGGTGGGCGGACGTTTTGCTTTTCGCGATATGGGCACGCTTAACTGGCGCTGCGTGGTTGCGCCCGACCATCCTCTGACGCAGGCGAGCCAGATAGATGATGACACGCTGCGGAGCTGGCCATCCCTGGTGCTGGAAGATACTTCTCGCGCACTGCCGCGTCGTATGACATGGACGCTGGATAACCAGCGCCGGCTGGTGGTGCCGGAGTGGCAAACCGGGCTGGAGTGCGTGCAGGCGGGATTGTGTGTGGCGATGGTGCCCGGTCACCTGGCCAGGCCGCTGCTCGACAGTGGCGAGCTGGTTGAACTGACGCTGCCGGTGGCGTTTCCGGACAGCCCATGTTGCGTCAGCTGGGCAGAGGATCGCGCATCACCGGCGACAGGCTGGTTGCTCAGCTATCTGGGTGATGCGCAAACGCTTAATCAGGAGTGGTTAAGCGAGCATTAACGGCGATAGTCGCGGAACGGGCCATCGGCCACGGAACGGCGCTCAATCAGCGTGGGATGGACCTCAATCGTTTGTGACACTTCGCGCTTACTGGTAATGCGGTCCAGCAGCATTTCCAGCGCTTTCTCACCCAGCTGGGCTTTAGGCTGATGCACCGTGGTCAGGGCCGGTGCAAAATAGCGGGCGTTGCGCACATTGTCATAGCCGATCACCGAAATATCCTGGGGGACGCGTAAACCCATCTCGTCGGCGGCGCAAATCGCGCCCATCGCCATGATGTCACCGCCACAGAACACCGCCGTCGGACGCTGCTTCTGCGACAGGATCTGCTGCATCGCCTGATAGCCCGACTCCGGCTCAAAGTCACCCTGCACAATCCACT
This sequence comes from Pantoea sp. K16, assembly GCF_048452805.1. Lineage (NCBI taxonomy): Bacteria > Pseudomonadati > Pseudomonadota > Gammaproteobacteria > Enterobacterales > Erwiniaceae > Pantoea > Pantoea sp. K16. Next base: position 59,916 of record NZ_JBLWNV010000002.1, on the reverse strand, counting down.
CGGCGCGTGGCTGAATACCCGCTTCTTCCATCGCCTTCAGGAAACCGGCATGACGTCCGCCACCGGTGTTACGCTCCATCTGACCGGGGATAGCACCAATATCCCGGTGTCCGCGTTCAATCAGATAGCGTCCCGCCAGATAGCCGCCCTGGAAAGCATTATCCAGTACCGTGTCGGTGAAGTCGGCGCGCGACTCGCCCCAGTCCATCACCACCATCGGGATATTGCGGTTCTCTTCCAGCATCTGCAGCAGATCGTCCGGATATTCAGAGCACATCACCAGCAGCCCATCGACGCGTTTCTGCGCCATCATGCTGAGATAGGCGCGCTGTTTTTGCAGATCGTTATGCGCATTACCCAGAATCAGCGTATAGCCTTTGTCAAAGCAGTGATTTTCAACCGCTTCGATAATTTCAGCGAAATAGGGCGCTTCGCTGGAGGTGGCAAGCAGGCCCAGCGTTTTGGTGTGGTTCACTTTCAGGCTGCGCGCCACGGCGCTCGGCGAGTAGTGCAGTTCTTTAATCGCCTGCCAGACCGCGTTGCGCGTCTCTTCAGCCACAAAGCGGGTTTTATTGATGACGTGCGAAACGGTGGTCGTTGAGACGCCAGCGCGTTTCGCCACATCTTTAATTGTTGCCATGAAAATCGGACTCCAGTGCTTATCTAACTCTATGATAAGCGTAGTGTTAAACGTTTGCGTCTGCTCAGGGTTTTTTCCGCAAAAATGCAGCATTCATGGCCAGGAAACAGGCCGCTGGCGGCGTAAAAGCGCCTGAAAACGTGCGCAAACGGAATCAGGGTTGCGCGCGTTGCGCAACAAAGGCGGGATTCTAACAAGGCTGAACGGATAAAACGAGATTTTTACCGGGCCCTGTGGGAAAATGCGATACCCCTACTGATTGTGTGACTAAGGAGCAAGCAATGAGTACCGATCTTAAACTGGCATTAATGACCACCGCGGGCTGTCTGCTGATGATTGTGGCCTTTAGTTTTACCGCTATTCTGCACTAAAAAAAAGCCGGGATTATCCCGGCTCTCTTCTGGTTGTTCTGCTGCTCAGCGTATGGTTTTTGGCGTCATCACCCGACGTGCACCAATATAGTGGCGCTGCCAGTAATCTTCTCCTAACGCGCTGATCTGAATATCTTTGCCGGTGCGTGGCGACTGGATAAACTTACCATCACCCAGGTAAACGCCGACATGGTCCGCAGTACCGCGTCCATTGATACGGAAGAAGACCAGATCGCCTTTCTCCAGCGACTCACGCTTGATCGGGGCGGCGTCACGCAGGTGGTACATCTCGTTAGCGGTACGTGGGATCTTAAACTTCACCAGATCTTTATAGGCGTACCAGACCAGGCCGCTGCAATCGAAACCGGTATGGGGAGAGGTGCCGCCCCACTGATAGGGTTTACCCAACTGACCCATCAGCTTGGTCATCGCGGTTTCGCGGGCCTTCTGATAGCGCTGACGGTGAGATTTGCTCATCTTAATCGTGCCGGTCTCGCTGGTGGTGACCTCAGCGGTTTTCAGCAGGCGCTGATGACCATAGCGTTTCTTCTCTTTGTTCTTACTGAGACGGGCGGTTTTTAGCGAGGTCTTTTTAGCAGGCGTCTGTTTTGCGGTGAGTTCGACTTTTTTCAGTTTTTTTGTTTTTAGTTTTTGAACCGGGCTGAGGCGAGTCTTTTTCGTCACCGTTTTGACCGGGCGACGCTTGCGACGCTCATCGTCGCGCGCACTCTTTTTCTCTGCTTTATGCGTACTGACGTTCACCGGCGCGTGAGGCGACGCAGCGGCGATGTTGAAAAACAGTTGCGCAAAGGCCAGCATGAAAAACGTAATGATTAAACGCATAGTCCGTTGATTAGTTAAGTTGTCAGGGCCACTACGCACCGCGACAAAGTTGAGATTAATCTGATCCAGGATCAGCGCCCAGGCCATTCTAGTCCAGTTCTTTTAAAAACTGTAATGCCTTTTAATATTAATCTTTGCAACCCACGCAATTGCGCTGAAAATGAACATTTTCAGCGTCTTATATCAACGAAATTATTACGAATTATTAATCTGTTACCTGCTGTTAATAATCAGGAATTCAGGTGTCCCGGAGCAGGACTTAACAATGATGGCGATTTAATCGGGCAGCGATCAAAATCTCGTTTTCAGTCACGCTGCGAAGTCGCTACAATAAACAAACACGATGTGACGAATTAAGGAAGGCAATTATGAGTACTGTAGAAAAAATTCAGCGCCAGATCGCAGAAAACCCGATCCTGCTGTACATGAAAGGTTCCCCGAAACTGCCAAGCTGCGGTTTCTCTGCACAGGCGGTGCAGGCGCTGTCAGCCTGCGGTGAGCGTTTTGCTTACGTGGATATTCTGCAGAACCCGGACATTCGTGCCGAGATGCCGAAATTCGCTAACTGGCCAACTTTCCCGCAGCTGTGGGTTGATGGCGAGCTGGTCGGTGGATGCGACATCATCGTTGAAATGTTACAACGTGGTGAACTGCAGACGCTGATCAAAGAGACTGCAGAAAAATTTAAAGAAGCAGAATAAAAAAAGGCCGACATCACGTCGGCCTTTTTCATTGCGGCATCCCTTATGCGGATGTCGTGGCTTCTGCATCGCCTTCCGCGAAGGGCAGTGGCCAGCCGCCTAACCGTTTCCAGCGGTTCACCAGCTCGCAGAACAGCGTTGCCGTCTGCTGAGTGTCATAGAGCGCAGAATGCGCCTGCGTACTGTCAAACTCCATGCCCGCCGCAATACAGGCCTTCGCCAGCACCGTCTGCCCTAAAACCAGCCCGCTCAGGGCCGCGGTGTCAAAGGTGGCAAACGGGTGAAACGGATTGCGCTTCAGGCTGGCTCGTTCCGCCGCCGCTGACATAAAGTTCAGGTCGAAGGTGGCATTGTGCGCCACCATAATGGCGCGATTGCAGCCGCTGTCTTTAATGCCCTTGCGCACCATTTTGAAAATGGCGTGCAGCGCCTCATATTCACTGACTGCGCCGCGCAGCGGATTGCTGGGATCGATGCCGGTAAAGGCCAGGGCTTCGGGATGCAGCAGCGACCCGACAAAAGGTTCGACGTTGAAATGCAGCGTCTGGTCAATCTGAATCCATCCCTCTTCATCCATTTTCAGCGTGATAGCGGCAATCTCCAGTAACGCATCGGTTTGCGCATTGAAACCCGCGGTTTCAACGTCGATCACCACCGGATAGAAGCCACGGAAACGTTGATTGAGTGCATTAGGGGAATTCGATTCAGACATCAGGATCTCGTTGCAGAAAAAGGGCAGCGCGTATTATGGCAAAAAACGGGGCCGGGTGCAGCAGATGAAGCGCAGAGAAGGGGATTCAGCCCACCCGATCGGGCAGGCTGACAGGCAGGTTTAGTTGCCGAGGCCGTTACCGGCATCTTTGTTTTCGATCAGCTCGATTTTGTAACCATCGGGATCTTCAACAAAGGCAATAATGGTGGAGCCGCCTTTAACCGGGCCAGCTTCACGCGTCACGTTGCCGCCATCTTTGCGGATACGTTCGCAGGCCGCTGCTGCGTCATCAACGCCCAGCGCAATATGACCATAGGCATCACCGAGGTCATACTTATCGACGCCCCAGTTGTAGGTCAGTTCGATCACCGCACCTTCGCTCTCGTCGGTGTAGCCCACAAATGCCAGGGTATATTTGTATTCGGTGTTTTCGCTCTGACGCAACACGCGCATGCCCAGCACACGGGTGTAGAAATCGATTGAACGTTGCAGATCGCCAACGCGCAGCATGGTATGAAGTAAACGCATAACATCCTCTTTTAAATAAAACGCCATCGCCCGATGACTCAGGCGCTAAGTATAGCGATGAAAATCGCTATTGAATAATGGCTGCCGTCATCATCCCGGACGGCAGCCCGAACCGGTTACAGCGTTGGGTAGTCGATATAACCTTCCGCGCCGCCGCCGTAGAAGCTTTCCGGACGCTGTGGATTGAGTGGGGCGTCCTGCTGCAGACGCTCAACCAGATCCGGGTTAGCAATGTAATCGCGACCAAACGCAACCGCATCGATCAGGCCGCGACCAATCAGGTCATCCGCTTTCTCAACGGTATAGGCACCGGCACCAATGATGGCACCCGGGAAGAGATCACGCACTTTCTGACGGAAAGCGTCGGTGTAAGGCTGACCGCCGGCCCAGTCTGGCTCAGAGAGGTGCAGATAGGCGATGTTGCGTTTTGCCAGCTCGCCGATGTACCACAGCGCCGCTTCCTCTTCATCCGGGCCATTGTCCAGATTCTGGAAGCTGCCGATAGGTGAGACGCGAATACCAATGCGATCGGCTGACCAGTTAGCGATCACCGCATCAACCACTTCCAGCGCAAAGCGACCGCGTTTTTCGATGCTGCCGCCATATTCATCAGTACGCTGGTTTGAGCCAGGAGCCAGGAACTGGTGCATCAGGTAACCGTGCGCCGAGTGCAGCTCAAGCAGGTCAAAGTCCGCTTCACGCGCGTTGGCCGCAGCCTGGCCAAAATCTGCCACGATCTGCTTAATCTCTGGCACTGTCAGCTCACGCGGCGTTGAGGTATCTTCGCGATAGACGCTGCCATCTTCAGCACGCAGTGAGGTACGGGTGCCAGCGGCAATCGCCGATGGCGCAACCGGTGCTTTGCCTTCCGGCTGCACGCTGTTATGTGAGATACGACCGGTGTGCCATAACTGTACTGCGGTGTGACCGCCAGCCTGATGCACGCCTTCGTTAATCGCTTTCCACGCTGCAATCTGTGGCTGAGTATGTAAGCCTGGCGCACCGGCATAGCCTTTCGCCTGGAAAGAGATCTGGGTCGCTTCGGTGATGATCAAACCGGCGCTGGCGCGCTGGCGATAATATTCAGCCATCATCGGGGTAGGGATGTCGCCTGGCTCAATGCTGCGCAGACGGGTCAGCGGTGCCATAAATACGCGGTTTGGGACGGTAATTGCACCGACTTTTAGCGGACGAAACAGCTGGGTACTCGCCATAATAGCTCCTGATTAGTAGACCAGTCGTCTACAAACATGTTTTTTAAAAATCAGCGGCGTTCAAGCCACTGTTCGATGGTACTCAATGCCAGACGCAGTGGCTGCGCCTCGCGGGAAATTTTGCTCTGCAGACTGGCACCCAGCCACAGCAGCGACAGCAATTCCGCCATCTGCGCGGGGGGCTGCGGCAGGCTCAGCGACTCCTGCTGCTCTGCGGCAATCAGGGTCCGGGCGTAGAGTGCCGTGATCTTTCCGGCACCCTGCTGCAGTGCATCACGCATCGGCTCTGAGAGATCGCACACCTCCGCGGAGACTTTGACGCCCAGACAGCCTACGATGTGGCCCTGCTGAACAAACAGATCAACGGCAGCACGAAAGTGGTTAAGCAGACGCTCACGCGGCGTGCCTTCGGTCTGGTTAAGCTGCAACGCCACATCCTGCAGGAAACGCGCAAAATAGCGCTCCAGTAACGCCACGCCAAACGCCTCTTTAGAACGGAAGTAGTAGTAGAAGGAGCCTTTCGGCACCGCCGCCTGCGTCAGCAGTTCGCTGAGGCCCATTCCGGTAAAGCCGCGTTGCAGACAGAGTTGCTCACCTGTCTGGAGCAGGTGTTCGCGGGTTTCGTTGCGTTGTAGCGTCTTATTCATGGCAGTGAGATTAGTAGACCAGTCGGTCTAATGCAACGCAACCCTCTCTATTTGGCACAGAGTGTTCACTCCTGAGTCAAAGAACAGGATAATTCTGACCGGGTGGGGCTTACTTCCTGCGCAACCAGGCTACGCTTTTTACTGGACTGTTTATTCTGTGAATCCGGAGGCGTGGTGGCCGAGCAGCTTGAGTTTTTCCCGGTTCCCAGCCCCTGTCGCGGCATCTGCCAGACGGATGCGCGCGGCTACTGCCTGGGATGTTTACGCAGCCGCGATGAGCGGTTCAACTGGCTGCGCTTCAGCGATGCGCAAAAGCGTGAGGTCATTCGTCTCTGTCAGCAGCGGCGTCAGCGTCTGCAACGGCAACAGAAAGGTGAGGAGCCACACGCGCCCCAACAGCCGGAGTTATTCTGACGACTTTGCGCTTTCCGTTATACTCTCTGACACGCTAATTTCAGCCAACGCGCAACAGGGAGATCGTCATGTTAGAACCGCAAGCCATCGCTTCACAGGGGCCCGATTTTTCACCGCTGGTCATGGGGTACTGGCGTCTGATGGAGTGGGGGATGTCGCCACAGGAACGGGTCGCCTTTATTGAGCACCATGTGAGGCTCGGCATCACTACCGTTGACCATGCGGACATCTACGGTGACTACCAGTGTGAGGCGGCGTTTGGCGAGGCACTGAAACTGGCACCCGGCTTGCGCGACCAGCTACAGATTGTCACCAAGTGCGGCATCGCCACCCGCGCCCAGCCTGAGCATCAGATAGGCCACTACATTACCGACAAACGTCATATCCTGCAGAGTGCTGAAAACTCACTGCGCCATATCCACACCGATCGTCTCGACCTGCTGCTGATCCATCGTCCCGATCCACTGATGGAGGCTGACGAGGTGGCCGAAGCCTTTATGGCGCTGCATCACAGCGGCAAGGTTCTGCATTTTGGCGTCTCTAACTTCACACCATCACAGTTTTCCCTGCTGCAATCCCGTCTGCCGTTCTCGCTGGTGACAAATCAGCTGGAGATCTCACCCGTGCAGCAAAGTGTGCTGCTGGATGGCTCGCTGGATCAGTGTCAGCAGCTGCGTATTCGTCCGATGGCCTGGTCCTGTCTGGGTGGCGGTCGCCTGTTTAACGATCCCCATTTCCAGCCGCTGCGTGACGAACTGGAAGCCGTGCGGCAGGAAACCGGTGCCACCAGCCTTGAGCAGGTGGTCTATGCCTGGATACTGATGCTGCCATCGCGCCCGCTGCCAATCATCGGCTCAGGTAAAACGGCGCGGGTCAGCGAAGCCGCCGGAGCACTGAACTTATCCCTGTCGCGTCAGCAGTGGTTCCGTATTCGCAAGGCGGCGCTGGGATTTGATGTGCCCTGAAGCGTAAAACTGCGTCAATCTCCGGCAAAATAGTGCAACAGCGACCAGACTTATCTCAAACCCTGGTATGCAAATGGAGTCACCATGAAAATGAAAGCAGTTGCCTTATTCGCACTGATCGCCTGCGGCTCAGCACTGGCTGCCAGCGAGCAGGTTACGATCCATCAGGTTACCGCTGAAGGGATTGGGAAATCGCTGGGCACCGTTAAGATTGACGAGACACAGTATGGTCTGCAGTTCACGCCGGATCTGCAGGGCCTTCAGCCGGGCATTCATGGTTTCCATGTTCATGCTAAAGGCAGCTGTGAACCGGGCGAGTCTGAAGGCAAAGTGGTCGCCGCCGGTGCGGCGGGTGGTCACCTTGATCCGGCCAACAGCGGCAAACATCTGGGGCCTTATGCAGAGGGGCACCTGGGCGACCTGCCCGCGGTCTATGTCGATGACAAAGGCAGCGCCACTTATCCGGTGCTGGCGCCGCGTCTGAAATCGTTAAAAGAGATCAAAGGCAAAGCGCTGATGGTGCACGTCGGCGGTGACAATCATGCTGACCATCCTAAACCGCTGGGCGGTGGCGGGGCACGCTACGCCTGCGGTGTAATCTGAGTTTCCGGGCGGCAGGCGATGGCCGCCCGCTTTTCTCCTGCCTGTTTATGAATTGTTGTACCATCCCTGACATTTCCCCCCTATGATATTGATTCAGGTAAGAAAGCGTGATGGGGAAAGGAGCAGGAAAATGAAATTCAAGGGCGCATTACTGCTGTGTCTGCTGCTGGTGGGATGCGATAAACCCAATGATACGCAACTGGTCACCGAAACCGGACGCGAACTGCAGCGCACCATCGATACCAACCCAATGCGTATCACCTGTGAAAAGATCGCGAAGGGTCGTGAATGGCTGAGCCGCAACATGGTGCGTAAGCTGGAAGCGCAGGGTTGCGATCAGGTCTTTCGCAGCGCCACCGAAACCAATTTCACGGATAGCACTATTTATCGCCGTACCATGACTATGGTGTGCGGTGGCATTCATGGTCAGAGTTTTACCGGTACCGAACTGACACGCCGGTTTATCTTCTCACCCGATGAGAAAGTGCTGGTGATTGAACCGATGACCGAAATGGATAAAACCCGCTTCGAAGGCCATAAAACGCTGCAACAGCTGCAGGATGATTTTAACCGGCAACAGCAGCAATATTGCCAGTGATCACTCCGGCACCGCCTGCTTCAGCTGTGCCAGTGAACAGCGTAACCGCCAGATAATCCCCGCCAGCTCGCTGGCCTCGTTGCTTTCCAGTGCCAGTAACGCGGTGATGGTCTCCTCCAGTTGCGTCAGCATTCGATCCAGCGAGCTGTGGCGCACGCCGCGGCTGCTGATAATCTGCTGTAAGTCTTGCAGGCAGTGATCGCGAAACCCCATCAGTGCGGCTGAACCGGCGCGCCATTCACGCAGCTGCCAGACGATATGCGAGCAGTTGAGCAGCACCACGCCCCAGCGCAGTAGCCAGACGCGTGCCTGCTCGTCCCTGCTGTGACTGAGCTGGCTGATACGGTGGTAAATCTGCGATTCGAAGCGGCTCTCGCTGAGCCGGGGCCGCTGCCGCAGCTGATCGAGAAACGCCAGCCGCAGCGCCCGGATATGCCGTCGGCTGCGCCGCGCATCGGAGCTGGGTCGCAGAATCTGGAACGCCAGCCAGGCGAGCAGCACCCCGCAGACTTTGGCGATGTTATCGTTAAAGAAGTCCTGATAATCCCATGTGGGCGGATTAGTCACCGCGATAAACGAACCCATAAAGACGATGAACTGTCCCCACATCCCGGCGCGCTGCTTCTGCTGCAGCTTAAAGAGTTGCAGCGTCACCAGCAGCGGGAACAGAAACAGTAAAAACTGCCACAGCTGACTGATCTGCACCATCAGCCCAAACTTCATCACAAAACTAAACGCAAACAGCCACAGCAGGGTCTTCAGCAGCAGCGTGACGCTGCCGCCAGGTGAGGGTGATGAAGCGTAGAGCACACAGGCAATGGCGGTTAAGGTGAGCGCGGCGGCACCGGAAGACCATTGCGTATTGATCCAGAAGGCGCAGCCCAGCACGATAACGCAGAAGGTACGCAGGGCGCTCCAGCCCGCCTCGGCGCTGTCACTGTCGTGCGCCAGCGCCGGAACCGGCGGTGGCTGAAAGCGGGTGTCGGCATCGGCGCGATCCAGCAGGCGGATCCAGCGCAGCACGTTGAGGTACATCCAGCAGAAGTAGCGCAGCCGCTGACAAAAAGCGCGCTGCCGGTAGTCGCCATCCGCTGCCGGGGTCACGCTGCGCAGGATTTGAGCCAGACGATATTTATCACACGCAGGTTTCGCCAGCTCCGCCAGCAGTTGTTGCAGCGCGTCAAACAGCGCCTCTGGCGCGTCGGGCCAGTTCAGCAGCATGCGTCGCAGGCTGGAGAGCACGCTGGTGAGTCGCAGCTGCTGGTGCAGCACATAGTTCAGCACGTTGTTCTGTCGGCGAAAGCGGTAGTGGCTCCAGAACGCCTGAATCCGTAGCAGATTCATGGTCAGGATCTGGCTGATGACATTTTCATGCGCGGTCCGGATGGTCTCGCTGGCTGAGGGCTGCAGCAGTAACACCGCATGTTCCAGCAGCCGGGCATGCATCTGTTTCAGTGAGGTAATCAGCGTCTCACCATCGGAGGTACTCGGCAGTACCATCATCATCAATCCGGCGCAGAGAATGCCGGAGATCACCTCGCAAACCCGTGCCTGAGCGATGGTCCATAGCGAGGTGATATCGGTGATATTAACGCTGCTAAAGGCGATGATGGCGGCGGTGTAGCCCGCCAGCGAAAAGGCGTAGGCAACGTTATTCTGGTAGTGATTCGCTATGCCGGTACAGAGCGCCAGCCAGCCGGCAATGGCAAAGGTAAACAGCCACGGCTCATTAAGCGTATGTCCGGCGATCAGCAGCGCGGCGCTGGCCCCCATCAGACTGCCAACAATGCGCCCCAGACTTTTACTGATCGCGCCGCCGACGGTGGGAAAGCTAATCACGGCGGCAGAGGTCATTGCCCAGTAGGGCTCATCCAGATCCAGTCCGTAGGCGATGCTCAGCGCCAGGCACATTGCAATAGCGTTACGCAACGCATAACGCCACTGGCCGGCGTTCGCCTTAATCCAGGGAAGTTGATCCCAGGCCAGCCACTGAAAATTCATGGCTGGATGGTGATGGTGCAGCTGGTTCCCGCCACCAGGTCTGCATCGGCAGGGAGCGGGTTGAGACGAATACGCACCGGCACCCGCTGCGCCAGCCGCACCCAGGGCACGTTGGGTTTGATATCGGGCACCAGGCCGCTGTCGGTCTCAATGCTCTGGTCATAGATGGCGCGGCCAATGCTATCCACCTGACCCTGCAGCCGCATACCATTGCTGTAGAGCACCACCTGGGCCGCTGCGCCTGGGTGAATATGGCGCAGTTTGGTCTCTTCGAAGTAGCCCATTACGTAGTAAGAGTGGCTGTCGACCAGAGCAAACAGAGGCGAACCCGCGGTGGCATAGTTGCCGGGACGCAGCGTCAGATTGGTGATCCAGCCATCCGCTGGTGCGGTCAGCGTCGTCTGCTGCAGATTCCAGCGCGCCCGTTCCCACTCCGCCTGTGCCGCTTTGGTGCTGGCGGCCGCCGCGCCGGCGCTTAATCGCGCGGCATCAAGGTCCTCTGCGGAGATGATGTTGCGCGGCAGGCTGCTGCGACGATTAAATTCATGCTGCGCTTTCGCGAGATCCGCCTGCGCTTTGCTGAGCTGGGCGGCGGCATTGTCGAGCGCGATCTGCCATGGCACCGGGTCCAGCGTTAACAGCTGCTGGCCCTGATGCACAAACTGATTGTCTTTGACCTTCAGTTGCGTAATTCGTCCCGACACCTGAGGCGTGATATCCACCAGCTCTGCCCGTACTTTCCCGTCACGGGTCCAGGGCGACTGCATGTAGTAGTTCCAGAGCCAGCCAGCGGCCAGCAGCGCCAGGGCAAACACGATCAGCGTGGAGAAGTATTTTACCGCGTTAAATTTCATATCGATTATCCGTGACCGATGAGCCAGAGTGCGGCGGTAACGCACAGCACAAACAGGGAGAGATCAAACAGGGTGGGATGCCAGACATCGCCGGAGTAGATCCAGCCACGCACCAGAGGGTGGATCAGCAGCCAGAAAAAGAAGCCGAGGATCACCGCTTTGAATATCGGCGGGAAAAACAGTGAGGCGCCCACCACCAGATCGGTCAGCGGATTCGCACCTGAAAAAGCAGGAGTGAGCACGTGATAACATCCTTCGTTAACCCAAACGTCAGACTGAAAGCGCTGCCACGTTATCGTGGCCTGGTCCGGGATTTGTAATTTGTCCTGTAAACTCGCAGAATAGTGTAAAATCTGGCTTGATAGCTAGCAAGCTAATTATAAGGAGATGAAATGGATACGCCCCTCGGAACGGATTTATCTCGCCTGGTGCGCATCTGGCGCGCGTTGATTGATCAGCGGCTGAAGCCGCTTGAGCTGACTCAGACTCACTGGGTGACGTTGCACAATATTCATCAACTGCCGCCCGAACAGTCGCAGATTCAGTTAGCCAAGGCGATTGGTATTGAACAGCCTTCGCTGGTGCGCACGCTGGATCAGCTGGAAGAGAAAGGATTAATCACCCGTTCGACCTGCGCCAACGATCGTCGTGCCAAGCGCATTAAGCTGACGCAGCAGGCCGAGCCGATAATCGAACAGGTTGAGAGTGTGATTGATGAGACGCGGGACGACATTTTGTCCGGCATCAGTCGGGAAGAGATCAGTCAGATGGTGACGCTGATCGCCCGGCTTGAGAAAAACATTCTCGAACTTCAGCATAAAGAGAAATAAAAAAACCGACGCCCAGGCGTCGGTTTTTTGTTTAGCTTCATTAGCGAGGTGAAACCGTCACCTGGCTGCCGTTGGATGCCATCACAACACGCTGGCCAACAGAGTAACGCGTGGCGGCCTGTTTCTGAACCACCATGATGGTGTTGCCATCATCCTTACGGATTTCCAGCTCAACGCCATCGGTTTTATTGACTGCGCCCTGTACGCCCTGGCCTGCTACGCCACCCAGAACCGCACCACCGGCTGTCGCCAGGCTACGTCCGCTGCCGCCACCAATGGTGTTACCCAGGAAGCCACCCAGCACCGCACCACCGATAGCACCGATGACATTGCTCTCATCGCCGCCCTGGATTTTCACCGGACGTACTGAGACTAAGGTACCGTACGAAACGCTCTGCACCTGCTTAGCTTCACTGGCACTGTAGGTATCACCCGACAGCGTACTGGTATTGCTACAACCTGCCAGCATCACACCGGCCAGAGCGACCACAATTACACGCTTAATCATTTGAAACTCCTTTAGTCGAGAAGGTGCCACGTTTACCGCTGTATCCTGCTCACAGTATAAGACACAAACCTGGCAAATTAATCCCTGTCCGAATAAAACACGGCTGGACGAAGCATAGACTATGCAGGATCAACAATAATTCAATCGTGGACTAAAAATAGTCCCATTACGTTATCAGTCAGCACGATTGGATAAAAAGAATTTAATCATAGAATTAGCGATCATTATTTGTCAGGCTAACCGCAGATGAATTGCACTTCCGGCCGGAAGTAAGGAATGGCTATGAAATCAGGACGCTATATTGGGGTAATGTCAGGCACCAGCCTGGATGGAGTGGATGTGGTGCTGGCTGCCATTGATGAAAATATGGTGGCGCAGCAGGCCAGCTACTGCCATCCGATGCCACCAGAACTGCGTCAGGCGATTCTGGCGATATGTCAGGGACAGTCCCTGACGCTGTCGCAGCTCGGCCAGCTTGATACCCGCCTCGGCCAGCTGTTTGCTGAAGCGGTAGTGACATTAATGAAGCGCGAATCGCTTGAAGCCAGCGATATCACGGCGATTGGCTGTCATGGTCAGACCGTCTGGCATGAGCCGCAGAGTGACGCACCCAATACGCTGCAGATTGGCGATCATAATCAGATCGTGGCGGCCACCGGCGTCACCGTGGTAGGAGATTTCCGCCGCCGTGATATGGCGCTGGGCGGGCAGGGCGCGCCGCTGGTGCCTGCCTTTCATCAGGCGCTGCTGATGGATGCTTCTGAACGCCGCATGGTGCTGAATATTGGCGGCATCGCCAATCTCTCGCTGCTGATCCCAGGTCAGCCGGTGCGCGGCTTCGATACCGGTCCCGGCAATATGCTGCTGGACGCCTGGATCTGGCGTAATCAGGCTCAGCCGTATGACAAAGATGCGCAGTGGGCGCGCAGCGGGTCGGTGATTCCGGCACTGCTGGAGGCGCTGCTACGTGAGCCCTGGTTTGCGTTGCCGCCGCCGAAAAGCACCGGGCGCGAACATTTCAACCTCAGCTGGCTGGAGCAGCATCTGCGCTATTTCCCGGGTCTGGCTGCGCAGGATGTGCAGGCTACGCTGGTCGAGCTGACCGCTATCACCATCACGCAGCAGGTGTTACTCAATGATGGCTGCGACCGTCTGCTGGTGTGTGGCGGCGGCAGCCGCAATCCGCTGCTGATGGCGCGACTGGCAGCGCATCTTCCGGGAACGGAAGTAACGACTACCGATGCGGCGGGTGTCAGTGGTGACGATATGGAAGCGCTGGCGTTTGCCTGGCTGGCTTTCCGCACGCTCTCCGGCCTGCCAGGTAATCTGCCTGCGGTAACGGGCGCACGGGAAAAAAGCGTGATTGGCGCAATCTTTCCGGCGAATTCACTCTATCGACGCTAAGCGCGGAGTCGGGGGCAATCTGCCCCCGCAGGATGACAGGTGGCCGTCAGGCGGCGCCGGAGAGATGCGTCAGGTTGCGAACGCCAGTAATCACCGAGGCAACCATGGTTTCACGTCGGGTAATCACCTCAACCTGATAAAACCGGCTGCGGTAGGCGATGGAATAGATAACGGGATGGTACTTATTACCTTCTCCGTAGCGGGAGTAGTGCGCTTCAAGCGCACGGGTCGCTGCGAGAATATGGGAGGGTTCTTTATCACCGCGGATGATTTGCTTCATTCAGTTCCTCAAATGCTGTCCCTGGAGTCACGTCGCACGCATGGCGCGTAGCGCTGGCCTAAACACTGAACATCTGACTGCTAAACATTTAATCACTGACTGGGTAATGACTGACTCTGCCGCGGGAAGATGACAGAAAGATGATCCCCCGGGGCTGTTAACTATTTAGCAGCCACCGGGTGATCCAGCAAGGCAGGAAATCGCAAATTCATCCAAATCGCAGAGGCGGTCAGATCAGCTCCGGCCAGGCTACGGCCGCAACGCCATTGAGTACAGGTTTTGAGAACAGAAAGCCCTGAAACTGGGTCACGCCTGCCGCTTCAAGCCACATCCACTCTTCCGGCTGTTCAATACCCTCGGCGATAACACCGATCTCCAGCGAGGAGCAGCATTTCAGAATGGCATGAATGATCGCCTGCTTCGGCCCACTTTTATGCACATCAGCGATGATGGTTCGGTCGATTTTAATCTTGTCGGGCTGAATGCGCGTCAGCAGCGACAGGCCGGCAAAACCGGCACCGAAATCATCCAGCGCCAGGCTGATGCCGGCCGCCTTCAGCTGCCTGATGGCGGCTTCAAAGGCCTCAGGCTGCGAGATAATTTCATTCTCGGTGAATTCAACCATGATCTGCTCTGGCACCAGTCCCTGCGCAGCAATCTCATCCAGCAAAAACGGGACGGCGTCGGGCACTTCCACCAGCGTCATCGGCAGCAGATTGATCGACAGAGTCATGCCCTCAATCCCCAGCTGCTTCGCCTGGGCGAAGGCGATCTTTTTCGACCTCAGATCGAGCTGATAGAGCTGCTCACGTGACAGTCGGGCAAAATAGTCGAGCGGCGATTCTCCCTGCGGGCCGCGCAGCAGCGCTTCCAGCGAGACGATTTCGCAGGCGAAGGGGTCAACGATCGGCTGAAAAGCAAAGCTGACCTCATCCGCAGCCACCAGCGATGCGTTGCCTTCACGCTGTTCTGACTCGTCACGGATAAACGTCCAGCCGCTGGCGGCCGGGATCTCAAAATAGTTCTCTTTTTCCCGCGCTTCGACAAAGGTGCGCAGGAACTGCAGTGCGCGATCGGCATAGGTCAGCTGATACTTTGTGGTGCACTTTGCCAGTACCGCCTCCAGTACCGTCTCTTTATCATGCAGCCGCAGATCGAACAGCTCCATACCGACGTGGCCAAAACGGCGTGCCGGGGCGTAATCGCGCAGCAGTTCGACCAGATTATGGTGGCGTGGATCCTGGCAAATCCGGCTGTAAACTGCATTGACCGCCGCCTCCGGCCCTTCCAGCAGCTGGAAAAAATGCGTGCCATTGAATAATAAAATTCCGGTGACGCTTGAGGATTTATTGATTTTATTCGCTTTCCGCGCCAAACCATTCAGGATCTCAAGCGGCACATGTTCAGTAATGTGGCTGCGATAGATGATTGTCGACAACATAAAGGTTTCCGGAATTTTTTATTTTTTGTTATGGCACCTTACCAGAAGCTTCTTCCGGGGAAAACGAGGGCCAGTACGTCTTTCTCACTCTGACTCTGTTTTAATCAACCGGCAGCGTGGTATTGCCCGTTCCCAGAGAGCGCTGCATAAAAACGGTATCCAGCCAGCGACCCTGTTTAAAACCTACCGAGCGCAGGATACCTGTCATCTCAAAGCCTGCGGCGCGATGTACGGCAATCGAGCCCTGGTTCTCGCTGTCGCCGACGTTGGCGATCAACTGGCGGAACCCTGCCTGCTCAGCCCAGCGGATTACATGGTTTAACAGGCGCGAACCGACTCCGCGCTTCTGAAATCCGGGATCGATATAAATTGAGTCTTCCAGCGTATGCCGGTAGGCATGGCGCGGACGATAAGGCGTCAGATAACAGAACCCACGCACTTCTCCCTCGCTGACGGCGATAAACCACGGCAGGCCCGCCTGCTGAATCTTCCGCATCCGCTCGTCAATCTCTGCCGCGTCGGGCGGCACTGTCTCAAATGAGCCGGTGCCGTTAAGGACATGCCAGGCGTAGATCTGTTGAATCGCCATGATGTGGCGTTCATCTGCCTCAAAAATTTCCATTATGCGGTTTTGCCCCGAAAGTCTGCACCTGGTGGAAAAACAACGGTATAGCGGGCGATGTGAGGGCGCAATATAAATATTACGCGCTCATGAAATTTTATGAGTGCGTCATTCTCCAGGATTATTCCTGGCAGGAAGCAGATAAAAAATCACGTCGGTTTAGTGCCACTACTGAATGGTAATTAAGCCTATTCTGAAAACAGCGTCAGCCGGATGATCCGGGCCTGCGTTAAGGCTATTATCTTCGCGATTCTGATGGAGTTGATTTATTAACTGGAGGCGCAGCGTGATGCGATTTGTTGATTTTCTGAATAGTAAGCAGGGGCTGCGTGCAGCAAGAAATCACTGCTTTGAATTAAATGGTGTGGTACTGGGCCATTTTACTGCGTTATTCCTGCATGATAACCAGATTATTTTTACCAAAGATGGTAAGCAGTGTGCTGTGCCTTATTATCTGGGTCCCGAAGAAGATTTGCTTCAGCAGAAAATAAATCCACGCATTAAAAATATTCGCGCGATCTGAATGGACGCCGCGATGAGTTTATCGCTTCAGCCATAACACCTGCGTAATATTTCCTCATTCCCCGGGCGATAATATTGGCACTGTCTGGTAAATAGCATCGACGCTATTTCTAACTTCCCTGTTTTCTGCCAACCCATTCGTTTACGCCTGCTTATTTACCCGACTCGCTGCTGTTCTGCGCGGGTGCAATAAACAGCAGCAGCAGGGCGCTGAACGCAAACAGCGTCAATGCCGTACTGGCTCCCAAAGAGGCGTAGAGCTGACCAAACAGCAGCGATCCCGCTACCTGGCCCACCGCCAGCATAAAAAACAGGATGCCGACGCCGGTCGCCGGATCTTCAGCAGTGGCGCGTGCGCCCCACACCAGCAGCACGCCCGATAGCGTGACGTAACCTGCGCCACAGCAGGCAACCGCGATCGCTAAGCCGGTGGATTCGCCCCGACTCCAGGCCAGCACCAGCAGTGGCACTGCCATCCCGCACAGTGAGAGCCGGTATACACCCTTCAGCCCGATACGGGCAGCGACCGGGCCGGTTGCCGCACCCACGATGCCTGCGCCTCCGGCAATCAGCCAGAGTAAGCGGGCGGTCTCTTCATCCACACCGACATGCTGTCGCAGCAGCGCTGACCCAAAGCTCCACCAGGCTGCACTGACCAGACCCGAAATCAAGGCAATACTCATCAGCCGATGCATGGAGCGGCGATACAGCCGCTGGTGCCAGTGACGCACTCTGGTGGGGCGGCTGGCGGCGTGACCCGATAACACGCGCATCACCGGCAGCACACAGGCCAGCGACAGCAAAGCGAACAGCAGACAGGCGGCACGCCAGCCGCCGGGCAGAACGCTCAGGATGACCACCGTCAGGATAATGCCCGCGCTGGTGCCGGCATTGATCAGGGTATTGATGCGCGGCTGACCCGCAGCAGGGATTTGATCGCTGACTGCCGCCGCCAGGGCAGGTGAAGCCAGACCGGCACTCAATCCGGCAATAAAGAGTCCGGCCGCCAGCAGCAGCGTTGATGAGGCACAGGCGAGCAGCAGCAGACCCGCCGTCGCACTGAGTGAGGCCAGCAGCGCCGTCAGCCGGGTGCCATAGCGATCCGCCAGCGCGGCTGCGGTAAGAATAGTGAGGCAATATGCCACAAAGCTGCAGGCTGACAGCATACCCGCCTGCTGCGGGTTGAAGGGGATCTCCGCTGAGATAGCGGGCAGCATCAATCCCCATGAGAAGCGCGCCATGCCATAGGTCACGGCGATCAGGCTGAAGCCGGTCAGCGCCAGCGCGATGGGCGATCTCATCCTGTCGCCCTGTTCTGAAGTAACTGACTGACGACCTGCGCCGCCTGTTGAGCAGCGGCGGGACCGGTAATCAGCGCCGTGGTAATGGCACCCTCAAAGAGTATCCAGATAGCATCACTCAGCGACTTATTTTCAGCACCGCGCAGATGCGTCACACAAAGGGTGATATAAGCCCGCATCGTGGCCCGGAAGGCCAGCGCCTGAGCGGCCAGTTCGCTGTCCCGCTCGGCATACTCTCCCCAGGCTTTAAGAAAGAAGCAGCCACGGGCACCGTTCGCTGCCGTCCACTCGCCCAGCACCCTGAACAGATGCGCTATCGCATCAGGCTGTTGCGGTGGCAGCAGATCGGCCATAAAGCGCTGCTCGCGCGCGTCGAGTACCGCTGCGGTCAGCGCTTCGCGTGAGGCGAAGTGATGATAGAGCGTGCGGGTAGAGACGCCCGCTTCGCGACAGATATTGTCGGTGCTGGTGGCGTGGAAACCGTGGGTGTAGAAGAGCCGCTCGGCGGCCTGGATGATATCGTTTCTCTTTTTCATGCTTTAAAAGTAAACCGATCGTTTTACTTTTTCAAGCCGGTCGCTGTTAATTACGCCCGCCGGTATTGATAAATCCCTGATGCCAGGGGAGCTGGCGTTCCGCTTAAAGGCACACTGTGCACCACTTTCACTCTTATTCAGGTTCAGTTTATCAATACTCATAAATACCCCTGCGGGGATGATATTTTTCAGCTTCTGCTCTAATCATATCTGAGTAGCGCGTCACCCATGGCGCGCGGATTGATTTTATAAACTATTGTTTTTTAAATTTTATTTTGTTTTTTGCTTTTTTAATGATGCATTAGCAGTATAAATGTAAGCGGGGCGACAGTGAGGGTGAGGGCGTTACAGCGCGTGGAATGCCTGAAGCGACATAAGCAATGAAAAAGGGCATATTCTCAAAGTCAGCCAGACTTACGCAATAAAGTGGTTTTAGGGATAATTCTCAGTTAGTTTAATAAAGCTTCAGATTACAAAAAAAACCTCTTACGAATTTTGGTTCGTTTTTTAAGATACATACAGCAACTATCAGGATGACTACCATGCTCAAAGCCAGCTACTATTATCTGTGCCCGCGTCCCATGGGTGGATGGATTTTACACAAAGAAGGTTGCGTTAATCTGTCAAAGAACGATAAACGCGTTTTTATTGGTTCGCTTTATACCCGCCAGCAGGCGCTGGCCGTGGCGAAAGTTCATCACGCTAATGCCATACTCTGTAATGCCTGTCTGAGCACTTTTATTTGCCCGACCAGCAGCACGGCAATTAAACCTGCACGCGCGGCAACGCCAACCCGCCATACGCCAAAACATTAATTTGTATGCAGGCAGTTATTGTTCTGCTGTGGCAGAAGGATAATAAAGGGAATTAATGCTGCGGGCCGGTTAGAATAAAAAAAGGCAGCGTAAAGACGCTGCCCTGTTCTTTATTTAAGCCTGTTTAGGCTGGCCATTTGAAGCGGTAATTCCGCCATCAACCGGCAGATTAACGCCGGTAATATAACTGGCTTCATCGCTGGCAATAAAGAGAATGGCACGGGCGATATCATCCGCTTCACCGGCCCGGCGCAGTGGAATACGGTCGTAAAAGCGCTCCAGCAGCGCCTGATCCTGTTTGGCATCTTCGGTCAGATCGGTAAAGGTAAAGCCGGGACAGATTGCATTGACCCGTACGCCATCTGCGCCGTAGTCCATCGCCAGCGCACGGGTGAAGTTGGTAATCGCCCCTTTAGCCGCGTTGTAGATGCTCATGCCCCAGTCGCCGCCTAAACCGGAAACGGAAGAGATGTTAACCACGTTGCCTTTGCTCTTTAACAGGGCAGGCATGAAATAGTGTACGCCGTGGAAAACCCCATTAAGGTCAGTTTTCATCAGGGTTTTCCATGCGTCGAGGTCGACTTCATGGATGCGGCCCTGCACGATGACGCCGGCGTTATTTACCAGCACGTCAACACGGCCATACTTCTTCAGGACGGTTTCTGACAGCTGTTTAACCTGTGCGGCTTCTGAGACGTCGCAGGCAGCCACCAGGTGATCGCCGGGCGTCATGTCGGCCAGCGTCTCTTCTAGTTTCTGCGCGGTACGGCCCACCAGCACCACTGATGCACCCTCTTCAGCGAAGCGTTTTGCGCTGGCTTCGCCAATGCCGGATCCGGCACCTGTCACAACCACAACTTTCTGCGTAAATCTGGACATTATGCCTCCTTTTCAGCATCAATTCTCACTGTTAACAACCGGTTAAGCCTGGCAGCGATCGCCAGAAACACAAGCGCAGCGCGAAATGCGCTGCGCCAGATGACTGCTTTTTAATCGGGTCAGCGGCTATGGACGTCTGAACAGGGCGAAGCTGCGTCCTTCCAGTTCGAAATCCTTCTCCTTGGTGATCACCAGACCGCGCTTCGCGGTGTCGCTGGTGGTCAGTTCCAGCACCCAGCCGCCTTCACCAAACTGCGGGATCTGGAACGGTACATTGCCTTCAAACGGATTGAACAGCATCAGGACGTCGTGCCAGATGCCTTCCTCGGTCTGGAGGTCCGGTCGGCCGATATAAACCCCCAGCGTTGATCCCTCATCCCACTGCTCAGCCTGCTGGAAGCCGCCACCGGCGTTAAACCATTTGATATCCATGCCATCACGCCAGTTTTCACGGCGCAGTAACGGCTGCTGAGCACGTAACGTCAGGATCTGGCGGGTGAACTCGCGCAGCGCCTCGGCAGATTCCGGCAGGTTATCCCAGTGTACCCAGGAGATTTCGCTGTCCTGGCAGTAGCCATTGTTGTTGCCCATCTGGCTGCGGCCAAACTCGTCGCCCGCCAGCAGCATTGGCGTACCGTGTGAGAAGATCAGCGTGGCGAGGAAGTTGCGCTTCTGACGCTCGCGCACCGCGTTGATGCCTTCATCATCGGTCGGGCCTTCAACTCCGTAGTTGTAGGAGCGGTTGTCGTTGTGGCCGTCGTTGTTGTCTTCGCCATTCTCCGCGTTATGTTTGTCGTTGTACGACACCAGATCATTGAGGGTGAAGCCATCGTGTGCGGTGATAAAGTTGACGCTGGCCCATGGACGACGACCGTGCTGATCGTAGAGATCGCCGGAACCCAGCAGGCGTGCGGCAAAGTCTGTGGAGACGTTGTTGCCTTTCCAGTAGTCACGCACCGTATCGCGATACTGATCGTTCCATTCTGCCCAGCCTGGCGGGAAGCTGCCCACCTGATAGCCGCCCGGACCGATATCCCAGGGTTCACCAATCAGCTTTTTCTGCGACAGGACCGGGTCCTGCATGATGGCATCGAAGAAGCCGCCGCGCGGGTCAAAACCATCAGGCTCGCGACCGAGAATGGTACCCAGATCGAAACGGAAGCCGTCGATGTGCATTGATTCCGACCAGTAACGCAGCGAATCGAGCACCATCTGCAGCACACGCGGATGCGAGGTGTTGACGGTGTTACCGGTACCGGTGTCGTTGATGTAATAGCGATGCTGGTCTGGCAACGTACGGTAATAGGAGAAGTTATCGATGCCTTTAAACGACAGCGTTGGCCCCAGCTCATTCCCCTCGGCGGTGTGGTTGTAGACCACGTCGAGGATCACCTCAATACCGGCATCATGGAAGGCTCGCACCATGTCACGGAAGCCCTGAATGCCGCGCGGCCCAAAGTAGCGGGTGGCGGGGGCAAAGAAGTTCAGCGTGTTATATCCCCAGAAGTTTTTCAACCCTTTATCCAGCAGGTGCTGGTCATCCGGGAACCAGTGTACCGGCAGCAGTTCGACCGAGGTAATGCCCAGGCTTTTGATGTAGTCGACGGTCGATTTGTGGCTCATGCCGTCAAAGGTGCCGCGCATTTCAGGTGGCAGGGCGGTGTTGAGCTGCGTGAAGCCCTTAACGTGGGTTTCATAGATGACGGTTTTCGGCCACGGCACATTCGGGCGGTTTTTATCCTGCCAGTCGAATTCGTTGGGATCGATCACCCGGCACTTTGGCGTAAACGGCGCGCTGTCGCGGCTGTCGAAGGTCAGATCTTTATCGTCATGATAGAGATCGTAAGCGAAGTGCGCCTCGTTCCACGCGATGTCTCCCGCCAGTTCACGGGCGTAGGGATCGAGCAGCAGCTTGTTCGGGTTAAAGCGATGACCATTTTCCGGGTCATAAGGGCCATAAACGCGATAGCCATAGAGCGCGCCGGGCTGCAGGCCCGGAATATAGCCGTGCCATACTTCATGGGTATATTCCGGCAGCTCCAGACGGGCAATTTCCGTTTTACCGCTGGGATCGTACAGACAGAGTTCAACCCGCTCGGCGTGGGCGCTGAACAGGGCGAAGTTCACGCCCTGACCATCAAAGTTGGCCCCCAGTAAATGGCTGTATCCCGCCGTAATTTCAAAACGCTGACTGTTTGACATTTATGCCTCGTTATTCAATGAACAGATTGACGCGTAATAAAAAAAGTTCTTTCCGGAATTCACTGTGCCACCAGCACGGCACACCACTGCGATGCCAGCCCGGTAAGCGGCAACTGGTCGTCCGCAGCCACCGTTTTACCGGTCAGCACATCCTGGTAGCGGCGCTGGCTCAGTGCGGTGGGCAGCGCAATGACCGTGTCAGCCCAGCGCGCAGCGGGCGGCTGGTCGAGATTCTCCGGCAGCTGGTTAAAGACCCGGCGTGACACAACCACTATTACCGCCTGATCCTGTCCGGTACGGGCAAAGGCCAGCACATTATTCTGCTGCTCGCCCTCTGCCGACAGTGCCAGATAGTCACCGTGGCGGAACAGGGCAGGCTGCTGCTGACGCAGCGTCAGCAGCTTCACAATCGCCTGCTGATTGACCTGACCACGCAGCCAGTGCGCCTCGCTGCCGTCGTGCTGTGGCGCGTTAAGCATCGCCGCCAGCGCGTCGAAATCGGGTTCGCGGCGGTTATCCGGATCGACCAGGCTGAAGTCCAGTGCCTCGCTGCCCTGATAAATATCGGGTACGCCAGGCGCCGTAAGCTTCACCACAGTCTGGGTCAGACTGTTGACCAGACCGGCACGCATAAAGGGTTGCAGCGACTGGCAGAAGTCACTGAGGAAGGTGCTGTTGGCGGGCGCAAGCAGGTGACGGGCATAGCCCAGCACTGCCTCCTCATAGGCGTCGTTATTGTCGGCCCAGTCGGTACGCAGCTTGGCTTCACGCAGCGCTTTTTCCACATAGACCACAAAGCGGGCTTCCAGCGCCGCCAGACCTTCCGCATCCTGCGGCTGCAGGGTGGTTGGCCAGACGCCCGCCAGCGCTTCATACAGCATCCACTCCACGGCCGGTTCGGGTGCCGGACCATCTTTCAGGCGTACGATCTTATCGTGGTTCATCTCCCGCCAGCGGTTGACGCATTCCGCCCAGCGTTGCGGCGCTTCGGTAAGGGTATAGAGTCGCGCACGCGCATCTTCACCGCGCTTGGTGTCGTGTGTGGAGGTGCCCGACAGCGCATCGGGCTGATGTTCGCGCCGCGCCTGCATTTCAGCGTGAAACTGATCCAGCGAGAAGTGGCGCGCCAGCGGTTCAGCGCCGACTTCATTCAGCGCCAGCGCCATGTGCTGACGGAAGAAGAGGGTATCTTCCACCGATTTCGCCATCAGCGGTCCGGTCAGCTGCTGGAAGCGGGTGCGGAATTGCGTGGCATCGTCGCGAGCGGAGTCGGCAACCTCTGCGCGCAGAATATGGGTCAGGAAATCAAGCGCCTGACTGTCGGGCGCATGGGCACTGGCTTTGACCTCGCTGACCACCTGTTGCAACAGCGCGGTGTCGGCTGGCGTCAGGCCCTGCGGCGTACCGTAGGTGCGATAGACCGGGAACGCCACCAGCAGTTCACGCAGCGCATTCTTCAGTTCCGCCTCCGGCTGTGGCGTGCCTTCTGCGTCGGCAATCTTCAGTGCCAGCTGCAGTAACCGGTTAAATTCACCGGCAAAATTGCGGTTTGCCATCAGCAGTTTGGCGGCGCGTAGCTCCGCTTTCATATCAACGGTTTTACCGATGATGGCCTGATACGCTTTGCGCAGTCCGCTCAGCTGATCGCTGTCGACCAGCAGATTGGCGAGTGCGGCCATAAATTCATATCCGGTGGTGCCGGAAACCGGCCATGCATCAGGCAGCTGTTCATTGTCACCCAGGATTTTCTCCACGGTGAGATAGCAGTCGGGACCGGCAGCCTGGCGTAACTGTTCCAGATAGCCGTGCGGATCGGCCAGGCCATCCACGTGGTCGACGCGTAAGCCCTGCACCGCACCGCTGTGAACCAGTTCCAGGATCAGCTGATGCGCGGCATCGAAGACCGTTTTGTCTTCCACGCGCACGCCTACCAGACCGGTGACTTCAAAGAAGCGACGGTAGGAGAGATCGTTGGGCGCATCGCGCCACGACATCAGCCGCCACGGCTGCTGGTCATGCAGTTCAGCAATCTCCGCCGCGTCGCGGAGGGCGAGTACCGCTTCTTCCCGATCCTGCCAGGTATCAGGTGCCAGCGGATAGAAATTGTCGAAGTAGGCCAGCGCCGGTTTGCCGGTCTGCGGATCGCGCTTCACGCTGATCTCGCCGTTGGCCAGCACCGCCTCAAAGGTGTCACCGAGGAACGGCAGCGTCAGGCGGCGTGACCAGTCGATATCGAAGTAATGCGCATAGCGGCTCTGTTCGCCATGCTCAATGACGTCGCGCCACCACGGGTTCTCCAGCGAGGCGGCCATATGGTTAGGCACGATGTCGAGGATCAGCCCCAGCCCGGCGGCTTTCAGCGCGGCAGCCATACGATCAAATCCTTCACGGCCGCCAATCGACGGCTCGATCTGGTTAACGTCGGTCACGTCATAGCCGTGGGTCGATTCAGCAGTAGCGCTGAAGATCGGTGACGCGTAAAGATGGCTGATACCCAGCTGTTTCAGGTAGGGCACCAGCGCCGCCGCACGGTCAAACGTCATGCCGTTGCGGAACTGGATGCGGTACGTTGCGGTTGGAATATTCATTCTGCTTCTCTCTTAGCCAGGCGAACCACGATAGCGTTGGGAATCAGTTCGCTGGCGGCCTGCGGCCAGGCAAACAGCGTTTCGCCGGGCAGATCGGGGATCGGCTGTGTGCTGTTGCCGACGTTCAGCGCCAGTGACAGCGTGCCCTGCGGGAAGTCCCAGCGCACCGCGAGGAAACCTTCCGCCGTTTTCACCACCTGACCGGCATCGCCACCGGCGGTCTGCAGCAGCGGCACGATATGTTGCTGACGCAGGGCCAGCAGCTGACGCGTCAGCGCCAGCCACTGCTGACCTTCCGGCGTTTCTGTTCGCTGCCAGTTAAGCTTCGACTGTTCAAAGGTGGTGACATCGTTGGGATCCGGCACAGTTTCGCCGTGACCGGCATGGCCTTCAAACTCTCTTGCGCGACCTTCACGCACCGCTTTGGCCAGATCGCCGTGGAAATCGGTGAAGAACAGGAACGGCCGGGTTTCGCCATACTCTTCACCCATAAACAGCAGCGGAATATGAGGCGAGACCAGTAACATCGCCAGCAGCACCTGGGTGCGCTCTGCGCCGGCCAGGCTGATGAGCCTTTCGCCCTGCGCACGGTTGCCCGTCTGGTCATGGTTCTGGATGAAGTCGACAAAGGCGACCGGCGGCTGGCTGCTGCTTTTCACGCCGCGTGGCTCGCCCGACTGCGGCGAGACTTCGCCCTGATAGACAAAGCCTTCTGCCAGCGCCCGCGCTACCCGCTGTTCCGGCTGGTCGGCGAAATCCTGGTAATAGGCGTGGCTTTCACCGGTTGCCAGCACATGCACGGCGTTGTGGAAGTCATCGTTCCATTCGCCGGTAAACAGCGGAGCGTCCCCGTTTTCGTCACGCGGATGCAGGAAGGTGACGTTACGGCAATCTTCGGTGGTCAGATGAATAGGGCGATCGGTAATCGTGGCGCGGATGCGCTCAGCAATGTCAATCAGCACATGCTTGTCGCTGGGATCGTCAATCTGATCGATGGCGTCAAAGCGCAGGCCATCCAGATTAAACTCCTGCAGCCAGTAGAGCGGCGCTTCCACAATATAGCGGCGCACCGCATCAACGTCATAGGCGATACCGGCGCCCCATGGCGTCTGGCGCTCTTTGTGGAAGAAGTCTGGTGAGAGCAGCGGCAGATAGTTGCCCTCCGGGCCGAAGTGGTTCAGCACGATATCCAGCACTACCGACAGACCGTGGCCGTGTGCTGCGTCAATAAAGGCTTTAAAATCATCGGGTGTGCCGTAGGCAGCATGCGGTGCATAGAGCAGCACGCCATCGTAGCCCCAGCCGCGATTACCGCCGAACTGCGACACCGGCAGCACTTCAATCATGGTAATGCCGGTTTCAGCCAGCGTTGGCAGCTTCTCAATCGCCGCCCGGAAGGTGCCCTCAGGCGTAAAGGTGCCGATGTGCAGTTCATAGACCACCGACTCCTGCCATGGACGACCCTTCCAGCTCGTGTTCTGCCACTGATAAGCGTCAGGATCGATCACCAGCGACGGGCCATTGACCTCTGCTTTCTGAGCGCGGGCGGCGGGATCGGGCACCGCTGTACCATCGGCCAGCACATAATCATATTCGGCATTGGCTGCCACACCAGCGACCTGAGTTTCAAACCAGCCGTCAGCCTGCGGCGTCATCTCAATGTCTTTACCGGAGAGCCGCAGCGTCACGCGTTGCTGACCGGTTGCCCAGAGGCGGAAACGCACCTCGTCGCTGGCAACCCGTTCAGCGCCCCAACTTTTAAAAAAAGATTTGGATTCCATTCAGTTGCCTCATTTAGCCTGGAAATGCGCGATGGTGGCCACCGCACGAAAAGGATGTCGATGACGCAAGCGTCAAAAAATCTTAAAGCTATCAGCGAGACCAGGAGGCCAGGTGGGCTGGCGCGTCTCTTCAGTCAGAAAGCCGGACTGGTATTCAGCGTGGTGTGGCGGAAAACGGGCCGTGAGACCGCTTCCACGCGGCATACAGAGAGTAATCATAGACTAAGATGTTGCAATCGCAGGGCGGCGGGGGGTAGAGAGGCATTAATTTGCGTTAATTGCTGTGAATCTGTATCCGGCGGGGCGAAAGCAGGAGCCAGGCGCAGAAAAGCCTGCCAGATGGCGCCGATTCGCTATAAGCTTATGCGCGATGGCGCAGGTCGCTCCGGATGACCTGCGGCGCTGAACACTTCAGAAGGATGTTACGTGAGGAAAAGAGTTCTGTTAGCCGCGTTGTTGTTGCTGGTCTCCGCCTGTTCTAACCGGGTCGGACACAGGCTGGACAGCAGTAATCTGCAGCAAATTCATGCCGGTCAGACCACCAAAGCCCAGCTGATCGCGCTGTTTGGTCAGCCTGACAGTGAAACACCTTACCCGGACGGGCAGCGGTTGCTGAAGTGGACCTACAGCGAGGCGCGCACCCTGAATACCACCGAAGGGCAGACGCTGACCGTGCAGATGAAAAATGACAAAGTGCTGAATTATGCGCTGAGTAAAAGTTAATGCGCTGAACAAACGTGAATTACGGCGGCGGCAGATCGCCACCGCGCATTCTGGTTACTGCCCGCCGCTCTGCTGTGCGTCCCGGCTGTCGGGGCGCGGCTGAGCCAGACGGGCAAAATCGGATCCTGCCGGATGCTGATAAATCTGCAGCTCAAAGTGGCGGGCCATCGCGTAGATATACTCAAAAATCGCTGCCTGAGTATTTTCGTAATCGGCCCAGAAAATAGAGGAGGTGAAGCAGTAGATCTCCACCGGCAATCCATCCGGCGACGGTTTCAGCGGTCGCACCACGATATACATCTCTTTCTGAATGTCGTCACGCTGCGCCAGCCAGGCGGTCAGGTATTTACGGAACACCATCAGATTGGTGATACCGTTCTCCATAAACCAGCGGTCGCCCACGGCATTGATATCACGTCCATCCAGCAGCTCAGTGATCGATTCGCCAGCAAGGCGGATCTGGCTCATCGCCTGCAGCATCTCCTGATTCACAAAGGTGATCGACTTCTGATCAAGATAAAAGCTGCGCATGATGCGGCGTGCGCCCGAAGAGAACATCGCCTGCCAGTTGGTGTAGGTCTCGGTCAGGAAGTTCTTGGTCGGGATGCGCGAAATGGTGTTGTCCCAGTTGCGGATGGTGATGGTATGCAGGGCAATATCGATCACTTCACCACTGATATTTCTGTCCGGCATCTCAATCCAGTCGCCCAGTTGCAGCACATCGTTAGAGGAGAGCTGAATATTCGCCACCAGCGACAGCAGCGTATGCTGGAAAATCAGCATCAGCACCGCGGCGACCGCACCCAGCGAGGAGATGATAATCGCCGGCGACTTGTTGGACATAATCGCCAGAATCATGATCGCGGCGATAATATGCACCAGAATTTTGCCGATCTGGATATAGCCTTTGATCGAGTGATTCTTGCGTTTTGATTTGCGCGAATAGGAGTTGTTAACAATCTCCAGCACTTCGTTGAAGAAGATCGACAGATAGACAAAAAACAGGATGCCGCAGATGGTCTG
The DNA here is from genome assembly GCF_048452805.1 of Pantoea sp. K16. Lineage (NCBI taxonomy): Bacteria > Pseudomonadati > Pseudomonadota > Gammaproteobacteria > Enterobacterales > Erwiniaceae > Pantoea > Pantoea sp. K16. The sequence continues at coordinate 31,370 of NZ_JBLWNV010000002.1, read as the reverse complement.
AATCGCCACTTTCAGATTTTCAGGCAGGCCCGGCATAAACTGCAGGAAATTGTAGACCACAATCACCGGCACAAAATTTGACAGCTTCTGAGAGAGGCGGACATCTTTATCCAGCGGCACGCCCTTTTTGTGGCTGCTGAAAAAGACCTTCCTGATCACTTTGACGATGAAAAATTTGCAGATCAGGTGAGTGACCATCCCGGCCATAATCAGCAGCAACAGGCTGAAGCTGATCGACAGTACCCTGTTTCCCTCAATAAAACTCATCAGACTCTGAATGTAATGCATGATAACCACGTGCAAAAAAGATAAGGGGCGAATTCAACCACAGCACGGGGACGGTTGTTAAGCGCCGAATGCGTTCAGGCTGAGCCGCACCGCTTTTTTTGCGTAACGGCGCGCTGACAGCACCCTCCATCCTGCGGATTGTTACCTTCTCTGGTGCAACACTCAGATAAACGCCGCGCTGGCCGATAACAGCTTTATCTCCTCTGATATGAGCCTGCGGACATGCTTAAAAATATTAAAATCACTCACGGTATCGCTGCTGTTCTGGTGATCTTTGTGGCGTTACTGACCCTGACCGGATTCCTGTTCTATAACGGCGTCTCAAAAGCCGACAAAAACTTCGTGGCGGCAGAGCAGCTTACGCTGCAGCAGCAGCACCTGAGTGACGCGGTAAAAACCCTGATCAAAACCCGCGTCACCATCAACCGCGTGGCAATCCGTTTCCTGAAAAATCAGCAGGATCCAAAATCACTGGCGGCCATGGCTGCGCTGCTGGAGCAGGCTGAAACGTCAGCCGCTGCTGCCGATGCGGACTTCAAAGCCTGGCAGGCGCTGCCGCGCAAAGAGGGCCAGGGTGAAGCCCAGGCGACGCAGGTGCAGACCGCCTACCAGCAGATGCGTGACACCATGCTGGCCTCGATTACCTTTCTGAAGCAGGGCAACTATGCGGGCTACGGCAACCTTGAAGCACAGGCGGCGCAGGACCAGCTCGACAGTGCCTATGAGGGCTGGCGTGCAGTGAACATCCAGCTGATGAAAGCGTCCTCGGAGCATAACCAGCGTAGCCTGACGGATGCGCTCTGGGCGCTGCTGACTATTGGCCTGATCACCGGCGTGATTGGGGTCGCGGTCTGGATTGGGCTGCAGAAATTGCTGATTGGCCCACTGGGCAGGCTGACCGGCCATATGCGTGCCATTTCGGGCGGCGATCTGACCTCTGATATTCAGCATGAAGGCCGCAATGAGATGGGCCTGCTGATTCAGGAGCTGCAACAGATGCGCGATGCGCTGGTGGTGACCATTACCTCGGTCGATGACGCCACCCGCTCTATCTTCACCGGTGCAGCGGAAATCTCTGCGGGCAGCACCGATCTCTCTTCCCGTACCGAACAGCAGGCTGCCGCGCTGGAACAGACCGCAGCCAGTATGGAGCAGCTCACCTCAACGGTGAAACTCAATGCAGACAATGCGCAGCAGGCGACCACGGTAGCGAAAGAGGCTTCAGCCACGGCCATGCAGGGCGGTGAGACTGTCGCCCGGGTCATCGCCAACATGGATCAGATCAGCGAAAGCTCGAATCAGATCGCCGGTATCATCGCCATTATCGACAGTATCGCCTTCCAGACCAATATTCTGGCGCTGAACGCCGCCGTTGAAGCCGCGCGTGCCGGTGAGCAGGGTCGTGGATTTGCGGTGGTTGCCGGAGAAGTGCGCTCGCTGGCCGGACGCAGCGCCAGCGCCGCGCAGGAGATCCGGGGACTGATCGACCGCTCAGCCGAGCGGATTAAAACCGGTGCCGGTCATGCTTCTCAGGCGGGCGTCGCGATGGAGAGCATCGTGACGTCGGTGAGTCGTGTCACGCAGCTAATCGAAGAGATCGCGGCGTCCTCGACTGAACAGACCCGTGGCATTGAGCAGGTCTGCAAAGCGGTCTCGGAAATGGATGGTGTGACGCAGCAGAACGCCGCGCTGGTGGAGGAGTCCGCGACTGCCGCCGCCTCACTGGAAGAGCAGGCGAGCTACCTGCGTAAAACGGTATCGGTATTCAAAACCGGCACTCTGCAGGTGGCATTCTCTGCTGCGCCGGTGGCGAAAGCCCTTGCCGTGCCAAAACTTCAGCCTGCCCGCCTGGCGGACAACGATAACTGGCAGACCTTCTGATAAAAAAACCGCCCCGAAGGGCGGTTTTTTATTTTGTGACGCGGCATGCAGCATCATGCCGCTGACATCAGGCCGGGACGGACTGTGCCTTCTGGCTGCGCGACCAGACGCGGTGCGCTTTCATCGCCTGAGTGAACTCAGACATCAGCGCGCTCTCCGCCGAGTCGCCCTGCACAATACCTTCTTCCTGATCCGCATCTTCCAGACCGAACTGCGCTTTAAAGCGGCGCGCTTCCCCCACCAGACCAATCACCTTGAGGTGCTTGTAGGCTTCCAGCAGGAAGTAACGGGCATCGCCGCTCAGCAGCAGGGCATCGATATTGCCATCCGGCACCATCACCGCATCAAAGGTCAGAGAGGGCAGACCGGCGAACGTCGCATCGACCGGCAGCACTGAACCGTCATCGGCGCGCACCTGGCCCATATGCGGAGCCAGCAGTTTGGCGTGAACACCCACCGCTTTCAGCGCCTGCAAAATCGCCAGCACATCAGCCGCCTTCACACCATCGCTGAGCAGCAGTGCGACCTGGCGACCTTTGATCTCGCCATCCGGAATGGCGTAGAGGCTCAGGCTGTCATCTTTAGTCAGGCCATTCACCGGCGCAGGCGGCTGAATGTTGAGCTGCTCATCCGTCAGAGCGAGTCCCAGGTTATCCGCCACGCCCTGCGCCAGTTTAGTATCGATGCGTGCCAGATGATCTACCACACGCTCACGGATATAAGCACGCGCCACTTTACTCAGTTCAAACGAGTAGGCACCAATGATGTGCTGCTGCTCGACTTCAGTCTGGCTCAGCCAGAACAGGCGCGGCTGCGCATAGTACTCACCAAATGAGGGGCTGCGCTCGCGCACTTTATGGCCCTCAATCCGCTCCTGATAGCTCTCGAAGCCACCGCCTTCTGCAGCAGGTGGGGTTTCACGCGGCCAGTTATCGTTGATCGAGTTCGGCTCGTAGTTCGCCGGATTGGTGTCGATATCCTGACGATGCATGCCCTGGCGCTGGAAGTTATGGTACGGGCAGGTAGGACGGTTGATCGGGATCTCATGGAAGTTCGGTCCGCCCAGACGACTGATCTGCGTATCGGTATAGGAGAACAGACGACCCTGTAACAGCGGATCGTTGGAGAAATCGAGGCCCGGCACGATATGACCCGGGTGGAACGCCACCTGCTCGGTTTCAGCAAAGAAGTTATCCGGATTACGGTTAAGTACCATCTTGCCGACAATCTCAACCGGCACCAGCGCTTCCGGGATCAGCTTGGTGGCATCCAGAATATCGAAGTCAAACTTGAACTCATCCTCTTCCGGGATCAGCTGCAGGCCCAGTTCATATTCCGGGAAATCACCCGCTTCAATGGCTTCCCACAGATCGCGGCGATGGAAATCGGGATCGCGACCGGTCAGTTTCTGTGACTCGTCCCACAGCAGCGACGCTTTACCGGCCACCGGCTTCCAGTGGAAACGGACAAAGGTCGCTTTACCTTCTGCGTTAATCAGGCGGAAGGTGTGAATACCAAAGCCTTCCATGGTGCGATAGCTGCGCGGAATACCCCGGTCAGACATCGCCCAGATAACGTTGTGCATGGTTTCCGGCTGCAGAGAGACGTAATCCCAGAAGGTGTCATGGGCACTCTGGCCCTGCGGGATTTCGTTATGCGGTTCCGGCTTAACGGCGTGCACAAAGTCAGGGAATTTATGCGCATCCTGAATAAAGAATACCGGTGTGTTGTTGCCCACCAGGTCAAAGACACCCTCTTCGGTGTAGAACTTGGCGGCGAAACCGCGAATGTCACGCACGGTATCAGCCGATCCTGCACCGCCCTGAACTGTAGAGAAACGCACGAAAACCGGCGTGGTCTGCTCGGGATCGCTGAGGAACTGCGCTTTGGTCAGATCTTTCAGGGAGCGGTAAGGCTGAAAATAGCCGTGTGCGGCAGAGCCACGGGCGTGAACGATACGTTCCGGGATACGCTCATGGTCAAAGTGCGTGATTTTCTCACGCATAATAAAGTCTTCCAGCAGCGTCGGACCGCGCGAACCGGCGCGCAGTGAGTTTTGATCGTTGGCGATGCGTGTGCCCTGGTTGGTGGTGAGGGCGCGGTCGGTGCCGTTTTTGCGGCTGGCTTCGAGCTGGTCAAGTTTGGCGTTGTGCGTCTGAGGCGCTTTCAGGCTGCCTGGGGCGGTGGGCTGCTTGCCTGGCGGAGTCGGTTCGGCTGGGGGCTGATGCGAACCATCTTTTGGTGCCAGTGAACCCAGACCCGGCTCTGAGGATTCCGGACCGGTGGTGGGGGCGCGCTCGCTCAGGGGTTTCTTCTCTGTTTCTTTCGACATTAATTCATGCTCCAGCTGTTATTTTACTTTCGACGACACTAAATATAGAACAACCTGAACAATACTGAGGTTAAATCGGGCATTTAACTGTGACGACTGTGCCTTTTTTGTCCGCCAGAAAAGCGCACTTATCTCTCAATCCGGATTATCGCTTCGCTTATTCATGCCTTGTGCCGTCTGGCTTAACGGCGTTCCAGCCCGCGCCTGCTATACGGAAAGTGTGCTTTCAGAGGATGCAGAATCTGCCGCCGCAGGAGGCGCTCATTGCCTGATGCAGGGCATTAACCGATTAATAAAATTAATGCTGGCGTTTGCTGCTTTTGGTTGAAGTTGGAAATGTTATATCATAACATTTCATTTTGTAACGTTGACCGGGGTATCAGACTTTGATGAATCATGCAGGTAAATGGATTGGGCTACTGGGCGCACTGTTAGTCAGCCAGCCGTCGCTGGCACACGGCACGCATGCACATGGAAAACCGCTGTCAGCCCTGGAGCAGAAAGCGGCAGAAGGGGTTTTTGCTGACAGCGATGTGAAAGATCGTCCGCTCGCTGACTGGGATGGCCTGTGGCAGTCGGTTTATCCGCTGCTGCAAAGCGGGGAGCTGGACCCGGTCTGGCAGAAGAAAGCGCAGCAGGATCACAGCAAAACGGCAGAGGAGTATAAAGCGTATTACCGCAAGGGCTACGCCACCGACGTCGATACCATCGGTATTGAAAATGGCGTGATGGAGTTCCACATCGGCGACCAGATCAGCGCCTGCCACTACCGGTATGCGGGCCACAAAATCCTGACCTATGCCTCAGGTAAAAAAGGGGTGCGCTACCTGTTTGAATGCCAGGACGCGGGCAGCAAAGCGCCGAAATATGTGCAGTTCAGCGACCACACCATCGGGCCGCGTAAATCTGCCCATTTCCATATCTTTATGGGCAACGATTCTCAGCAAGCCCTGCTGGCGGAAATGGATAACTGGCCGACCTATTACCCTTACCAGATGATGAACTCACAGGTCGTGGAGGAGATGCTGCACCACTGAGTGCCGGGCCGGTGTCAGATGCTCCGCGGATCAGAGCTGTTTCGCAAGGATAGCGACTGGATTCATTTCCCCCGTTTGAGGAAATATAGATCCTTGAGTTAAGTTAACTCATGAGTTAACTTAACTCCAACGGAGGATCTATGTTTGAGATAACGATACACAAGGACGCGCTCACTGAAATTAAGGCAATGCCAGAGATGCTCCGGGCTAAGCTGGCCCGGCAAATAGATAAACTGGCTGCCCGTGGAACTGATTTGAGAGAGCCGGATACCAAACCGTTAGGGTCGGGTTTTTTTGAGCTCAGGGCGAAGGCCAATGAGATTGGGCGAGCGGTGCATGTTTACCAGAAAGGCAGACGTATTTTTATCCTGAAAGCTTTTGTGAAAGAGACAAAGAAAACGCCAGCAGCAGTCATGACGGCAGCGGCGCACCGTTTAGAGGAGATGTTAAACGATGAGTAAGAAATCAGTTGCGTGGACGACGGCCCGCAAAGAAATTTTATCTGATCCGGCTGTTCGCGAACATTACGAGGCAGAAGTTCGGGCAGAGCACCTGCGCGAGCAGTTAGCCAAATGGCGGGAAAGCGCCGGAATGACCAGCGCTCAGGTCGCGGAGGCGCTCGGTGTCAGCCCGTCGGCAGTGTCACGCACCGAGCGTCGCGCAGATAAAGCCACAGTTGAAACACTCGCCCGCTATGCCCGTGCCTGTGGCGTTGAAAATCCCCAGATCTCTCTTTGATTGAGAGATGATGGCAGGTGCCAGAACAATGCTGGCCCTGCTATTTATCTTGCCTGCTATCAAGCAAACTTTCTTTCCGGTGCACACGTATCCCCTCCACGGGTTTTATCCCACCCAGGCCGGGCGGCGCGAGGCGGGTATACCCTTAACCACACGCTGATACGAATCCTCAACCAGCTGCTGAATCAAGCCAGGCGAGAGGTCGTCACCGGGATAGGCCGTGATCCAGTGACGTTTATTCATATGATAACCGGCGGTGATCGAGGGATAGATCACCCGGTGCAGCTCCGCCAGCTGCGGTTCGCATTTCAGGGTGATAATCGGCACACCCCGCAGTTCGGTCAGCAGTAAAAACACTTTTCCACATACTTTATAGACCTGATGTTCCGGCCCGAATGGATAGCTGCATTCAGCGGCGGGCAGCCGCTCAGCCGCTTCAATGGCGATGCGCTGGATCTCATGGCCCTGCATAGTGAGTCTCCCTGTAATTATTCAGCCTGAGTCTGCGGCCCGCGACTGGCTGGTCGCCAGGGGCCTGTTACACTTCTGATAAGCATAAATCAGGAGCAGACATGAAATTAGGCTTTGCATGTAAGTATCTCAACAGCGATGGCAAACAGTTTTTCCCGCTTCGCGCCACCACCCGTAAACGGTTTCTGAGTTTATCGCACGATGAACGTCATCAGCTGATCTATGAGATTACCGTCACTAACCTCAACAATCTCTACCTGACGCTTGAGCATCTGGCCACCTTACCTGAGCCACTCAGGATGATGCGTATTGGCAGCGATCTGTTACCGCTCTATACGGTCCCCGAGGCCACGCCACTGTTTACCGCATTTCTGCCCGAACTCTATCCGCTCTTTGCCCGCTGTGGCGAGCTGGCGCGGGCGCATCACATCCGGCTCTCATTCCATCCAGGACAATATACCGTGCTCGCCTCCGATAATCCCGATGTGGTGGTGCGCGCGCTGGAGGATGTGGAGTATCACACGCTCTGCGCCTGTCTGATGGGATATGGCAAGACCTTCCAGGATTTTAAAATCAACATTCATATGAACGGCAAGGCGGGATTCGACGGTTTCAAACGGTCGTTTAATCAGCTCAGCCCGGAAGCGCGGCGGATGCTGACGGTGGAGAATGATGAGATCTCCTGCTCGCTGGATGACGTGCTGCAGGCAGCGCCACTCTGTCCGGTGGTGCTGGATATTCACCATCACTGGGTAAAAGAGAGTGAGTTTATTCAGCCGGATGACGCGCGTGTTGCCAGAGTGATCGAATCCTGGCGCGGCGTGCGGCCGGTGCTGCACTATTCGATTTCGCAGGAGGGGATGATTCCGCTGGAGGGCTGGCCCGATCAGCAGCAGCTGGGCGTGAGCAAAAGCAAACTGCGGGCGCACTCTGATTACTTCTTTAATTCGACGCTGAATGCGTGGGCACTGTCGTTTCAGGATTTCGATATCATGTGCGAAGTGAAAATGAAGAATCTGGCGCGGGAACAACTCTACCAGTGGGGGATAACGCAGAAGCTGATAGCTAATCCCCTGGCCGAAGCGACCAGGGAATCGGCGAACGTTAAATAATGGCCACACCGCCCGTCACGGCGATGGTCGCTCCTGAAATGTAGCTGGCTTCATCACTGGCCAGCATCACATAGGTTGGTGCCAGTTCAGCAGGCTGACCGGCACGCTGCAGCGGCACTTCGCTGCCAAAGTTCTTCACCTGTTCAACCGGCATGGTCGACGGGATCAGTGGCGTCCAGATAGGGCCGGGCGCGACTGCATTGGCACGGATACCTTTTTCAGCCAGTAAGGCTGCCAGGCCGCCAGAGAAATTAATAATGGCGGCTTTGGTGGCGGAGTAGGCGAGCAGCTTCGGTTTCGGCTGGTCAGCATTGATCGAGGCCGTATTAATGATCGATCCACCAGCAGGCATATGCCGTGTTGCCGCTTTAGTGATGTAAAACATCGCGTAAAGGTTGGTCTTCATGGTCCGGTCAAACTCTTCGTCGCTGATCTCATCCAGCGATTCGCGCGTCATCTGATACGCCGCGTTGTTCACCAGAATATTAATCTCACCAAAGGCTTCGACGGCTTTATCGACCAGGGCGTTGCAGTGTGACGCCTCAGTAATATCGCCAGGCACCAGAACCGCTTTCTGTCCCGCTTCTTCAACCAGTCGGGCGGTATCCTGCGCATCTTCGTGCTCATCGAGATAGGAGATCAGGACATCGGCCCCTTCCCGGGCAAAGGCAATAGCAACAGCCCGGCCAATGCCGGAATCGCCACCGGTAATAATGGCTTTCTTACCCGCCAGACGGCCTGAACCCTGATAACTCTCTTCGCCGTGATCGGGCTGAGGCTGCATAGCCGCGGTAGTGCCAGGCCAGGTCTGCTGCTGTTCGGCAAAAGGGGGTTGTGGACGCTGAGTGGATGACATGACTATTCCTCCGTCAAAAGGTGGGACAAGCCTGTCAGGGCATCAAACCCTGACAGGCGAGTCATTACAGTTTCGGTGGTGTAACGCCGTCAATCTGCTCTGACTGCGCACCAGAACCGGGACGGGCATTGCCGAGCAGCGGCTCATCACCCAGAATATCTGGCTGCTGTTTCGCGCTGAACTGACCATGGCCATCATAAGCCGGGCCACTGCTCCAGCGACCTTCCGGCAGCGGTTTATCCAGCGAGGTATTCAGACAGTAGTAAGAGTGCTCCTGCGCCTCATGCTCCTGCGGGAAGCTGTTCGGGATCGGCAGCGACGCGTTCAGTCCGCCCATCTCTTCGATCACCGCCAGCCACTGCTGCTGGTGCATAGTGTCACGGGCGATCAGGAAGGAGAGGAAGTCCTTCATGCCCTTGTCTTCCGTCATGTTGTAGAGGCGGGTAGCCAGTACGCGGCCCGTGGCTTCTGCGGTGACGTTAGCCAGCATATCGGCCGCCACGTTGCCGGACGCATAGATATGACTCATATCAAAAGGCATGCCGTTGGCGTTAACCGGCATCGCTGCCAGACCGGAAGAGAGGATATGGCGCGGGTTCATTCCACCCAGAATCGCATTAACTACCGGATCTTTCGCTGACGCTTCCTGGTAAGAGAGCGGGGCGCCTTCAAGGTTAAGCGCCACGGCGTAGCCCAGCATTTCGATATGGCTCAGCTCTTCGGTAGCGGTCGAGATCAGCAGATCACGAATCCGCACATCACCGCGCGCGCCCATCGCCTGGAAAAAGTATTGCATCGCTACACGAATCTCACCTTCGACGCCGCCGATGGCCTGCTGGAGCAGCATGGCAAATTCTGGATCGGGTTTCTCTACACGAACCGGGAATTGAAGTTTTGATGAATGATGAAACATGATTATTTTCCTCGTCTGTGTTTGCAGTGGATGCAGAAAAAGCCTGGACACAGATATCGGATAAATAAAGCGAAACGACAGCAATTAACCGGAATTTCAGGTTGAATAAATGGCGAAAACGGTGTTTTCCGGAGCTATATCTGGTCCGGTGGGGCAGGCAATCTTAGCGGTGTGAAGGGGACAAGTGATTCAGAGCAGGAGAAATAAAAAAAGCCCCATAACAGGGGCTGATTCCGGACGGGAAAAGCATCCATGCTAATTCGCGTTCCCTCATAACAGACACAGATTTTTAGCTGTCGCTGGTCGCCGAAGCGCGCTGCAGAACATGTTCAAGCGCCTGACGGTAAATATCCTGCTTAACCACGTCACGCTCACTCTCCAGGCGGTGAATCAGGCCCAGCACAATGTCTTTATCGGAGACATGGGTTTTCGCATGGGCAAGTTCGGCATGGACTGCGGCGATAACCTGTTTTTCAGTGGTCAGCGCTGTGCCAGAGTTCATGAAGTAATCAGAAATCTGAGACTCTGTATTCATCGTTGTTTGCATGTCAGGCCTCATAAGAAATGGGGGGAAGAACGCGTCGATTCAGATCCGGTCACCGGCTGACGCAAAAAAAAATGCATCTGAAGGTGGAAATCCACAACACCTTCAGATGCGGTGCAAAGCACCTTTCGTTACAAGTGATTTAACATCACGAGACAAAGTTATACAAGAATCGCAAAGTTGTACAATGAAATTTGACAAAATTTAACTGGTCGGTGGTGTATATAAAAAGCATGTTTAAAGTGAAAAAAGAGGTTTTCGATGGTTAATTGAATAAATACAGTGGGTTGGTGAGGTTTTCAGAGGGGTGGCGATTTTCAGACCAGCAGGCTGGGGATTGTGCTGACGACACATCAATGCGTTAAAATCGCTTTTTTCCGCAGATTTCAGCCAAAGTTGTACAGGTTTCAGCGCTGGAAAAGTGGCGGGTGCGATTGTGCTGCTGCAATCCTGGCCGTCTGACAGGCCATGCCGCATAATTCACTTCCCACGCCTGATGCAGAAGGCTAAGGTTGACCCCTTATTTATCACAAGGAAATGATCATGGTTCACGACTATTTCGCAATTCCGCCTGCGGGCATGACTCAGGAACAACATAAACGTTCGGTCGCCGTGGCTGCTGCTCTGTCAGTGGCAAAAGAGTCCGTCAGCGCCTCCACCTCTGCAACCGGCTCAAAAACCGCCTGGGATCTGCAGGCCGTGGCGAATGAAGTTGCTAATCTGGCCGACGCGATTCAGGATGCGCTGGAGAGTGACAGCGAGGTGTAAATACTAACCGGTATCGTCTGAGGCTGCTGCGGAGGCGGTGCAGGACAGGGCGGTGGCAGCGTTCAGGAGCCGATAAAGTCCGGCAATCGGACGCTGCCGGAAAATCCGCTTATTCCATTGCGGGTGGCTCATATTTAATATACTGACGCAGGGCATCATGGATAGCCTGGTTATTGCCCTCTTCCAGACCGCGTTCGGCATACTCTTTCGCCAGCGCCGCCAGTACATCGTCAAACTTCCCTTTGTAATTGAGATTATTCAGCGCAATTTGCTGACCGAGTATCGCTTTTAATACCGTAGTCTCAACCCTTAACTGCGCAACTGCCTCTTCAAGATGTTTGATTCGATCGTCGTCTGCCATAATCCCTCCATGCTTAAAAAAGCAGAATAACCAGCCCGCCCGTAATATTCAAACCTCTCCGAATGCCAGAGAAGCGTTGTCAGATTTTCCTTAAGTAAAAATAATCAGCCGGTGAATTTATAAGATTCTTTACTGTAAGAAGAAATCGACGATATTCCGGCGGTGCGGCGAAAGTAACCCGTTTCTGCTTACTCTGACGGCAATGCGAAAAAACGTTTAAAAAAAAGTGCATTACCATCAACCCTTTCGCTTAAAGATGTTCCATGTCACTTGATTAAAAGGGGGATTAGCTATTACTGTGTTTATATACAGTAATCTGAAAAAGGAGCGAAATTATGGAATTCATTAAACCTGCGGACATTCGTGCCGTTATGCCTTTACCGCTATATATCGAACGTGTGCCGTGCGGGTTTCCATCCCCGGCGCAGGATTATGTCGAACAACGTATTGATCTCAATGCGCTGATGGTCCAGCACCCCAGCGCCACCTATTTTGTCCGGGTCAGCGGCGAGTCAATGATTGAGGCGGGCATCAATGATGGTGACATGCTGGTGGTCGACAGTTCACTCACCGCCTCACACGGCGATATTGTGGTCGCCGCGGTCGAAGGTGAATTCACCGTTAAACGTCTCCAGCTTCATCCCTGCCTGCAACTGATGCCGATGAATACCAAATTTAAACCGATCGCTATCCAGACCGAAGATGCGCTGGAGGTGTTTGGCGTTGTGACCTTTGTTATTAAAGCGACCCACTGACCATGTTCGCGCTGGTCGACGTAAACAGCTTTTACGCGTCGTGTGAGACCGTTTTCCGGCCTGATCTTAAAGGTAAACCGGTAGTAGTGCTGTCGAACAACGACGGCTGCGTGATTGCGCGCAGCGCCGAGGCAAAGAAAGTCGGCATCAAAATGGGCGCGCCCTATTTTAAGATGCGTGAAGAACTAACGCGTCACGCGGTGCAGGTCTTCAGCTCAAATTATGCGCTCTACGCTGACATGAGCCATCGGGTGATGACCATACTGGAAGAGATGGCGCCGTCGGTGGAGATCTACTCGATCGACGAGGCCTTTATGGATCTCACCGGCGTGCAGAACTGTATGGCGCTGGAGACCTTTGGTCGCCAGGTCAGAGAACGAATAGGCAAAGAGACCCATCTGACCGTGGGCGTCGGCATTGCACAGACTAAAACGCTGGCCAAGCTGGCGAATTTTGCGGCCAAAAAGTGGAGCAAAACCGGCGGCATTGTCGACCTGTCGGACCCTGAACGACAAAAAAAGCTGCTGGCGCTGATTGATGTGGCGGAAGTCTGGGGCGTGGGTCATCGGATCGGCAAACGGCTCAACGCCATGGGCGTTATGACGGCAAAAGATCTGGCCGATCAAAGCACCGAGGCCATCCGCAAACAGTTCAGCGTCGTGCTGGAGCGCACCGTCAGAGAGCTGCGTGGCGAATCCTGTCTGGAGCTGGAGTCAGTGACGCCGGTAAAACAGCAAATCATGTGTTCGCGCTCGTTTGGCAGCCGTATCTCCGACTACGATCAGATGCGCGAGGCTGTCTGCGCGTATGCCGAGCGCGCGGCGGAGAAGCTGCGCCGTGAGAATCAATATTGCCGTCAGGTAGGGGTATTTGTACGCACCAGTCCGCATGCGACTGACGAACCCTTTTATGGCAATCAGTCGATGGAGCAACTGCTGATTCCGACGCAGGACACACGCGACATCATCAGAGTTGCAATGGCGTGCCTGGATAACATCTGGATTGAGGGACATCGCTATATGAAGGCCGGCATCGTGCTGGGGGATTTTTTCAGCCAGGGCGTGGCTCAGTTTGATCTGTTTGACGAACATCAGCCACGCCGCAATAGCGAAGAGCTGATGAAGCTGATCGACACAGTCAACAAGCTCGGCAGCGGGAAGCTGTGGTTTGCCGGGCAGGGGATCAACAAAGCCTGGTCGATGAAACGCGAGATGCTGTCGCCTGCCTATACCACCCGGATAACCGATCTGCCTGTGGTTGCGCTTAAGTGAAGGCTGACCCGATGTTCCTCTGCTGCTGAAGCCGCGGCCTCTGCTAAAAGCTTTTTTTATCACGCGATTAAAGTGGCAGGAAGTTATGCTTTGCCTGACCCGATGAGTAGTTTTTCATCGGGTAATTTAAGCAAATTACCAGGTAAATATAATGGATTTCAGGCAGTTTGAAGCCAGAGTGATGCTCTGGCCCGCAATACATTTCACAGCAATCATAAAATCCCGCCATCATGACGAATATGAGATTTATGCGATCGACGATAACAGCAATATAAAAACCCGACTCTTTCTCTGTTTTGCTGACAATGAAAACCACGCCAGCCTGCTTATTAAGCAATTTACGTTATGGCTGTTAAAAATAAACGCGCTGAAGCGCAGCCAGCAGCGGGAAAAAGGCCGCACAGAGACAACATCCTTATCTGAATGAATCGCGTCCGGCTTGCACCGCAGACCAGACGGCGGCTGGTCAGACAGCGGCGAATCATACTAACGCGTCCGGGAAATAACGGGCCGTCTGCGCGTGACGGGTGGCGGACGGCCTGGCTTGTTACCCGCGCCTGGGATAGAATCGCCATTGATTTTGACAGCAACACACCTCCCCAGGCCGGTAACAATGACCACGACAGCCACAACGTATAAAAACAAAGAGCGGGGACGCCCCAGAGAGTTCGGGATCGAACAGGCTCTGGATCACGCCATGATCGTTTTCCGGCAAAAAGGGTATCATGCGGCCTCAATGAACGATCTGGGTGAGGCGATGCATCTCTCCGCAGGCAGCATCTATAAGGCGTTTAAAGATAAGCGCTCGCTCTTCCTGCTGGTATTCGAACGCTATCTGTTGCTGAGAAATAGTGAGTTGCACCGTCGTCTGGCACCCTGTGCCAGCGGGCGGGGGAAAATAACCGAGCTATTGCAATTCTACCTGGATTCGGCACGTGCCACAGAAGGGCGTTGCGGCTGTCTGGTCGTCGCCAGCGCGATTGCGCTGCAGACGATGGATCAGCCACTCGCGCAGCGCATTGATGAGGTCGTTCAGCGTAATCAACGCTTCCTGGTCTCGCTGCTGGAGCTGGGACAACAGGATGGATCTATCGATAACACGCTGGACAGCGAGGCGGCAGCCGGTTTAATTCTCTGTATTGCTTTTGGATTGCGGGTGGCAGGTAAGGTCAGCGATGTGACTAACGAAGAAAAGACGCTGGCGCTGGCATTGAAAGTACTGGGGTAACCAGGCAAGGCTGCTCAATCAGTAAACAGACTTCCCGGACCGGGGCTTCCAGACAGAGAAATTCTGCACTCTCCTTTCCCCTCATCTGATTATGTGCCAGGCTTTCACGCTTTATCCTGTAGCGAAGAAAATTAAGGCGCGTTTCGTGAAAACCTCAATCTTACTGACACTCGTGGCAGCCATTGGCTGTTCTGTTTTTGCTGCCCGTGGTGGGTTTGAAACCCCTACAGCGAAACATCCAAAAACGCTGCAGGTGACTGAAAACGGGGAGCCGCTGACGCGCTGACCGTGACGGCAGGTGGAGAGAAGCCGACGAAGGCCGGTTAATGGCCAGATGGCAGGCCGATGAGTGCAGAGCAATAGCACTCATCAATCTGCGTGGAAGCCGTTTCAGGCGGACGCAGGAGCCGGGTGCAGAGCGTTGCAATTCACGTTCTGGTCACGTTCTGGCCGACATGCACTATTCCACTGTCACGCAGGCCCAGCGTCTCTGGCTGTGAGGCCAGGCGCGTGCCCGGCACCCTAAATAAACAGCAATGACCCGCACATGACTAACGATAATCTTTAAGATTAACCGGTGCCTGTCCGGTCTCGACCAGCCAGTTTAATTCGGCACGGTCGCGCGTTGAGGATTCGATAAAACCTTTGAGCCAGTTGCGCGCATCGGCAATCTGCGTGACCCGCTCATCGTTGCGCTCCTGTTCAGCCATTTCGCTCAGCTGGCGAATCAGTGCTACCAGCGTAATCTCCTGTTCGTCAAACGCCAGATTAATTGCAGCTTCACCAAGAATCATATGACCCGTTGTTTTGTCGTGATAAACCATCTGCACCCTCCTGATTAAGTAGCGATATAAAGAGTCTAGTTAAAGGCGCTCTGGACTAAAAGGTGGGAAACAGCAGGGCGCTATGATTAAAAATTACCGAAAATAAAGTGAACCTTTAATCGAGGCGGTAAACCACTCATATCAAAGCATAAAAACAGGCTGAGGTTTTTTGTGAGAAATAAGCTGAGCTATTATGCTGGTTAAAAAAGCTCGGAACTGCCGGAAATTCAGATAAGGCCGGAACGGCGTATTTCGTTATCAGATTATTATCTGCACCACTATCCGTACGGTTGCCTGCCATATTATGGCCACGCCGCAGCGGATATTTCTGATTTATAAACCACCGGGGAATAAAACCGGGCCTGTGCGCCACTTCGTGCCAGGCGCAGACAAAAATAAAGCCGCCCGTGGGCGGCTTTATTCATCGGGCAACAGCGATCGGATTATTTCTTCGGTACTTCAGAGACCGCTTTAACGTCCGCTTTATTAATCTGCTGCTTCACGCCATTTGCATCGGTATAAGCCAGCAGGCCGGCATCCGATTCAGAAGGCTTGCCATCACTAATAATGGTGCGTCCATCGTTAGTCTGAATCGCATAACTGGTACGGGTGCAGCCGGTTAATACGGTCATACCAATCAATGCGGCGAGAGGTAAAATCAGCGCTTTTTTCATCTTATTCACCTTATATTAGTTGTCGAGTTCACTCATATTACTGATCTCATTACGATTGATCTGCTCAGTTTTTCCTGTCTGAGCATCGCGGTAAGAAACCAGACCAGTATCTGAATCAATCTGCGGTTTGCCATCGGTGACAATCGTGCGGCCATCGGTGGTCTTAATCGACTGGTTTGAGGCACAACCTGCCAGCGTACCTAAAGAGAGAGCCAGCAACGCAATGGCTGACAGGGATTTCATTTTCATTTTTTCTGCTCCATGAAGTATATCCGAACGTTTACAGCATAGTCGGCTTTATCAGGTTTGCTGGCCCTGTCGCGTCTCGCTGCCTGTTTTTTAAACAAAACCGGAGTGTGTGGTGCTGATTAGGGGGTATGACGACGTGAAATAGCATTTATTGCAAATGTACCCAGCCGTTCTGTGCCATTTCAGCAGAAGACGCGCTGTATCAAAATAAGATCGATGCTGATGCGGGAAATAAGCACGGCAGCCAGAGCGGATATTTCCGTAAAAGCCAGAATAGCTGTGCGGAAATAGTGAGCATGTGGGGGAATGTCTGGCGGGATTCACGGGTCCGATACCCTGAAGGCTATCGGACCCGTGGAGAAGCGGATCAGAGGATGGAGTCTTCGCCCGCTTTGGCGGCCGCTTTTTCTGCTTTCATGGCGCTGACCGGGTCTGATGCACTCAGCCAGCGGTCAAATTTCTGGTAGGTGTCGATAAAGGTTTTAAAGTAGCTGCTGGCGATGGTGGCATTCTCTTTGTGGTTCATAAACGCCACTGCCAGCTTAAATGCATCTTCGTTATCAAATTTCATGTTTGTCTTCCTCGCTTAAGATCTATAGAGCGTAGCCTGAGAACGCGGCCTGTGCATTCAGACAACCGTCTGAAAAGGCGCAATAATTCAGCCTGACTGACAGCATCTGCCAGATTGGCGTGGATTCCCACTTACTTCGCGCCCAATCCTTCTTATAATGCCAGCTTCACTCGTGAAGGAGACCCGCTTATGTTGAAAGGATTAACCGTTGCCGCGGTGCTACTGCTGTCAGGCTGTAGCCTGATGCATAAAGAGCCGCCGTCGCCGCAGACCCTGCACTATCGCTGCGGAACCATGCCCCTGACCGTGACGCTGGACGAGGCGCAGCAGCAGGTCAGTTTCATCATGGATGGGCAGCCTCTGACGCTGAAGCAGACGGTATCCGCGTCCGGCGCACGCTACAGCGATAACACCTATGTGTTCTGGTCCAAAGGAAACGGCGCATTTATCGAACGTAACGATAAAATTGTCGTGAATGATTGTGAGCTGCAACCTGCCAGCTGACTTGTTATCTGAATAGGCGAGCATTATGAGCGACAGCGAAACGCTACACACCATTGCCCATCTGCGGCGTGAATATACCCGCGGTGGATTGCGTCGTAAGGATCTGCCGGACGATCCGATCGCGCTATTTGAACAGTGGCTAAGCCAGGCCTGCGAGGCAAAACTGCCCGATCCTACCGCCATGACCGTGGCAACCGTGGATGAGCAGGGCCAGCCATGGCAGCGTAT
Source organism: Pantoea sp. K16 (assembly GCF_048452805.1). NCBI lineage: Bacteria > Pseudomonadati > Pseudomonadota > Gammaproteobacteria > Enterobacterales > Erwiniaceae > Pantoea > Pantoea sp. K16. The sequence goes on along the minus strand of NZ_JBLWNV010000002.1, from coordinate 13,765 downwards.
CGTGCTGCTGAAGCACTACGATGCGCAGGGCATGGTGTTTTACACCAACCTCGGCAGCCGTAAGGCGCTGCAGCTGGCGCACAATCCGCGCATCTCTCTGCACTTCCCGTGGCACTATCTGGAGCGTCAGGTGATGGTGCTGGGTGAAGTGGAAAAACTGTCGCCCCTCGAGGTGCTGAAATATTTCCACAGTCGTCCGCGCGACAGTCAGATTGGTGCCTGGGTGTCGAAGCAGTCAAGCCGTATTTCGGCACGCGGTATTCTGGAAGGAAAGTTCCTGGAGCTTAAACAGAAGTTCCAGCAGGGCGAAGTGCCGCTGCCCAGCTTCTGGGGTGGCTACCGGGTGAAATTTCACACGATGGAGTTCTGGCAGGGTGGCGAACATCGTCTGCACGATCGTTTCATCTATCAGCGCGATCACGACGGCTGGAAAATCGACCGTCTGGCACCCTGAATCTGCACGATTCGCCCCTATCAGCGCTGGCACAGAAAGCGTCAGCGCTTTATGCTATAGCCCTGATTTTTTTCGATTCCGCAACTCAGCGGAAAGCTGTGTACCAGCATAGGTGCAGTCTGATCAATTTGGAGTCAGTAATGACCAGCAGTAACCTGATACAACAATTGCAGGAGAGGGGCCTAATCGCCCAGGTGACGGATGAAGACGCGTTAACAGAGAAACTGGCGCAGGGGCCAATTTCGCTCTATTGCGGCTTTGACCCCACTGCTGACAGCTTGCATTTGGGCCATCTGGTACCGCTGCTCTGCCTGAAGCGTTTTCAGGATGCCGGCCACAAGCCGGTGGCGCTGGTCGGTGGTGCAACCGGCCTGATTGGTGACCCGAGCTTCAAAGCCGCAGAGCGTAAACTTAATACCAGTGAAACCGTCAACGAATGGGTTGAAAAGATCCGCCAGCAGGTGGCGCCATTCCTCGACTTCGATTGCGGCAGCAACAGCGCCATCGCTGCCAACAACTACGACTGGTTTGGCGGCATGAACGTGCTGACCTTCCTGCGTGATATCGGCAAGCACTTCTCTGTTAACCAGATGATCAACAAAGAAGCGGTGAAGCAGCGTCTGAACCGTGACGATCAGGGCATCTCCTTTACCGAGTTCTCCTATAATCTGCTGCAGGGCTATGACTTCGCCTGTCTGAACGAGCTGCACGGTGTGTCGCTACAGATTGGCGGTTCTGATCAGTGGGGCAACATCACCTCCGGTATCGATCTGACCCGTCGTCTGCATCAGAACCAGGTCTTTGGCCTGACCGTTCCGCTGATCACCAAGTCTGACGGCACCAAATTCGGTAAAACCGAAGGCGGCGCAGTCTGGCTGGATGCGAAGAAAACCAGCCCGTACAAGTTCTATCAGTTCTGGATCAACACCGCGGATGCTGACGTCTATCGCTTCCTGAAGTTCTTCACCTTCCTGAGCATGGAAGAGATCAACGCGCTGGAAGAAGAAGATAAAAACAGCGGCACCGCGCCACGTGCGCAGTACGTGCTGGCTGAGCAGGTGACGCGTCTGGTGCATGGCGAAGCCGGTCTGTCTGCGGCGAAACGCATTACTGCCAGCCTCTTCTCCGGATCCGTGAGCGAAATGACCGAAGCCGATTTTGAACAGCTGGCGCAGGATGGTATGCCAACTATCGTGCTGGGCGCTGACGATGATCTGCAGCAGGCGCTGGTGAAAGCAGAGCTGGTGCCGTCCCGTGGCCAGGCGCGCACCATGATCGGCTCCAATGCCGTTTCACTGAACGGTGAAAAGCAGTCCGATGCGGAGTACCGCTTCAGCGACAGTGACAAACTGTTTAACCGCTATACGCTGCTGCGTCGCGGCAAGAAACATTACTGCCTGATTAATTGGCAGTAAGATTTCAGGGCCGGTTTCCGGCCCTTTTTTATGGCAAGGCAGGACAGGGCAAACAAGTGAAAAATATTTTAGCGATTCAGTCGCACGTTGTTTTTGGTCACGCTGGTAACGCGGCGGCTGAGTTTCCGATGCGCCGTATGGGCGCAAACGTCTGGCCGCTGAATACCGTGCAGTTTTCCAACCATACGCAATATGGCCACTGGACCGGCACGGTGATGCCTGCAACGCATTTAACCGACATTGTTAAAGGCATTGCTGACATCGACCGCCTGAAGACCTGTGACGCGGTCCTGAGCGGATATCTGGGCTCGGCAGAGCAGGGCGAGCAGATTCTGCAGATTGTCCGTCAGGTCAAAGCGGCCAACCCGAATGCCTGGTACTTCTGCGATCCGGTCATGGGCCATCCGGAAAAAGGCTGCATCGTGGCGCCGGGTGTGGCGGAGTTTCACTGTAAAATGGCGATGCCTGCCAGCGACATTATCGCTCCGAACCTGCTTGAACTGGAGATGCTGAGCGAGCGCACCGTCACAGACGTCGACGCGGCGGTAGACGCTGCGCGGGCACTGATTGCCCAGGGACCACGCGTAGTGCTGGTGAAGCATCTGGCGCGTGCGGGGCGTCGCAGCGATCGCTTTGAAATGCTGCTGGTGACGGCTGAAGATGCCTGGCACATCAGCCGTCCGCTGGTCGATTTCGGTGTCCGTCAGCCGGTCGGCGTGGGCGATCTCACCAGCGGTCTGCTGCTGGTTAATCTGCTACACGGCAAATCATTGCAGGATGCGCTGGAGCATGTCACCGCAGCGGTATACGAGGTGATGCTGAAAACCCATCAGATGGGCGAATATGAACTGCAGCTGGTGGCGGCACAGGATGCCATCGCCACGCCGACGCAGCACTTCGCGGCAGAAAAACTGTAACGCATCAGGGCCGGATAACCGGCCCTGTTGACTCAGGCTAAGCCTTCCGCTTTAAGCGCCGCCTGCACCGCAGGACGTTCCGCGACACGATCAAACCACGCGCCCAGCGCCGTAAAGCCGGATAAATCCAGTCCCAGCGCTTTTGCCCAGCGCGTCACCACAAACAGATAGGCATCCGCCACGCTGAAATGCAGCCCCATCAGCCACTGTTTGTCGCGCAGTGACTCATCGACATAGCGGAATTTTGCTTCCAGCTGGCTGCGGGTCTGCGCTTTCACCTCATCGGAGTAACCGGGGCGAAACAGTGGCCCAAAGCTTTTATGCAGCTCACTGCCGATGTAGCTGAGCCACTCCACGGTGTGATAACGCGTCAGGCTGCCAACCGGTGCCAGCAGATGGCGATCGGGCTTAAGATCCGCCAGGTACTGAACAATGGCAACGCCTTCTGTCAGCACAGAACCGTCGCTGAGCTGCAGCGCGGGCACCTGGCCTTTAGGATTGATTTGGCGGAAGTCATCGCCCCGTTCAGTGATTTTTGTGGCCAGATCAACACTCACCTGAGTGAAGTCGAGTCCGCATTCACGCATAACAATATGGGGTGAGAGAGAGCAGGCACCCGCTTTGCAAAACAGTTTCATGACCAGGTACTCCTTGTTGCAATGGGATCCTTGCATAGTAAAGAGTCAAAGCGGGATTACCAGTGACAAAGATCAGGGATCTGCGAAGGGCGTTGCGGCAAGCCATAAAAAAAGCCGGGCAGAGCCCGGCTTAGCTGAAGTGCAGCGTGAATTACGCCTGCACGTTATTTTTTTTCGCGTCAGGATCCTGCGCCATGCGGTTCAGCATCGGCGCCGTAATCAGCATCAGCAGGGCGATCACCGCCGTCACGATACCAATCTGCTGGAATACGCGGCTGTAGGTCGCCAGCGAAATCAGTGGATCGGTGACGTTTTCAGGCACGGCCATCAGGTTTGCCACTTTACCGGCAATCACCGCCGCGCCAGCGGTAGTCAGGAACCAGGAACCCATGATAAAGCCCATCAGACGCTGAGGCACCAGCTGTGCCACCATCGCCAGGCCGAGGCCAGAGATCATCAGCTCACCGATACTCTGCAGCGCATAGCTCAGGATCAGCCAGTTAACGGAAACGATACCGGCATCGCTGGCGAACTTCGCACCCACCGGCAGCACCAGGAACGCAGCGGAGCAGAGCACCATACCAAAGGCAAACTTGTGCGGCATCGGCAGTTTATCGCCCAGCTTGTTGTAGAGCGCCGCCAGCAGCGGACTGGCCAGCATAATCCAGAACGGGTTCAGCGCCTGGAACTGCTCGGGGGCAAAAGTAATGCCGAGAATGGTGTGCTCAACGTTGCGGATAGCAAAGAAGTTGAGTGACGTTGGCATCTGCATATAAAGCACGAAGAACAGAATCGCTTCGACCATCAGCAGGAAAGCAACAATCATCTTACGACGTGCCGCACCCTGCAGTGCAAAGGCCTCTTTGGCAAACACCAGCACGATACCCAGGGCAATCACGGCCAGCACCAGTCGTGCGATAGACTGGTGATGCAGCATCCAGTTGGCCAGTGCGATCAGTACGACGATGCCGACCAGCGTCATCAGCAGTTTTCCGATCTGCAACGGAGCGAAATCGGGTTTAGAACCGTAATCCTTAACCATGCGTTTGCAGAACAGGAAGTTAAACAGGGTGATGATCAGACCGATAACGCACAGTGAGAAGGCTACGCTATAACCATATTTCGCCGCTAACCACGGTGTCAGCATCATTGAGAAGAGTGAACCGATGTTGATCGACATATAGAACATGGTGAAAGCACCGTCGAGACGCGGATCATCTTTGTCATAGCAGGTAGAGAGCAGCGAAGAGGGGTTTGCCTTAAACAGGCCGCTACCCACCGCGATGGTCGCCATACCGATGTAGACAATGCTGACGTTATGACCGGAGAACGCCACCAGCGCATAGCCCAGCGCCAGCACCAGGACACCCAGCACGATGACGCGTTTGGTACCCAGCACCTTATCACCGAGCCAGCCGCCAATCGCGACCAGACCATACACCAGCGCACTGAATGAAGAGAACAGGGTAATGGAGTCTGATTCAGACAATCCCAGTTGCTTCACCAGGTAAACCGCCATAATGGCCTGCAGGCCATAGAAGCCAAAACGTTCCCATAACTCAATCGAGAAGATTAAGTAGAACGCCTTCGGCTGTTTAAACGCATTGAGACTGACAGCCTCATCAGTGTGTTTGTTTGCAGTTGACACATGTACCTCAGTTTTTTCATACCCTGTTTCGGGACAGGAATTAAGTCCGCGTCATGTGAGTTTTCCATGCGCAAGATTGTTATTAGAAGGGAAAAGCGGCGACTAATTTGGCTGATTACGGGCGGCAGGGCAAGAATTTTCTGACAACCCGCCCGACCCTGGAATGTTGGGTTAAAAAACTTATAGCAAACTGTTAATTGGTTTTTAATTTTGAGTGTAGTGAAAATAGCAGCGCATAAACGCTGGATAAGCGCCTCGCACTGGAGAGTATTAACATTAACTGCTAATGCGCGGTTAACCAGATAAATAGTTTGCTGAATGATAATCAGGCAGCACTAACGGCAGGTTGCTGGTTAATCCACAGTCAATCTGCCGAATTATCGGACATTACACGCCTGGCATTGCCGCAAAAAACGTCAAATGATGATCCTGTGCACAAACAGATGATTTATTTCAGAAAGGAAAAAAAGAAACCGGTTGCGTCGTCTCGTCTGACGCGGGAGCTGAGGGGGCTCGCAGGCGCAGGCAAGATAAAAATCAGCTCAGCCTGCCGGTGAAAAGCCGCCCGTGCGTGTTAAAAAACGTATCGCGATAATCCGCTTTCAGCTCGCCCTCGACAGAAAATTAACATTACTGTAACCTCTCCATTTCCCCGAGAAGGATCTGTTTATGTCGTCCCCCCTGCGTTTATCTCTGGTTGGTGACTACCGCGCCGATGCGGTTGCCCATCAGGCTATCCCCCTTGCTATTGAACGTGCTGCCCGCTGGCTGAATATCACCGCTGAAGCGGAGTGGATCGCCACTGACCGACTGGATGAGTCAGAACTGCAACTCAGCGACGCCGTCTGGGTGGTGCCCGGTAGCCCCTATCGAAATGATGCCGGCGTGTTTGACACACTCCGCTGGGTGCGTGAAACCGGAAAGCCTTTTCTTGGCTCCTGCGGTGGATTCCAGTATGCGCTGATCGAATATGCGCGCAACGTACTGGGCTGGCAGGATGCCAGTCATGCCGAGACAGACACCGAGGGGAGGATGGTGATTGCCCCGCTGAGCTGCTCGCTGGTGGAACAGCGCGGCACGGTGAGGTTCGAACCCGGGTCACGCATTGCCAGAGCCTACGGCGTGCTGGAGAGCGATGAAGGTTATCACTGTAACTTTGGTGTTAACCCGGAATTCAGTGCAGCGCTGGGCGATAATACGCTGCGCATTACTGCCTGGGACAACGCGGGCGATGTGCGTGGCGTTGAGCTACCAGATCACCCATTCTATGTCGCGACGCTGTTTCAGTCGGAACGCGCCGCACTGCAGGACAAAGATTCTCCGCTGGTGATTGCCTGGATGCAGGCGGCGCTGGCGCAACGCTAAACGCGATCACTCTGTGACACTGTCACAGAGTGATGCTCATCAGCGCAGCATGGCCGGACGTTTTGCGTTAAAGGACCAGTTATCGATCAGAAACTGCATGCCCAGCGCATCGTTTCGGTTTTTGTCCGGTAGGGAGTTGTAGAGCGCATGTGCCGCTTCAACCCGTTCCATATTCAGGGTAATCCCCAGCCCTGGCCCCTCTGGCAGTTCCAGATAGCCATCCCGAATCTGCGGCGCATGCTGCGTCAGCTGCTGACCATCCTGCCAGATCCAGTGGGTATCAAAGGCGGTCAGGCGATCACCGGGTGCGGCGGCCCCCAGATGCGCCACCATCGCCAGCGACACGTCAAAGTGGTTGTTTGAGTGGCAGCCGGTGGTCAGGCCCCACTCATGGCAGAGCTGCGCCACGGTGTGTGCGTTACGCATCGTCCAGAAGTGTGGGTCGGCCAGGGGGATGTCGATGGCATTCAGCTGCAGCGCATGCTGCAACTGTCGCCAGTCATTGGCGATCATATTCGTGGCAACCGGAACGCCGGTGGCCCGCCTGAATTCTGCCAGCGTTTCCCGGCCGGAATAGCCATGCTCCGCGCCGCAGGGATCTTCCAGATAGGGAATGCGGCCCGCCAGCTGTTTGCCATAATAAATGGCCTCATCCAGCGACCAGCTGGCGTTGGGATCAACCGTTACCCGCGCCTGCGGGAAGCGCGCCAGCAGGGCATTGACCGTCTCCACTTCCACTTCGCCGTGATGTACACCGCCCTTGAGTTTGAAATCGCGGAAGCCATAGCGCTCCGCTGCCGCCTCCGCCAGCCGCACCACGCCTTCCGCGTCCATCGCTTTCTCATGACGCAGTTGCAGCCAGGCATCACCACCCGCGTGGCCCGCCTGATAGTTCATGCTGGTCAGGTTACGGTCGGCGATATAGAACAGATAGCCGAGGACCGGCACCCGATCGCGCTGCTTGCCGCTGGCAAGTAACTCGGCCACCGGCAGATTCAGGTGCTGACCCAGCAGATCAAGCAGCGCCGCTTCAATCGCCGCGGTGGCGTTGTAAAACTTCTCCGGGTTCATCTGCGGAATATGAATGTCGTCGGTATGCGCGGTCTGCTGGTGTCGCGCGTCGCTGGCAAACAGCGTGGCGATGGTGGCATTCAGCCGCAGGAGTTCGCTGCCCTCAATCTGCGGACGAAAGCGCTCAAGCAACGCCAGCGTTGAAGCGTGACAGGGACTTTCGCCGACGCCGGTACGGCCAGCCGAGTCAGTCAGGATCACCAGGATACGGGTAAAGTAGCAGTTGTGTGCGCCGCCAATGTTCAGCAGCATGCTGTCATATCCGGCGACCGGCACTACCCGCATTGTTTTAATGACTGGACTGTCTGACATGTTGATTCTCCATAGGATCAAGGGAAGGCGGGGATGGCTTGCGGCGCAGCAGCAGCCACAGCCCGGTCAGCAGCGAGACGCTGGTCAGCGCATAGAGACCGCCGGTAGTAGAGCCGGTCTTCATCTCCAGATAGCCAAACACCGTCGGTGCGAAGAAGCCGCCAAGGTTGCCAACGGAATTCACCAGCGCAATGCCGGGCGCGACAATCGAGGCGGGCAGCTCTCCCTGTGGCATCGGCCAGAAAAAGGTCGCGCTGACTTTCGAGCCGATACAGGCCACGATCATCGCCAGGAAGCCAAACCACGGGGAACCCAGCGTGGCCATAAAGGTACCGCAGGCCGCGACCAGCATGGCGACACCCAGCGCTTTATCGAGCTTGTCGCGGTGGCGGTCTGAAAAGCGGCTCAGCAGATTAATAGCAATAATGGCGCACAGCCAGGGCACGGCGGTGAGAATGCCGATGCCAAAACTGCTGAAGCCCTGAATGCGCTGAATAATCTGCGGCAGCCAGAACACCAGCGTATAGCCGGTCATGGTCATAGTGAAAAAGATCGCGCAGAAGAACAGCAGGCTGCGATTACGTAGCAGCGACATTTTGCCTGGCTCGCGGTTAAGCTCGTCACGCTGCGTCTCTTCATTCTGCAGCTGCTGCACCAGCGCCTGTTTCTCCGCAGCACTCAGCCAGCGCGCCTCGCCAGGTCGTGACACCAGCACCCAGGCGGCGAGAATGCCGACCAGCACCGACGCACCGCCTTCGAGAAACATCACCCACTTCCAGCCTGCAATCCCCATGAAATTGTGCATCATCAGGATCGCGCCGGTGATGGGGCCGGAGAAGAGAAAGGCGCCAGCGGTGGCACTCAGCACCATCGCGGTGGCGCGGCCGCGCCAGGCATTGGGCACCCACTGACGAAAATAGAACAGCACGCCAGGAAAGAAGCCTGCTTCCGCTACGCCAAGTAAAAAACGCAGCAGGTAAAACTGGATCGGTGAGGTGACGAAACCGGTCAGGACCACCACCAGTCCCCAGGTAATCATAATGCGCGTCAGCCAGACGCGGGCGCCGAAGCGCTTCATCATCAGGTTGCTCGGCACCTCAAACAGCGCATAGCCGATAAAAAAGAGGCCCGCGCCCAGCCCAAAGGCCGCCGCGCTGATCCCGGCATCGGTGCGCAACTCCGCTTTGATAAAGCCAATATTGGCGCGGTCGATCTGGTTAATAATCAGCATCACCACCAGCATCGGGATGATATGGGTGAAGAACTTTTTGATGGCGGAGGCGATCAGCTCATCGTGCTGCGGGGACAAGGCGCTATCCATCGGTCTTCCTCGTGAGAAACGTAAAGAAGAGCAAAGTGTAGGGCGCTGAAAAGGCCAGCTCTATGGGCATCCGCCCAGGAGCCGATGGGCGTACGGCCTGGACGGTTGTGTTATCAGTATGTTACGGAGTGGCGTGGGCGAAGCGGCAGAGTAAAACTGTGGCAGCGATCAACTTCTCAGGACCAGGGTTGAGGGGAGACCTGAATGCCAGAAGTCGCGCCGACAGTGAAAGATGTAACAGTGCGGGCAGACAGGTTTCAGCCACTGAACTGACGGCGCTGGGCAATCTCTTCAGCACGCAGCAGCAGCGCCTGCAAATCATCCTCGTCAATATCCAGCAGTTCACCGTCCTGTAAAGCCTGATGCAGATCCGCACGCGTCAGCGGGACCGGCATGGCTACCGGATCGGGTTTAACTTCTTCCGGGGCCAGCGGATGCGGATAGCGACGACCGGCCAGATTATTAAACAGCAGAGCCAGCAGGGCCAGGGTCAGTGAGTTGAGCAGGATCGGCGTCAGGACAAAGTGATATCCAAGCTGCTGCACCGAAGGGCCGCCCAGAATAGCGGTCAGCGCAACGGCACCGCCGGGCGGATGCAGACAGCGCAGCTGGAACATTAACAGGATCGCCACACAGGCTGCGACGCCGCAGGCAAGGGCAGGATCCGGGATCAGCTGGCTGACGGTAACGCCCGCCAGCGCTGACAGGCTGTTGCCGCCGACGATTGCCCACGGCTGAGCCAGCGGACTGGCGGGCAAACCAAAGAGTAAAACCGCCGAGGCACCGACCGGCGCGACAAACCACAGGTTCAGTTCGCCCAGCACCCAGTGGCTCAGCAGGCTGGTCAGGATCAAGCCGATACCGGCACCCAGTCCGGCGATCACCACATGCTTTTTACTCACTGCCAGCGGATGTGGCCAGAGGCGCGCCAGAAACAGGCGCAGAGGATGGCTTCCGGCAGAAGCGCTTTTGTTCATTACTTTACTCACTGTGTCATAACATTTTCTTATCGTCAGGGGCGGCGATTTTCCATCATCAACATCAATGTAACAACCCGACAAACTGTACTGTTATTCGTACGAACAGGGAGAGCAGCGAAAAGGGGGATCGGGCAGGAGACGCGTTAGCAGAAGTGATCGCCGGATAATAAAAAACCCGCCGCAGCGGGTCTTTCATCAGTGCAATCACTCGACTTTGTCGGGATACTCGCAGAGATCTTCAATCAGGCAGGAGCCACAGCGGGGTTTACGCGCTACGCAGGTGTAGCGACCGTGCAGAATCAGCCAGTGATGGCAATCAACCTTATACGCCGCCGGAACCACCTTCAGCAGCTTCTGCTCCACCTCTTCCACATTCTTACCCGGCGCAAATTTCGTCCGGTTGCTGACGCGAAAGATATGAGTATCGACGGCAATCGTCGGCCAGCCAAAGGCGGTGTTGAGCACCACATTGGCGGTTTTACGGCCGACACCGGGCAGGGCTTCCAGTGCCGCACGATCTTCCGGCACTTCGCCGTTGTGCTGCTCAAGCAGAATGCGGCAGGTTTTAATCACATTTTCCGCTTTGCTGTTAAACAGGCCGATGGTTTTAATGTACTCCTTCACGCCATCCACACCCAGCGCCAGCATCGCGGCAGGCGTATTGGCCACCGGATAGAGCTTTGCGGTGGCTTTGTTCACGCTGACATCGGTCGCCTGCGCCGAGAGCAGCACCGCGATCAGCAACTCAAACGGCGTGCTGAAGTTGAGTTCGGTGGTCGGATGCGGATTATTCTGCTGCAGCCGGCGGAGAATTTCGGTGCGTTTGGTCTGATTCACACCGGTTTCCCGACAGCGTCCTGAGGGGGCGCGGTTTCAGCCGCCTGAGCACGCAGTGCTGCCCGCTGTTTCATCTTCTGATCGATCAGATATTTTCCGGCCAGCATCATGCCCAGGCCGATAAAGGCGCCTGGCGGCAGCATCGCCAGCAGCATTGGCGAGTCGAAATGGACCACTTCGATACGCAGCGACTTCGCCCAGGGACCGAGCAGCTGGTCGGCACCGTTAAACAGGGTGCCGCTGCCGATAATTTCGCGCAGCGATCCCAGCACCACCATGGCGCAGGTCGCGCCCATGCCGATGGCGAAGCCATCCAGCGCGGCAAGCGGGATGCTGCTTTTAGAGGCGACGGCTTCAGCACGACCAACCACGATACAGTTGGTCACGATCAGCGGGATAAAAATGCCCAGCGACTGATAAAGACCATAGGCATAGGCGTTGATCAGCATCTGTACACAGCTCACTACCGAGGCGATGATCATCACATATATCGGGATACGAATTTCCGATGGCACCCAGCGGCGCGAGGCGGAAATAAAACTGTTAGTCAGGGTCAGCACCAGCGTGGTCGCCAGACCTAAACCCAGCGCGTTGGTGGCGGTTGCCGTAACCGCCAGCAGCGGACAGAGGCCCAGCAGCTGCACCAGCGCTGAGTTGTTCTTCCATAATCCACCGACCAGCAGGCTTTTAGCTTCACTCATTTGCGTCTCCACATACCGGTAACGAAGAGAGTCTCTCCGGAAGCGTTTTCATTAACAGCGCGGTGCGTTTGGTTGCATTGACCACCGCGCGTGGGGTAATGGTGGCACCGGTGAACTGATCGAATTCACCGCCATCTTTTTTAACCGCAAAAGCTTTATCCGCCGGACCATGAACCACTTTGCCATTAAAGCTGTTGATCCAGTCAGAGATACGCAGTTCGATCTTATCCCCCAGACCGGGCGTTTCGTGGTGTTCAATCACCCGCACGCCCAATACTTTACCCTGGAAATCGGCACCGACCAGCATCTGTATCGCACCAGAATAGCCGTCAGGTGCAGTCGTCTCCAGCGCAGCCGCGACCGGCTGGCCACCTTTACGCGCCAGGAAGAGATGGTGCGGCGCACTGTTGCCCAGCGCTGCATCCGTGACAACGTAACAGTCCTGCTGGATGTTGTTGTCATAAAGCTCAACAGGCACCACCTGGTCCAGCAGGTTTTTCTGCTGCAACAGGGTCTGATGTTCCACCGTCGGCCTGGTTACGGTATTTACCACTGCCGTGGCGGCGGTGGTGATCGCGGCAAAAATCGCCAGCGTTACCCCATTTTTGCGAATCGTCTCCAGCATCGCTTAATCCTTCTGATGGCCGTAAACGCGCGGCTGGGTGTAGTAATCGATGAGCGGCACACAGATGTTCGCCAGCAGCACAGCAAACGCTACGCCATCGGGATAACCGCCAAAGCTGCGGATCAGCCAGACCAGCAGTCCAATCAGCGCGCCATACACCAGGCGGCCACGGTTGGTGGTTGAAGCGGTCACCGGATCGGTGGCAATGAAGAACGCACCCAGCATGGTGGCACCGGAGAAAAGATGAATCAGCGGGCTGTTCAGCGATTCTGGTGAGAAGAACCAGCCCAGCGTCGCGCAGAAGGCCAGTGACAGCAGCATGGCGGCAGGGACATGCCAGCGGATAGCATTTTTCCACAACAGGAACAGGCCGCCGGCCAGATAACCCACGTTAACCCACTGCCAGCCGAGGCCCGCCAGCACGCCGCTGTAAATCGGCTGCGCCAGCAGATGTTCAGCACTGTGACCCGCGCGTAAACCAGTTTTAAACGTATCAAGCGGCGTCGCCTGGCTGATGCCATCGACACCCATCTGTAGCTGCTGCATGGTTTCACCCGCCAGCGTGTGGCCCCGGAACACCATGCACAGGCTGTCCATCAGCCCGGGTTTGATCGCCTGAAGCGTATCGGGCGGCAACCAGCTGGTCATCTGCACCGGGAAGGAGATGAGCAGGACCACATAGCCGACCATCGCCGGGTTAAACGGGTTCTGGCCCAGTCCGCCATAGAGTTGTTTCGCAATGACGACAGCAAACAGGGTACCGATCACCACCAGCCACCACGGCGCCAGCGGCGGCAGGCTGATACCGATCAGGACGGCGGTCAGCAGCGCCGAGTTATCCGCGAGGGTGCTGGCAACGGGCGCTTTGCGCAGTCGCAGAATCGCTGCCTCTGTCAGCCAGGCGGTCAGCGTCGCCAGTAAGACCTGTAAAAAGGTGCCGTAGCCAAAGAAATAACACTGTGCAGCAAAACCTGGCACCGCGGCCAGCACCACCAGCAGCATGATATTGCCGGTGCTGCGGCGATTATGGGTGTAAGGAGAACTTGCGATACGAAAAGCCATTTAATCCTCAAGCGTCGTAGACGACTGCGCTTTACGCGCTTTGGCACGGGCGATGGCGGCAGCAATAGCGGCCTTGCGCGCATCATCGGGTTGATTCAGTTCAGGTGCCTGTTCAGGTTCTGCATTGGCGTTGTTTGCCTGCTCCTGGGCCTGCTCCGCTTTATCCACCGCAAAATGCGCGGCGGTGGCCAGTGCTGCGGCATCACGTGAAGCGGCATCCGCCTCACTTTCCGCCTGTGCGGCTTTCTTCGCTTTGGCGCGGGCGATAGCGGCCTGAACTGCGGCTTTACGCGGATCGATTTCAGCGGCGGCGTCCGGCGCAGCCTCTGCAGCGCTGTCGCCTGCGGCCTGTGCCTCACTTTCCGCCTGTGCGGCTTTCTTCGCTTTGGCGCGGGCGATAGCGGCCTGAACCGCGGCTT